>NZ_JAAGLR010000041.1 GCF_010548245.1 Streptomyces sp. SID11385
AAGGCCGCCCCACCGGGCGCCCCCGCGCCCGCGCCGGCCGGTGGCCCGGACCGCTCCAGGCGGTCGAGCCGGGCCAGGACGGCGCGCTGGTCGTCGTACGCGGCGGGAAGGAGAACCCGCGCGCAGATGAGTTCGAGCTGGAGGCGCGGCGAGGTGGCACCGCGCATCTCGGTGAGGCCCTCGTTGACGAGGTCGGCGGCGCGGCTCAGCTCGGCGGCCCCGAAGACGGAGGCCTGCGCCTGCATCCGCTCGACGACGTCGGCGGGCGCGTCGATGAGCCCCTTCTCCCCGGCGTCGGGCACGGCGGCGAGGATCACGAGGTCGCGCAGCCGCTCCAGGAGGTCGGCGACGAAGCGGCGCGGGTCGTTGCCGCCCTCGATGACGCGGTCCACGACCTCGAAGGCGGCGGCCCCGTCCCCGGCGGCGAAGGCGTCGACGACGGAGTCGAGCAGCGAGCCGTCGGTGTACCCGAGGAGAGAGGTCGCCATGGCATAGGTCACACCGTCGTCGCCCGCACCGGCGAGGAGCTGGTCCATGACGGACATGGAGTCACGCACGGACCCGGCCCCGGCCCGCACGACGAGCGGCAGCACCCCGTCCTCGATCGCCACCTGCTCCTGCCCGCAGACCGCGCCGAGGTACTCGCGCAGGGTCCCGGGCGGCACGAGCCGGAAGGGGTAGTGGTGCGTACGCGAGCGGATCGTCCCGATGACCTTCTCGGGCTCGGTCGTCGCGAAGATGAACTTGAGGTGCTCCGGCGGCTCCTCGACGACCTTGAGCAGGGCGTTGAAGCCGGCCGACGTGACCATGTGGGCCTCGTCGATGATGTAGATCTTGTACCGGCTCGACGCGGGCCCGAAGAACGCCTTCTCGCGCAGGTCACGGGCGTCGTCCACGCCACCGTGCGAAGCGGCGTCGATCTCGATGACGTCGATGGACCCCGGCCCGTTCCTGGCCAGGTCCTGGCAGGACTGGCACTCCCCGCAGGGCGTGGGCGTGGGCCCCTGCTCGCAGTTCAGGCAGCGGGCGAGGATGCGGGCGCTGGTCGTCTTGCCGCACCCGCGCGGCCCGCTGAACAGATACGCGTGATTGACCCTGTTGTTGCGCAGGGCCTGCGACAGGGGGTCGGTGACATGCTCCTGCCCGATGACCTCGGCGAAGGTCTCGGGTCGGTAGCGGCGGTACAGCGCGAGGGACGACACACCTACGAGGTTATAGGCGCCCACCGACAAACGGCCCCGCGCACGACAACGCCCCCCACGCACCCGCCAGAGCCGACCTACCCTTGCTGCCTTCCGGCCCTGGGGGAGTTCAGTCAGATAGCGCCACGTGAGGGGCTGCCCGCCACCCTACCCGATCCCACCGGCAAGGATCGAGTTCGCGAGCACTCCCCCCGCTCATGTAATGTCTCCTGCGGAGGATTCGCCTAGAGGCCTAGGGCGCACGCTTGGAAAGCGTGTTGGGGGCAACCCCTCACGAGTTCGAATCTCGTATCCTCCGCCAGTGCCTCACCGGGCAATACGTTGAAGGGCCCCGCCGGGAACGGCGGGGCCCTTCAACGCGTTCTCGGGCGCCGTTGTCTGGTTTTTGTCCACAGGGCGCGCGAAGGTGATGTGTGCCCGGGCGGGCGCCGCTAGGGATGCAGTCGCTTCACCATGACTGCGTACACAGGTGAGTCGGCGAAGGGCTGCTGCTCGCCCGCCTTCTCGTAGCCCCACGTCTCGTACAGGTTCTGCACTTTGGAGTGGGTGACGTCGACCAGGAGTGTCGCGAGGTCTTCTCCGCGTTCCCTCAGCAGGGCTTCGTGAAGCCGCTGCGAGATCCCCTGCTTCCGCCACCGCGGGCGCACCATCACCTCGGAGACGGCATACGTCGCGGTGTACCCGTTGTTCGGCTCGAACGCGGTGGAACGCCACCACTCACGGCCCGGCTGGAGTGGGGCCCCGTAGGCGAAGCCGGTCGGCTCGTCACTGTCGAAGGCGACGACGCAGGTGAAGCCCTCCATCCCCGACCAGTGATCGACGAACCACGGGAACCGCTGGTGGAACTCGTTATCCATCGCATCCGCGTAGGCGTCGGCATGCACGTTGATCAGCAACTGCCGGAAGCCCCCGGGGAGGCTTTCCTTTCCGTAGTGGCGCAGATCGGTCGCCCTCGTCACGTTCGGCTCCATTCGTCTCGCATGCGGTCCGCCCAGTCGCGCGCGTACGTCGTCGACGGCGCCAGCCGGAACAGGTCTCGGTGGAAGTCCCCGATCAAGGTGCGCATTCGTCCCGGCAGTTGGGCGCCTTCCATGATCGCGAAGACAGTGGACGCGGTCGCGGTGGCCTGCTCCGGCTCGCCTTGGTGGAGTTGTGCCGAGGCGAGCTGGCAGGTGATGAGCGCGCGGTTCCGCTGGAACTCCGTCGGGAGCTTGGCCAGGGCCCGGTGCGCCATCGCCTCGGCCTCGGCGGGCTGCCCGTTGCGGTTCAGGACGATGGCCGCGAGGTGGTTGAGTTCGGCCGGCCCGTAGAACGCGGTCCATCGAGGACGCCTCTCGTCAGCCGCTTTCCGGTAGTTCTCCTGTGCCGCGCCCAAGGCCCGCCGAGCGGCCCGCAGGTCCCCCAGCGATGAGTGTGCGAGCGCGAGGCGGACGCGGCCCATGGAGCCGAAGAACGGGTCCCTGCGGGCAGCAGGAGAGGCGTTGGCCGCCCGCGCTGCCGCGAGCTGTTCGGGCCAGTTCTTCCGTTGGTACGCGAGCATGGCCATGTTGACCCACACGCGCATGCTCGTGGGCGGGTCCTGGGAGAGGCCGGCGAAGGTTGACGACTCGTGCAGGTAGGCCTGGGCCGTATCCAAGTCACGGAGGTCGATGCACGACCAGGCAGCGATGGTCGTGAACTCGGCCGCGAGTGCGTACAGCGCACGACGCACGCGTTCACCGGCGTTGCGTTGCTGAAGCTCCAGCACCTTGGCGCGCGCTTTGAGCGCCGAGGATGCCAACGAGGCGTGCCCGCCCTGACGGTCGTCGGCCTCGATGAGTTGGTTCAGACTTGCGGAGGCACGAGCCACGTCCGTCATGCCCACGGACCGCCGTTGTCCGACCATGGGAATGGCCGCGGCTGCCGTTCCGGTGGTGGATGCGATGAAGTCGCGTCGCCGCACGGGACCCTCCGGGGGATGTTGCATGGAGCTGGGTGCGCTGAACCCTAAGTCCGCCACCCGGCAGCCGAACACACGCTCAAGTGCTGCGCAAGTGCGTCCGATTGGACGCCGACTTGATCCGTTGAGCAGGTTGCGAACCGTCCGGGAGGAAATGTCGCCGGGACGGCCGGTGATCTCCTGGAGCGCGACGTTCAGGCGTGTCGCCAACTCCTCCTGTGTGAAGCCAAGTTGTTCAAGTCGGCTTCGAAGAACGAGATTCCCTCCCACGCACCGAACGTAGCGCTGTCATTACACAGCCGCCAAGAGTCCGGGTAATGGGGTCGCAAAGTCTTCCGCTTGGTCGGTGTGCACGAACCCGGGTTCCTTCCTGTCGCGATGCGTCCTGCGGTCGTTGACTGGTCATGGGCCGCCGATCCGAGTTCGGCGCGGCGGCACGGAGGAAGACCCGGTCCCGCATCGCTCGCCTGGACCGGCGACCCAGCCGGAGGGAAGACCTCATGACCATGACCGTCGCTCAACCGCACGCGACCGGCGCCTCGCATTACACAGCGGAAATGCCCTGCGTCCGTGAGTCGGCGAGCTGCGCCCGCGCTCTCATCTCCAGCGTGCTGGCGGTCTGGGGCATGGACGGCGACGTGGCCGATCGCGGAAAGCTCATCGTCACCGAGCTGCTGGCCAACGCCGTGGAGCACACGGAGACGACGGTGACGAAGATCCGCGTCGAGCGTCCGGTCGACCGCACCGTCCGCATCGAAGTCTCCGACCTTTCACACAACGCTCCTCACCTGAAGGCGGCGGACCCCGGCGCGGAGAGCGGCCGGGGCCTGAGATTGGTCGCGGCCATGAGCTTGCGGTGGGGGTACGACTACCACCCGTGGGGCAAGGTCACCTGGGCAGAGGTCGAGGCTCGTGCGAGGAACGAGCCGTGAGCACCGCAGGGGCTTCGAAGCCGCCGGTCGAGGGCGTCTCGCTTCGTGATCGCCGGTCTGATCGAAGGGCTGATCGAGGCCGGCTGCATCAAGGGATGCGCGTGATCCACGCTTCCAGCCAACCGCCTGCCACCCGAGAAGCCGGTCAGGGCGCACCGGCTTCCCGCAGGCGTGGGCCTCCCCCGTCCAAGGCGAACCGACCGGAGAACGGGGTGCGGTCGCCCCCATCTCCCTGCCCATACGGCACACGACCCGATCCGCATCTCCCCCACACGCCCGACCGAAGGACATTCATGACGAACACGACCGTCGAGCCCGACGAGGCTAGGCGCCTGCGGAACAAAGTGGTGGACGAGTTGCGCGCGGACGGCACTCTCTCCTCCCCGCAGGTCGAGGCCGTGATGCGCAAAGTGCCCCGCCACGCGTTCATCCCCGACACCCCGCTCGACAAGGCGTACGACACGTATGCGGCGGTGATCACCAAGACCGATGAGCACGGTGTACAGACCAGCTCCGTCTCCGCCCCGCAGATCCAGGCCATGATGCTGGAGCAGGCGCAGGTGAAGCCCGGAATGCGAGTGCTGGAGATCGGCTCGGGCGGTCTGAACGCGGCCTACCTCGCCGAACTCGTCGGTCCTGACGGCGCAGTCGTCACCGTGGACATCGACGCCTCCGTCACCGACCGCGCGTCGTGGCTCCTGGAGGAACACGGCTACGACCAGGTCCGCGTCCTCACCGCCGACGCGGCCGAGCCCCTGCCCGTCGAGGGGGCCGATGTCGTCCTGGTGACCGCCGGGGCCTGGGACATCGCCCCGGCGTGGATTGCGCAGCTCAAGCAGGGCGGCCGGCTTGTGGTGCCGCTGCGAATGCGCGGCCTTACCCGTTCGATCGCCTTCACCCGGGTCGCGGGCGAGCACGGCCCCTACCTGGAAAGCGAGTCGGCGCGGATCTGCGGTTTCGTCCCGATGCAGGGCTCCACCGCCCACCGCGAAGACCTCCTCCTCGTCAACGGCACCCCGGAGATCGGGCTGAGGTTCGATGACGGGCTGCCGAGCGATCCGCACCGGTTGAACAATGCCGTCACGTTCCCGCGCCACGAGCTGTGGACCAGCGTCGTCATCGGCCTTTCCGAGCTCATCGACACCCTCCAGATGGCCATGGCGATCAGCCTGCCGGGCTTCTGCACGATGGCCGTCGACGAGGACTTGGACACCGGGCTGGTCGCCCCTGTGAACAAGCGGTTCTCCCTCGCCGCCGTCGAGGACGACACCTTCGCCTACCTCGTCACCCGCCGCACCGGGGACAACAAGCACATCGAGTACGGCGTGCACGCCCTCGGCCCGCACGCGAAGCAGTTCGCCGACAAGGTCGCCGACGTGCTGCGCGGCTGGAAGACCGACCGGCGCGGCGGCCCCAGCCCGGTCATCCGGATCTACCCGGCCGACACCCCTGACGACCAGATCCCGGCCGACCGGGTCATCGACAAGGTGCGCAGCCGGGTCTCGCTCTCCTGGCCCTCGGCGTAACGCCGGGAGCCAGGTCGTCCCACACCATCCGAACACCAAGAGGAAAGGCACGAACATGACGAGCGCCACCCTGGCCCCGCCCGCCCCGCCGACGGACCTGAACGACGACTTCGCGCCCCTGGACGTGAAGGTCGTCATCGCCGAGCACGCGTACGGCAAGCTGATGTGCTCGACGGGTGACGGCTGCGGCTCCACCTGCGCGACCGGCGCCTCCGCCTGCGGTTCCTTCACGGAGGACCCGGCCTGATCCACGGCTCCTTCACAGAGGACTGGGCCTGATTGCAGGCCGTTCCCTGCCTGTGAGCCGGGCGAAGTGCTTCGCCCGGCTCACAGGCCCCTCACCTGCCCCGCCAGACGGAGGGCACCATGGCTTCCCGAACAGTCGCCGACTACCAGTGGCAGGGCGCCGCTCTGCTGCGCGCCACCACCAGCCCCGGGCCGGCAGACATCCCCCGCACCCTCGACCTGGACAACACGGCCGTCACCTGCGGGTGGCTGAACCGCATCTGGCAGCGCGAGTCCTTCCGCAGCGCGCTGGGGCTGGCCACCCCCGTCCTGTCCGACGCCATCGAGGCAGTCGTCCAGGGCCGGCAGACCGAGCCCCGTCACGTCCGCCGCACCGCCGTATCGACCGCCTCCTACCTCCTGCGGTGGCAGCACCGGCCGACCCCGCTGGGCCTGTTCGCCGGCACCGCCCCGGTGACGGTCGGGCCCCGGGCGACCGCGCGGTGGCGCGATAAGCACCGCGTGCTGATGCGGCCGGACTCCGAGTGGGTCACCGATCTGGTCCTCCGGCTCCAACGCACCCCCGCGTTACTGAATCGGCTCCCGCTCGTCGCCAACAACTCCGCCCACACCCGGGGCGATCGGCTCGTGGCGCCGGGCCCGCCCTCCGATGGCTACGCCATCCTTCTGGCCCCGGTCGAGATATCTGTCCGCAACGCCCGGCCGGTGGCCGCCGCGATGAGCGCGGCCCGCACCCCTATCCCCTACGGCAATCTGCACGGCCACCTGCGCGACGTCTTCCCGCAGGCCGCCCCGGAGCAGATCGACGCTCTTCTCACAAGCCTGGTCGAGCAGCAGTTCCTCATCACCAGCCTGTGGGCGCCCATGACCACGGTGGACGCCTTCCAGCACCTGTGCCACGAGCTGGAACGGCACGGCGCGGACGGCATCCTGGAGGTGCGGGACCTGGTCCACGAGCTGTACGCGCTGCGCGACGAAATATCCGCCCACCAGCCGGCGCTCTCCGACACCAACGTGAGCGCCACCGCCGCGCGGATGCGTGCCCTCACCCCCGTCACGCCGACACCGCTGCTCATTGACACCACCCTCGACTGCGAGATCCAGCTCCCGCAGGCCGTGATCGCGGAAGCGCAGGCAGCCGTGTCAGCCCTTTACCGGACCACCCCGCAGCCCTACGGCTATCAGCACTGGCGCGACTACCATCGCCGGTTCCGGGCCCGGTACGGCGTCAGCGCCCTGGTGCCGGTGATGGACCTGGTTGCCGACAGCGGCCTCGGGCTGCCCGCCGGATACATCGGCTCCGAACGCGGAGCCGCCCTGAAGGTGCGCACCGAACGCGACGAACTGCTGCTCGCGCTGATGCAGCAAGTCCTCCTCGACGGCCGCGACGAACTGCGGCTGACGGACGACGTGGTCAACGCCCTGGAGAAGGCTGCCGGAACGGACGAGCGGCTGTTCGTGCCACGAGTGGAGGCCGCCTTCGAGATCCACGCCCCCAGCACCCGGGCGCTGTCCAGCGGCACGTTCGACCTCCTGCTCACGGCGGTGCCCCGCCCCGGCAGCAGCATGGCGGGCCGGTTCGCTCACGTCCTGCCGCCCGGGCACCAAGACGCACTCGCCACCAGCTACCGCGGGGCACCGGACCGCCTCGCGGCGCAGCTGGTGTTCCCGCCGCGTCGGCACCGCAACGAGAACGTCACCCGTACGCCGCAACTGCTGCCGCACAAAATCGAGTTGTCCGGCCACCAAGAGAACGAAGAGACGACGATCCGGCTCGCCGACATCGCCGTAACCGCCGACCCGCGCAGTTTCCATCTCGTACAGCTCTCCACCGGCCGGCCCATCGACGTGCGTGTCCTGCACGCCTTGGAAGGCGGAACCCAGACCCCGCCGCTGGCCCGGTTCCTGGCAGAGGTGGCCAACGGGCGGTACGCCGCCTACAAGCCGTTCGACTTCGGCGCCGGTTCTCGGCTCCCGTACCTCCCCCGGGTCCGCTACCGCCGCACCATCCTCACGCAGGCCCGATGGCTGCTGATGGCCGACGACCTGCCCGGCCGGAAGGCCCTGCGGCAGGAGTGGGAGGACGCCTTCACCGCCTGGCGGGAGCGGCTGCGGGTTCCGATGCAGGTCGCTGTCATCGAGTACGACCAGCGCCTCCCCCTCGACCTGTGCCACCCGGTCCACCTCCGGGTCCTTCGCGCCCATCTCGACAACGCCCGGCGCGTGGAGCTGCGCGAGGTACCGGACGCAGACGCCCATGGCTGGATCGGGCGGGCGCACGAGATCTGGCTCTCCCTGGGCCGGGTGGAGCCTGACATCCCCTTCGTGCCCCGGCCACTCCCCGCCACGGCGACGGCCACCAGGAGGCACTTCCCGGGGGCCGGCGGCATCCTTCTCGCGCAGCTCCACGCCCACCCTCGCCGCTACGACGAGATCCTGAGCCACCACCTCCCCCACCTGCTCGCCGCGTTCGGGGAGGAGCCGCCTACTTGGTGGTTCACCCGCCACCGTGAGATGGCCCGGCCGGACGCCGACCAGCACCTCGACCTCGCCCTGCTCCTGTCACCGGACTCGTACGAAGTGGGCGCACGGCACGTCCGCGCCTGGGCCGACAGCCTGCACACGATGGGACTCGCGTCCGGACTCGCCCTGGCCCCGTACCAGCCGCAGACCGGACGCTTCGGCCACGGGCCGGCCATGGACGCCGCGCACCAGGTGTTCGCCGCGGACTCTGCCGCCGCCCTTGCGCAGATCCAGCTCACCGAGCGCCCCGACGCCTTCGCCCCGCAGGCCCTCGCCGCCGCCAGCGCCCTGCGCCTCGTCACACACCTGGCACCGGACGCTGCGGCGGCCGAAGAGTGGCTGGTGTGCAACCTCCCCACGGGTTCCGGACGGTTGGACCGGACCCTACGCAGCCAAGTGCTCGAACTCACCGGGCCGAACGGTGCCTCTGCGCTCGCGACCCTCCCCGGGGGTCCGCAGGTCACCGAAGCGTGGCGGGCCCGCGCCGCCGGGGTGGACGCCTACCGGACGGCATTGATCGGTGAGCGTGATCCACTCGACGTCGCCCGGTCGCTGCTGCACCAACACCATGTTCGAGCTCTTGGCGTCGATCCGCGCAGCGAGGAGACCACGATCCGGCTCGTGCGTACAGCGGCCCTCCAGCATCGAATGGCGGCCCGATGACCACGCTGGCAACCACCGCCGCGACAATCTTGGAGCAGCACACAGCCGATCTGGCTGAACCCACTCCCCCGCCCCCGGAGGAGCCCTGGGCGGTGCAGTCGCTCGCCGACGGCGCTGCCGGAATCAGCCTGCTGCACATCGAGATTGCCAGCAGATACGGCGGCTCCTGGCGTTCCGCCCACCGGTGGATCACGAGTGCGGCGTCGGGGCCCATCAGCGCGGCCGACCAGACGGGCCTGTACCTCGGCGCCCCGGCCGTCGGCTTCGTCCTCACCGCCGTCCCTCCCGCCTACCAGCATTTGTACGCCTCGGCGCGCACGATCCTGCACCAGCACATCACCGACCTCGCCAACCGCCGCGTAGACGCCGCGCTCGCCCGCATCGACAGGGGAGACCTGCCGACCTTCGCGGAGTACGACCTCTTCTACGGCCTCACGGGGATCGGCGCCTACCTCCTGCGCACCGAGCCCGAGGGCCCGGCCCTGGGAAGGATCTTGCAGTACCTCGTCGCCCTGACCCGGCCGCTCGCCCTCAAAAGGCGAGGGCTACCCGGCTGGTGGGTCCGCCACGACCCGGCGCGCGGCGAGTCCCCCCACTTCCCGGGCGGACACGGCAACTTCGGTGCCGCGCACGGCATCACTGGCCCACTCCTCCTCCTGGCCCAGGCCCTGCGCCGCGGCCTCACCGTCCCCGGCCACCAGGACGCCATGTTCACCATCTGCGCCCACCTCGACGCTTGGTGCCAGCACGGTGACTCCGGCCCCTGGTGGCCCGAACACATCTCGCGGCGCGATTTCGACCGCGGACGCCCCCACCACGATGCCCCCACCCGTCCGAGCTGGTGCTACGGCACGACAGGCATCGCACGGGCCGGCCAGCTCGCCGGGCTCACCCTGCGCTCGCCCACGCTCCAGAAGTTCTACGAGCACGCCCTGTACCGGGCCTTGACCGACCCCGCGCAACTAAACCTGGTCACAGACAACGGCCTCTGCCACGGATGGGCAGGCATCTGCCAGACCGCTCACCGCGCAGCCGCAGACGCGCTCGACGCACGGCTGCGCATCCTCCCGGACCGTCTCGGTCACGCCCTCACCTCCTCCGGCCAGCCTGGCACCTCCTCGACTCCCGGCCTGATCAACGGCACGGCTGGCACCGCACTCGCCCTCACCACGTTCGCCTCGAAGCAGGCACCGAGCACTGGATGGGACGCATGTCTCTTGATCAACTGACCCAGACAAGTGAGCCGGGCCCGACGCAGCACGCCGTCCTCGCCGTCCTGACCGGCCTGCCGCTCACCGATGCAGCGCGCCAGTACCGGATGGACCCAGTGGTCCTTTCCGACGCGGTCGCGATCTACGACCAGGCCGGCCGGGAAGCCCTGGTCCGCCACGCGGCCACCACCGACTGGTGGCAGACGTACCTTCACTTCACGGACTGGTCGAACGCCGACACCGCCTTCACCGCGCACGTCCTGCCGATCCTGCGCGAGGCGGAGGCCGCTGCAGCGATCGACGGCTGGTGGTACACCAGAAAACACCCCTGCTGGCGCCTGCGCCTACGGGTCCAGCCCGCGCACGAAGCCAAGTTGGCCATCGAAGACGGCTTCAACCGCCTCGTCTCCGAAGGCCGCCTTCAACGCTGGTGGCCCAGCATCTATGAACCTGAAACTCCGGCGTTCGGCGGAACAACCAGCATGACCGCCGCGCACGCCCTCTTCATCACCGACAGCCGAGAGATCCAGCAGCTGCACCAGTGCGGCGGCCTCAGCATCGGCCCCAGGGAGCTGTCCGTCCTCCTGTGCACGATCATGATGCGCGCCGCCCGGCTGGAGTGGTACGAGCAGGGCGATGTCTGGGACCGCGTCATCACGACGGAACACCGCTCGGTCATCAGCGACGTTCCGCAGGAACGGCTCGACGCCCGAGCCCAGGAGATCCGCCCCCTACTTCTCGCCGACAGCGACGCTCTGCTGCGTCCTGGGGGCCCGCTGGCACCCGTCGCCAAGTGGGCCGACGCGTTCCGCAGCGCCGGCCGCACACTCGCCCGCGGCGTCCAGGACGGAACACTCGACCGCGGACTGCGGCAGGTGCTCAGCTACCACGTGATCTTCCACTGGAACCGGCTCGGACTGTCCATGCGTGGGCAAAGCATCCTGGCTTGGGCGGCCAGAGCTGCGATTCTGCACTGTGGCGACGAAGAATAGAGCCCATTGCGCAAGGTTCCCAGTATCGACGGCGTCCCGCCGGGCGCTCTAGGGAGCTCGCAGCTCAAACCTGCCGGTTGCCCGTTGACCGGGCTGGGCAGATCTGAGGGCGGGCACGAGCGTCGAGAGGGGAATCGTGGCACGGAAGAAGTCGCTGGCCGGACAGTTGCTGAAGGCGTACCAGGACTCGAAGAAGGCCAAGGCCGCCGAGCAGAAACGTCTGGAACAGGAACAGGCCCGCAGGGCCCGCGCCGCCGAGCAGGCCCGGACCCGCGAGGAGCGGGCCCGAACGCAGCAGGAGCGGGAGCAGGCCCGGGAGTGGGAACGTGCGCGGAAGGAGAAGGAACGGCAGGACACGGAGCGAGCTCGCAAGGCCGCGCAGATCGAGCGTGAGCTGGAGAAACGCCAAACCGCTAAGAAGCAGGACGAGGAGCGTCGCAAACGAGACGACGCCAAAGCCAAGGCTACCGCCGAGCGGCAGGCGAAGCTGGCGCGCACCGAAGCGCTGAAGGCCGAGGCAATCGACCGTACGACGCAGGTTCAGGAACGGATCGAGTCCCTCGAAGCGATCCTCCTGCGGCCGACAGTTCTGTACGGTCACCGGACGGCCGTGGAGGACGCCTTCAGCAGCAGCGGACCGGACGGCCTGGTCGAAGCGATCGAGGGGGCCCTGGCGGAGCTGCCTGATCCAGAGGGCCTGCGGGGCGAGTGGCGTGCCGCGTTCGCACCCGAGACGCGCGAACTGGTCGTAGAAATGGATCTGCCGGGACAAGAGGTCGTGCCCCCAGTCGCACAGTTCCGCTTCAAGGCCACCGCACCGGCTGCGGTCGTCCCGCAGCCCAGAAAAGAGGCGGAGGTCAAGCAGCAGTACGCACGGCTCGTCGCTCGCCTGGCGCTGCGCGCCATCAACGAGGTGCTCGCCGCCAGCCCGCCGTCACTCGTCGATGTCGTCGCCTTTAACGGCCATGTCCGGAGCAAGGACCGGGCCACCGGGAAGGCGATCCGTCCCTGCCTGGTCAGTGTGCGCAGCAGTCGCGAGGACTTCGAGGACCTGGTACTGGACGAGCCCATGCTCGACCCGGTCCAGTGTCTGCGCCGCCTCAATGCCATCGTCTCCCAGCATCCCTACGACCTCGAACCGGTCCGACCCGTGGTCACGTTCGACCTCAGCAAGTACAAGTTCGTCCCCGAGGTGGACGTCGTGGCCGGACTCGACAGCAGGCCGGACCTGCTGATGCTCGATCCCATCGAGTTCGAGCACCTCATCCGGCGCCTCTTCGAGGCGTACGGAATGAAGGCGTGGGTCACCCAGGCGTCACGGGACGACGGGATCGACGCCGTCGCGACGAACGAAGATCCGATGACGGGTGGCCTGTGCATCATCCAAGCCAAGCGCACCAAGAACACGGTCCCGGCGGAAGCCGTCCGGGCGCTGGCCGGCGTCATGCACGACAAGGCCGCCGCGAAAGGCATCCTCGTCACCACCGCATGGTTCGGGAAGACCAGCCTGGACTTCGCTCAGCGAACCGGCCGCATGCAGCTCATCGACGGGCGCGGACTCAAAGCACTGCTCCAGGAACAGCTCGGCATCGACGCCCTGATCGGGCTCCCGAAGGTTCCGCCCGGTTGGGTTCCGGCAGACCTCAAGTGAGGAACAATCCGTCAGCCCACTGAGCGCGGCGAGGCGCTCGTGAGAGCCGTCGCCGGGGCGGCACGGCTCTCACCTGCGGCCCGGACGCCATCTGATCAGCTTGCCGATATCTAAGCAGACACAACGTTGCCCTCAGACCCCGTTGTCCTTGTTTTTGTCCGCAGCGGTTGCATCCGGGGGCCTATACATCCTTTTCAGAAGGGGGGTTCGTCACTATATACAGGCAATTCAATTCTAGCCGCTAGCTCCCCGTAGCCCGCCTTTTCCAGCAGTGCGACATAGTCAGACCTGTCAGCCCATGGAATTGCAGACATCAAAACGTCTCGCATCTCCCCGTCTTCAATCTCATCCATCCCGACCATGAAACGCCGCCCGTCGGACGCCATTCCTTCAAGGATTGCATTCCTCTCTGTAAGCTCACCGTAGTCACTAAAGTGGGTTACCACCTCTATGATGCGATCTTCTTTCCTACTGCTTCCCACGTACGTCAGCATATTTTGCGCATCTCTACTCAACTCTGCGGATTGAAGGCTCTTGACTGCGCTCCTCAGCGAGGGTGCTAGGTGCCAGCAAGCCAGGCTAGTGAGGAACTTCTCCACGTATCGAGCGAGGTCAGCGCGTCGGAGGCCGACAACGATGACGGGAGAATTCCTTAGTGGTTGAGCCTTGGCTGCAACTCTCAACAACGTTCCAGCGGTCGCACTATTAGCAGGAGACCAGTCCGACCATGGATCGTTAGAGTTTCTCTCCGGAAGAGGGAAGATAGTTTCGAACGCGGATATGCACTGGACAATTTCTTGCGGGCTCGCCGCGCCAGCCCATTCCATTAGACTCTCACACGACATCTGTGCTCGATGCATCTCACTAGCCACGTGCGGCAGCCATGTGACAAGCGGGGCTCCCTCGGACTGCGAAATAAGGTCAAGCAAATCCGTCATTCCCGCATTCCGCAGAGGGGTCGCATCCCACACGCGCGAGCCGCCTATATTTTCTGAACCTGCGACGCCTCCAGCCCCTGAGACAGGGTCACTATTTCCACTCGCTGCCACAAATTTAGCTCGCCATGTATTTTCGTCAACTTCCTGTGGCGTCAGCGGGGTGCCATTCCGCTTCCCGTATTCGGCAATTGCGGCCACAAGTGCAAGTATCTGGTGCAACCTCGCGGGGCTTTTTCCCGATAGCTTTTCTTGAATTGTAGAGCGAGCCATCGAGCGATTGCGCCCTTGTCTATCCAGCAGGCGTTCTATTTCCCGTACCGAAGGATTACCGACCCTAATCCGCAGGTCTCTCAGTTGCTTGGCGAGACTGTTCGTCAAGGCTCCCCCCGTCGCGTGTCTGTGAGTGTCCGGGGCCGTCCGGAACCGTCCGGGCACGTCCGGACACGTCCGCTGGCATCCATAAGACTGGAGAGAAGCCTAGGCCAGAGCGCTGTCTTCCGTCCGGTAACTGCCGGATCTGACCGCGAAGTTGGCGTTCCAGTATCCGGACAGATTCACTCGAACAACACGAATCCCGTTCCCTCCGCTGGACCGGCAGGAACGGGGTGCGCCTCACTGTGATCAGGCTTGTGCGAGCCCGAATGAAAGGTTGGAGTGCCGCCGTGTCGAAGATTGACGGGCCTCTGGACAACGAGACTACCGAAGCTCAGCGCCGAAGGATCGACCTTTGGTTTCGTGCTGTGGCGTCGGCTTCCGGACTCTTGACGGCTGTGGCAGCGATCGTCGGCGCTTTGAAGAGCTGAGCTGCTGACCGGATCCGCTCTTGATCAGTTGCCCCTGCAGGTGGGCGTGCCGTGGTCACGACGAGAGGCGCTGGCCGGGGTGCAGGAGGGTTGCAGTCCGGGTTGCATCCACCTCCGTTCGCTGGGGTTCACAATGCCGATTGGCAACGATCCGCCGCAGTTCAGGATCCTGACGAACGCATCCGGGCACCCGTGCGAACACTTGGAAAGCGTGTTGGGGGCAACCCCTCACGAGTTCGAATCTCGTATCCTCCGCCATTGCTCTCACCGGGCAATACGTTGAAGGGCCCCGCCGCGAGGTGGGGCCCTTCTTCGTGATGTTCAGCATTCATCACCTTGGCGTCCTGACGCCCCCGCCGGGCTCTCCACTGAGCGGCACCGACCGACATGCTTCATCAACGGAGCGCAAGAGCCCCGGACGCACCCGGGCCGGCACCACGGGCCGACCGCGTCGGCGGGCGGGCGTCAGGATGGTGATACGGATCGGCAGCGGACTGCTTCGGACCGCGCCCGCGCCACTGAACCCACAAAGATCGTCACCAGGGTTAAGGCGGAGAGGAGTCGGGTGTCATGTTTCGGGAGGAAATGCCTCCCATGATCGATAGATCGGTCGTGGATAAAGCACGTAAAAACTGCCGCCGGGCGAGATAACGTCGCAGGTCAACTGCTGCGATCCCCGCGCATGCGGGGGTGGTCCCGCGGTACCGCCCCTCCTGGCCGCGCACCTTCTGTGATCCCCGCGCATGCGGGGTGGCCCTGCTGGCGGCAGGGCTCAGGGAAAGGGGGTTGGTCCGCGCGTATGTGCCGTGGCCCCCAGGGCTCCGGCTCCCAAGCTGCAACGAAGGGTTCACGCGCGTGTGGGGCGGTCCCCCTCGGTCTCCGGGGCGAGGTCCCGGGCTCGCCTGCGCGCGTACGCGGAGTCACGAGCCCTCTTGGCCAGGGCTGGGCGCCGTCTCGTTGTCGTGCTGCCGTGGTGTCGGTGGCCGGCGTGCGGGGCGCCTCGCGGGCGGGGCCGGGGCCCGGTGGCGCCGTGGGAGCCGGGGGCGCGGCCGGGGAGGCCCGCTCACCATCCCTCCAGCAGTTCCTCCTCGCTTTTCTCTTCCTGGCCGCCGGCCTCCTCCGATTCCTCCAGTTCGAACCAGACTGTTTTGCCCTCGGGTTCGGGGCGGACGCCCCAGGCGGAGGCGAGGAGGTCGAGGAGGATGAGGCCGCGGCCGGAGGAGGCGAGTTCGCCGGGGGCTTGTTGGTGGGGGAGTTCGTCGCCCTGGTCGGTGACTTCCACGCGGAGGTGGCGGGTGCCCGCGTGGCCGAGGAGGCGGGCGGCGAGGGCGGCGGACTGGTCGGTGTGGACGAGGACGTTGCCGAGGAGTTCGGAGGTGAGGAGGACCGCCGTGTCGACCTGCTCCTGGCGGGCCCAGTCGTGGAGGAGGAGGCGGAGTTCCTCGCGCGCCTCGGCGAGGCCCTCGGGGCGGTCCTGGCGCAGGGTGAGGACGAGGCGGCGTTCGGGGATCGTGCCCGTGGCCTGTTCGGGGTGGGCGTCGCGGCGGAGCAGGAGGAGGGCGATGTCGTCGCCGCCGTGGGTGGGGGCGGATTCCGGGTCGGGGGTCTCGACCGTGGCGAGGAGGCGGTCGGCCATGCCTTCCAGGTCGCCCGGGTCGGAGTCGGTCAGCGCGTCGCGCAGCCGGGTCCAGCCGGTGAACATGTCGTCGCCGCCGTTCTCGATGAGCCCGTCGGTGCAGAGCATCAGGATCTCGCCGGGGTCGAGTTCGAGGAGGTCGACGGGGTAGTCGTTGGCGCCGCCGAGCAGGCCGAGGGGGAGTCCGCCGCGTACGTGCTTGATCAGGCACGTACCGTCCGGCAGGCGCAGGACGGGGTGCGGGTGGCCCGCGCGGGCGAGCATGAGGACGCCGGTGGCGGGGTCCGCCTCCACGTACAGGCAGGTCGCGAAGCGGTCCTCGTCGAGGGCGGCGAGGAAGCGGGAGGTGCGGGCGAGGATCGCGTCGGGGCCGTGGCCCTCGGCCGCGTACGCGTGGACCGCCGTGCGCAACTGCGACATGAGGCCGGCGGCGTGCACGTCGTGGCCCTGTACGTCGCCGACGACGCACGCGATCTTGCCGCCGGGCAGCTGGATCACGTCGTACCAGTCGCCGCCGACCATGAGGCCGCCGCCGGTCGGTACGTAGCGGTTCGCGACGCTCAGGCCCTTGCGGACGCCGCCGGCCGCCGCGCCCATGCTGGAGCGCAGTCCGCGCGAGAGGGCGAGTTCGGCGGCGCCGGTGCGGGAGCGTTCGAGGGCGCTGGTGAGGAGGGCCGCGGCGGTACGGAGCAGGGCGCGGTCGGCGGTGGTGAAGACGCGCGGGGCGCCGAAGGCGGCGAGCCACACGCCCTGGACCTTGCCGCCGGTCACGAGCGGCAGGAACGCCCATGCCTCGCGGCCCCGACGCGGGGTGAGGCGCCATATCGCGGGGTAGCCGCGCGCGTACGCCTCGGGGGATTCGAGCCAGACGGCGCGGCCGGTGTGCGCGACCTCCGTGGCCGGGTGGCGGGTGCTCAGCGGCATCCGCAGTCCGCCGGTGGTCTCCGTCTGGCCGGGGGCGCGGTAGCCGGACTGGCCCTCGGCGTGCAGGAAGTTCTCGCCGACGCCGAAGACGACCTGGCCGTTGAGGTCGAAGCCCTGTTCGTCGCGCAGCCGGGCCGTGACCCGCAGGGCCTCGTCGATCGTGACGGTCTCGGCGAGTTCGTGGCCCGTGGCGAGGAGGGCCGCGGCGCGGGAGGGGATGGGGTGCGGCGGGGGCGGGGGTTGCGGGAAGGGTTCTTCGAGGGGGCGCTCCGGGTCCTGGACGTGCGTGCTGTCGTTCTTGGCCCAGGTGGGGTCGGGGGCGCCCTTCTCCTTGCCCGCGGGGGACCGGCGGGGGGGTTCGAGTGCGTTGAGGTGGTCGATCTGGGCGCGTTCGGCGGCGCTGTGGCCGTCGTCCGGGTCCTGGCCGCCGCCGGGGGCCCGGCCACCGTCCGGCTCGCGGCCGCCCTTGCGGTCCCGGCTGCCTTCCGGGGCCCGGCTGCCTTCCGGGGCCCGGCTGCCGTTCGGGGCCTGGCCGCCGGGCGGTGTCGCTCCGCCTCCGCCTCCGGTCACCGTGCCCGCCTCTCGCCGTCCCGCTACGGGTCCGGGCGGCCATCGCGTGGGGACGTACCGGCCCGTTCCCCCCATCGTCGGGGGGATGCGGGCCGGGTGCAGTCCGGGAGGGGGCTGATCGGGCGACGGGGGGCCGGGGAGGTGCGCGGGCGGGCGCTACGAGCCCGGCGCGCTCATTCCCCCGTACCGGCCGTGAACGGGCCCACGCGCGGCACGCTCGCCTTGCCGGTGTTGCTCACCGGGCCGCCGTTCCACGCGGCCTTGAGGTAGTCGCGCTCGTCGGGCGGGGTGAGGCGGATCGCGGCCGGGGTGATGGTCGTGACGCCGGTGGCGCGCGGGTTGGTGAAGGTGAGCGGGGACCAGGCGCTCTTGCCGGGGGCGAGGGAGACGCGTTCCTTGGTGCCGGGGGCGCGTTCCGGGTCGACGGTGACCTGCTCGCCCGCGTCGTTGACGAAGGCGAGGCCGGGGTAGCCGTAGACGGTGCAGGTGCGGGAGGAGGTGTTGGTGAGGACGAGCGCGAAGCCCTCCTGACCGGCGCCGGGGTGGTTGTCGCCGACGCGCACGGAGAGTTCCGAGGTGTGGCACTGAGCGCTCGCCGCGGGCTTCGCGTCGGAGCCGGAGCCGGAGTCGGAACCGCTGCCGGAGCCGGTGCCGCTCGTACTCGTACCGCCGCCGGTCTTCGCGCCGCCGCCGTTCGCGCTCTCGTTCCCGCTCGGCGTGGACGCGCCGCCGCCGGGGGTCGCGGGGGTGCTCGGGTCCTTGCCGCTCCCGTCGCCCGCACCGGGGTCGGCCTGGTCGCCGGGGAGCGGGGCCGCCTGGCTGTCGACCTTCTGCGCGGCGTCCGTGCCGCCTCCGTCGTTGCCGCCGCAGGCGGTGAGGAGCAGGGCCGCGGCGGCGAGTGCCGCGGCCGTCGTGCCGGCCCGGCGGGCCCTGGTGGTCTTCCCGGTGGTCGTGCGCATGGTGGTCTCCGCGTCCTGTGGGGGGCTTCGCCGAGTACGGCCCGCTTACGTACTTCTTCGATGCGTGGTCACCGGGGAAAGTTCACGGCCGTGCGGTGCTTTTTCCCGCCGGGGCCAGTTTCAGCCCGTTCAGTACCTTTTTCGTCGCTCCGTCGCAGGTGTCCCCGTCCTCCGCGCAGCGGATCTGCACGTACGCGCCGCGCGTGCCGCCGTCCCGGGGGGCCAGCGCGGCTTCGGAGAGGCGGTGGCCCGCGCAGCCCGTCCAGGTGCGTACGACTCCTTTCCACTCACCCTCGTCCCATTCCTCCTCCTTCGGCTCCCGGCAGCCGCCGTGGCGCAGGGACTCGACGGCGGCCGTGAGGGGCGCGGCGTCCTTCGTGCCGAGGTCGACGGCGCCCGCGAAGACGCCGTTGACGCCGCTGTCCGGGTCGGACCAGTCCGAGACCTTCGTGGCGACCGTGACGCCCGGCTCCTTCGCCGCGGGCAGGCCGATCGCCGCGGGGTCCCAGCCGCCGTCGGCGTACTCGCGCGCCCAGGCGGCGGGGACGGTGAGGCGGAGGTCGCCGCTGGCGTCGGCGATGCGGCGGGCGGTGGGGCTCTTCCCGGCGCTGGAGTCGTCGCCGGTCTCGCGGAGCGCGAGCGCGGTACCGGCGGCGGCGAGGGCGAGGACGGTGAGGGTGACGAGGAGGTGGCGGGGGCGGAGCCGGCGGCGGGTGGGGGGCTGGGCTGTCCGTACGGGGGTCGGAATTGCTGGTACGGGCGTGGGGGCGGCCGGTACGGGCGTGGGTTCCTTCGGTACGGGCGTGGGGGCCGCCTGCGGGGCGGGGCTCGGCGTGGGGCGTACTCCCCGTAGCGGCTCGTCCTCCCGCTCCCGTACCCCTTCCGGTGGCACCGTGTCCGCGAGCCGCGTCCGTACCGTCTCCAGTTCGCGGGCGAAGTCCGCGGCGTGGGGCGGGCGGTCGTCGGGGGCCGGGGCGAGGGCGCGCAGGGCGAGGGCGCTGACGGGGGCGGGGAGGTCGGGGCGGAGTTCGGCGGGGGGCAGGACGCGTCCCGGCGGGCCCGGGACCGTACCGGTGACGAGGTGGTAGAGGAGCGCGCCGAGGCCGTAGACGTCGACGCGCGCGTCGATGCCTTCGGGCGGGGGGTCGGACTGCTCGGGCGCCATGTACCCGGCGGAGCCCGCGACGACGGTGAGGCCCGAGGAGGCGGCGAGGTTCTTGGCGAGGCCGAGGTCGGCGACGAGGACGCGTTCGGTTCCCGCGCGGACGGGTCCGGGGCCGCCGGGGCTCTTGAGCAGGACGTTCGACGGCTTGATGTCGCGGTGCACGATGCCCGCCGCGTGCAGGGCCGCGACGCCGGTCGCGGCGCCCGCCACGAGGCGGAGGGCTTCGGCGAGCGGGGGCGGTCCGGCCATGAGGAGGTCCTCGACCGTGCCGGCGTCGGCGTACTCCATGACGAAGTAGGGCCGGTCGTCCTCCAGTTCCCCGATGTCGTAGACCTGCACGACCCCGCCGGAACCGGCCTGGCGCAGCAGCCGGGCCTCGCTCAGGAAGCGTTCCCTGATGTCGAGGCGGCCCGCCCAGTTGTCGGCGAGGACCTTGACGGCGACAGGGGCTTGCAGCCGTTCGTCCTGGGCGAGCCAGACGACGGCGAAGGCGCCGGAGCCGAGCCTGCGCTGCACCAGGTACCGGCCGATCCGCTGAGGTGGGGGCATGCCTTTTATGATGCCCAGATGCTCATCGTGGCTCCGCGTCCCCTCCCTTCTTTTCGCCGCGGCGGTTGTTTTCCCTCGCCGGGGCAGACTGGTACGGGGGTGAGGCGATGAACGCGTACGGGGACGTCCCGGACACCGAGGCGCTCGCCGCGGCGGCGGCCGGTGGCGACGCGGGGGCATTGGACGCGCTGTTGCGGGCGGTGGAGCCCGAGGTGGTGCGGCGGTGCGGGCGCTTCCTGCTCCACCGCGAGGACGCGGAGGAGGCGGCGCAGGATGTGCTGCTCCAAGTGGCGCGGAACATCGGGCGGTTCGAGGGGCGCAGCAAGTTCAGTACGTGGCTGTACACGATCGTGGCGAACTGCGCGCGGCAGAAGTACCGCGAGCTGAAGCGGCGGGCCGCCGAGCAGCCGCTTCCCGCCGACGAGCACCAGCGGCCCGACCCGCGCACGACGAGCGTGATCGCCGGCTCGCGGCTCGACCTCCTCGAAGCGCTCGACCGGCTCGAACGCGACAGCCCGCACCTGGTCGCGCCGCTGGTCTACCGGGACATCTGCGAGATGGACTACACGGAGATCTCGGAGCGGACCGGGATTCCGCTGGGAACGGTGAAGTCGCGGCTGCACCACGCGCGACGGCAGGTGCGGCCCTGGCTGGTGGTGGGGGACGGGGGCGCGTCGGTGCGGGGGGACACCGGGAACCGGTGACCCCCGGGCGCCTCCTCAGCCCCCCACCCTCCGGAGCACCGTCCCCACGAGCCGGGTCAGCTCCGCCCGGCCTTCCGCCCCGAGGTGCGCCGTCGCCTGCGTCAGCCGCCGCGTGATCTCCTCGGCCCCCTCCTCCGCCAGGCGCCGCCCCTCCTCGGTCAGGCTGACCAGGACCGCGCGGCCGTCGTGCGGGGACGGGGAGCGGCGGACCAGGCCGCGCTTCTCGGCGCGGCCGACCAGGCCCGTCATCGAGGACTTGTCCAGGCCCAGGTGCCGGCCCAGTTCGAGCATCCCGGCCTGCCGGTCGCGCAGTACCCCGAGGAGGCGGAGCTGGATGACCGAGAGGTCGTGCGCGGCACCGGTCGCCGTGAGGACGCCCTGCACGAGGAAGGACAGCTGCACGAGCGCGTCGACGGTGTTCAGCGGGGCGTCGTCCGGGAGCAGCGGGGCCTCGTCCGCGTTCAGCGGCGCCTCAGCCGAGGTCGGGGGCAGAGGCGGGGTCGGTTCGGCGGTCGGCATACGGGCGGGACTCCTTGCATTGGTACGTGGCACGAACTACTCTCAATGTAGTACGTGCCGCGTACTACATTAGCGCGCCGCACCCCGCCTGCCCATCCCTCGCCACCCCCGGAGACCGCCATGCGCGCAGCCCTCGTCCGTACCTTCGGCACCCCTCCCCGCTGCGAGGAGGTCGACGCCCCGCAGGAGGCGGGCCCCGGCGAAGTCCTTGTCGACGTCCTCGCTGCCGGTCTGCACCCCCGCGTCCGCTCCGCCGCCGACGGCAGCCACTACACCTCGCGCGGTACCCTGCCGCTCGTCCCCGGCATCGACGGTGTGGGACGCACGGAGGACGGCGGACTCCTCTACTTCGTCGCCCCCGACACCGCCCTCGGCACCATGGCCGAACGCGCCCTCGTCGACCGTCGCCGTGCCGTCCCGCTTCCCGCCGGTACGGACCCGCTCGCCGTCGCCGCCGGGATGAACCCGGCCATGTCCTCCTGGGTCGCGCTGCGCCGCCGCGTCGCCTTCGCCCCCGGCTCCTCCGTCCTCGTCCTGGGCGCCACGGGGAACGCCGGGCGGCTCGCCGTCCAGGTCGCGCGGCGGCTCGGGGCCGCGCGCGTCGTCGGCGCCGGGCGTGA
>NZ_JAAGLR010000373.1 GCF_010548245.1 Streptomyces sp. SID11385
GCCCCGGACTACCCGTTCCACGCGGTCCGGGGCACCGTAGGGCTCTGGTCCAAGTACCCGCTCTCCGGCACCCGGCTGGTGGACATCAGGCCCGACGGGATCGAGGCGGGCTGGAACCGAGGGCTGCGCACGGTCGCCCGCACCCCGCACGGTGACGTCGCGGCGTATGTCGCGCACCTGCCTTCGGTCCGCATCCGGACGAGCGGACTCGCCTCCTCCCTGCGGGACGAGAGCGCCGTTCTGCTGGGCCGGGCCCTGGCCGCCGAGAAGACCGAGAAGGTGGTCCTGATGGGCGACCTCAACGGCACGGTCGAGGACCGGGGCCTGTCCCCGCTGACCTCGCGGCTGAACGTGGCGGAGCGCGGGTTCGCCTTCAGCTTTCCCGCGTCCCTGCCGATGGCCCGGATCGATCAGGTCATGGCCCGCTCGGCAA
>NZ_JAAGLR010000487.1 GCF_010548245.1 Streptomyces sp. SID11385
CTTCTCCCGGGCCCTGCTCGAAGACGCCGGTGTGGACGTCTCGTCCGTGCTGCTGATCAGCAAGCCGTACGAGGAACGGCGCGCCCACGCCACAGCGCGCAAGCTGTGGCCGGGCGTCGAGTTCGTGAGCGCGTCGGAACCGATCACGTTCGAGGAGTACCTGGCCTCCATCCAGGACGACCGCATGGTCATCGACATGCTGGTCGGCGCGTTGCAGCGCCTGATGATCTATC
>NZ_JAAGLR010000521.1 GCF_010548245.1 Streptomyces sp. SID11385
GGCCGAGCGGCGTGCCGTCCGCCGCGACCCACAGCGAGCCGAGCACCTCCTCGCCCGCGCGCACCGCGATCGCGAGCCGCTCGGGAAAGCGCTCCTCGGCGGGACGGTGCACGACGTCGTCGCTCGTCCACAGCATGCGCAGGAAGCCGCTCGCGCCGAGTTCGGCGAGCCGCCAGCGCGGGACCCGCTGGCCGAGGATCGTGAGGCGGCGCAGCGGGTCGGCGCCGTTCTCGGTGCGGGAGTAGGCGAGGACGCGGGACTCGGGGTCCTCGATCGTGACGGCGCCGCCGACGAGCGTCGCGAAGGCGTTCGCGAGCGCGGGGAGGTCGCCGAGCGGCACTTCCGCGTGCGGTCCCTCGGCCCCGCCGCTCTGCGCCAGCCCGGCCCGCAGCAGGGCTATCAGCTCGGTCCACTCGACCCACGGGGCGCGGGTGAGGAGCGCGGTGGGCACGGTACGGGCCACGTCGAGGAGGCGCGGCGCGGGACCGGCCGCGCCGCGCCGCAGGACGAGCGCGG
>NZ_JAAGLR010000649.1 GCF_010548245.1 Streptomyces sp. SID11385
GGACGGACTGCACCGCGCGGTCCGGGCCGCGCTCCAGCAGCGCCAGGTACTGCACGCCCGCGTGCTCGAACTGGGCTGAGACACCACACCACTCGCCGCCGTTCGGGGTTCGTTCGGGTGCTTTCCCACTCGGACGGGTGCGATCCATTGATCATTTAGTAGGCATCATCACCGGGTCGCACTACGCTGCGCCCATGAGCATGCTCACTCCCCCAGGCATGGGCGGAAAGTACCGCATCACGGGTG
>NZ_JAAGLR010000072.1 GCF_010548245.1 Streptomyces sp. SID11385
GACTTCGCCCGCGCCCCGGGCAGGCTCGGCGCCGCCGCCGGGCGCCTGCTCGCCCTGCGCGGCGCGACCCGCGACACCCATCTCGTCCTCACCGCCCTTCGCACCGCCGTCCGCGACCAGGGCACGGCGGACCCCGCCCTCGCCCCCCTCCTGGACGGCTCGGGCAGGCTCGGCATCGTCTGCGCCGCCCCCGTCGTCCGCCACGTCTACCGCGAGACCTCCTCCTCGCACCTGCGAGGCCGCGCCGCCCGCGCCCTCGCCGCCATCGACCCCCGCTTCGCGGCCGGCTTCGCCGTCGAATGCCTGTGGGACTGCGAGGAGTCCACGCGCGAACTCGGCGCCCTCCACGCCGAGACCGCCGACAGCCGAGTCGTCACCCAGCTCCGCCGCCTCGCCGCCGACCCGGCCGAGGAGGACGAGGTGCAGTCGGCGGTCCGCGGCCGCATCGGCCCGGACACGGCGGCGGCGTGACGGCTCGCGGGCGGGGCCTCACGCACCACGGCGACGGGCCCGCGGGCGGGGCGCCGGGTCAGCGCCCCGCCGAGTGCCCGGTCACGTGGCGGAGCCGCTGCGCACCGCACCTCGCGCCCCCGCCCACCCCGTCAACTCCCGCACCAGCCCCTGCGCGTCACGCGTCACGCTGATCTCAGGGCCGCCCCGCACCCGCTCGCGCCGCACCACCTCGTACCGCCCGTCCCCGAGCCGGCTCACCGCGGCCCACCACCGCGGGTCCGGCTCCTCCGGCGCGAGCACGACGAACCCGCTCCGCCCCCCGTCGAGCCCGCTGACCATCCGGAACAGCGCCTCCTCCGACGGATCGTCGACCCGCCCGCTCCCACTGACGGCCCGGTACTGCCCCACACCCATGACTGCCCCCTCCGACCTGCCCGATCCGGTTGCGCCGAGCATGGCACGAGGGTCTGACAGCGACGGGGACGGCGAGGGAGCGCCGTGCGCGAAGAGCGGTCCGACGCCGGATCAGTGCTCGGTGGCAAGCCACCGGACCTTGTCGTGCTCCAGCACGGCCGCCACCTCCGCCACGAACTCCGCGCTGAGCGGCGGAGCATTGAGGAAAGTGAGGCCGAGGTGGGCGAAGACCCACAGGTCGTCCTGCCACCTCCAAGCAGTCAGGGGCGTGGCGGTCCCGCAGAGCGGACAGCGCACCGCCCCGCTGCCGCCGGCGTACCAGCTCTCCAGTACGGGCGTCAGAGCCTTCTGGCAGCCGCCGCCCCCGGGCCACTCCCCGTCCGCGACCGCCCGGAAGCAGGAGGGGCACAGCGGATCGTCCTCCCCGCCGCTCCAGCCGAAGAACATCTGTCGCCCCGTCAGGATCTCTACTCCGTCGCACGGCTCGGCCGGACGCTCTCTCGTCACCCGTTCCCAAGCCGGACCGGCCACGTACCCTTGCTCCTGCGGCTCTGGCGCGAGCACCCGCTCCCCGATGAGCCACCGCAGCAGCGCGGGCCCGCGGGCCGCGGCTTCCTCCTCGGCCATACCTGCCGCGACAAGCGTCTGAAGATGATCGCCCATGTGTTCCCTCCTCCGTCCCCGTGCAGGTTCTCACCGGACCCCCGGACAGGGCGGACAGGGCACACCTCGCCGTAGCGGTGCCGGTGGTCGGCGTCGTCGCGTACCGCCCGCAACCCCTCGGCCATGACCGGGCGTCCCCCTCCCTGAAGGACGGCGACCACCACCCGGGAGTGCACGTGACGAAGAAGGACCTCGCGGCGAGCGAGAAGGACCGCGAGAAGTGGATGGCGCGTTTCCAGGTGCGACTGGCCAAGCAGCCGGGTGTGGACCGGGCGGTCGTGCTCCAGGCGGTCGAGGAGGTCACGACCCACTGCGCGGAGACGGGTGAGCACCCGCGGACCGCCTTCGGCGACCCGGACGCCTACGCCGAGCAGGCCGCCGCGCGGCTGGTGCCGAAGGACCGCGCGGCGCGCGCCAAACGCCGCAACGCCGTGGTGGACGCCGTCGGCACCGTGCTCGCGAAGGCGGGCGACTTCGCCGGCATGTGACCGGCGGACGCGCCGTCAGGCCCGGAGCGAGGGCCCCGCCGCTCCGCCGCGCGTGCCGCCCCCGTCCGAGTGATCCGCCCCCGTCCGCAGGCGTCGTTGCCCGGGCCCGCTCCGCTCCCGCGCCAGGGTGGCGGACGGTCGCGGCGAAAGGGCGGTGCACGGTGGCGGAGAGCCCGGGAGACAGCGGGGGAGCGGGGGCGCGGCAGGGGCCGTCGTCCGGGATTCCGCCGGTGCCGCTCAACGACGGCGAGGCACTGGAGATCGAGGCGCGCGGGCTGCGGGCGCGCGGGCCGCTCGGGACCGTCTTCGAGGGCGTGAACCTCCTCGTACGGCCCGCCGGGCTCACCGTCGTGGCCGGTCAGGGCGGTACGGGCCGCACCAGCCTGCTCCTCGCGCTCGGCGGTCGCTTCCGCACGAGCGGCGGCACCGTCACCGCCCGGCTCGGCGACACCCCCGTCGACCCGCTCCGCCACTCGGCCCTCGCCCGCGCCACGCCCGGCGTCGACCTCGTCCCGCAGTGGACGGCCCGCGAACACCGGGCCGAACGCGCGGCCATTACCCGTACGTTCAGCCCGCAGGCCCTCGAAGCCGCCGGAGAGGTCCTCGACTGCGCGCCCCCCGCCCGTACCGTCGTGGGACGGCTCCCCGCGCGCGACCGGCTGCTCTTCGCCGTGGCCCTCGCCGTCGCCGAGCGGCGCCCGGCCGTCCTCGTGGACGACGTGGACGCCGGGCTCGGCGGCACCGACCTGCGCGAGGTGTGGCTGCGTCTCGCGCGGCTCGCCGGGGCCGGGATCACCGTGCTCGCCACCGCCGCCGCGCCCCCGCCCCCCGACTGGGCGGTCCCGGTCGCCGCGTACACCACCCTGTCCCCGAGGACCGCCGCCGCCGACGTCGCGAGGAGGCCGTGATGCGCGTCCTGCGCCTCGCCCAGCTCGAATTCCGCCGCTTCCGGGGCCCGCTCTCCCGCCTCGTGCCGTGGGTGCTCGCGCTCGTCCCGCTGCTCTACGGCTCGCTCTACCTGTGGTCGAACTGGGACCCGTACGGACTTCTGCACCGCGTCCCCGTCGCGATCGTCAACGAGGACAAGCCCGTCGAGGTCCAGGGCCGCACCGTGGACGGCGGCGCGCGCATCGTCCGTGCCGTGCGCGAGGGCGGGAACTTCGACTGGCACACGAGCGACGCCGCCACCGCCCACGACAAGCTGAGGAGCGGCGACTACTTCTTCACCGTCACCGTCCCGCGCGACTTCAGCGCCGACCTCGCCAGCAGCCTGAGCCAGAAACCGCGCCGCGCCACCGTCCACCTCGAACTCAACGACGCCAACGGCTTCATCATCGGCAAAGCCGCCGACCAGGCACGCCTCGAACTGCAGAACCAGCTCTCCGCCGCCGCCCAGGAGGTCGAACTGCGGCAGGTCTTCGGGCAGGGCAAGGAACTCAAGGACGGACTCGACACGTCGGCGGCATCCGCGAAGGAACTCGCCGGCCAGGCCGGGAACCCGGCGACGACCGGACCGGGCCTCGAAAAACTCTCCCGGCAGCTCGCCCAGCTCTCCTCCGCCGTCCCGCAGGCACCCGAGGGCCGGGCCGCGAAGGAACAGGCACGGCTCCTCGCCTCGCCCGTCGACGTCACCTCCGCCAACCTCCACCCCGCCCACCTCTACGGGCGCGGCATGACTCCGTTCTTCTTCTCGATCGCGCTGTGGGTCTTCGGCCTCGTCGGCTACCTCGTGCTGCGCCCCTACAACCCGCGCGCCGTGGACGAGGGCAGACCCGCCACCGCGACCCTCGCGGGCTGGCTGCCCACCGCGCTCCTCGGCGTCCTCGGGGCGCTCGTCCTGTACGCGGTCGTCCAGCTCGGCCTGGATCTCGACGCCGAACACCCCTGGCTCCTCGTCGCCCTCCTGGTCGTCGCCGCGCTCTCCTTCGTCGCCCTCGCCCAGTTCTTCCGCGCCCTGCTCGGCTCCACGGGCGACCTCGTCCTCCTCGTCCTGCTGATGCTCCAGCTCACCTCGTGCGGCGGCCTCTACCCCGTCGCGACGACCCCCGCCTTCTTCCGCGCCCTGCACCCCGCCATGCCCATGACGTACCTCGTCGACGGCCTCCGTGTCACCATCTCCGGCGGTCAGGGCTCCACGCTGGGCCTCTCCTTCGGAGTCCTCGCGGCGTACGGAGCGGCGGCGCTGCTCGCGACGGGACTGGTACTGGCGCGCAGGCGACGCTGGAGCATGGGCCGGCTGAAGCCGGAAATCCAGTTCTGAGGAGCGAGGCCCTGGGCGGGAGTCCCGAAACCGGCCCACGGGACGAATCCGCATCTTCCGTACAACGCCCCGCGATACGCCGTTGTCCGCCCCACCCTCTACGCTGTTCCCCGTGACCTCGCCCGCCCACCCCCACTCCGCTTCCCCCCAGTTCAGCGCGTCAGCGCGCCCCGCTCCGGGCCCCGCCGCCGACGAAGGACTCGCGCGCCGCCTGCGCGCCCTCGCCTGCACCGCGCCCCTGCACGACCTCGACACCCGCAAGGCCAACCTCGCGGGCGAGTACACGCGGTACGCGATGGCCGAGGTCGCCCTCGCCGCGATCGATCTCGTCACCCTCCACATGGACTTCGACACGGGCGCGGACCACGAACAGATAGTGGCCAGACTCCTGCCGCGGGTCGGCGCGCAGGCCCCCGGGCGTCCCGTCGCCGAGCACGAACGGGTCGCCCGCTGGGTCCTGGAGAACCTCATCAACGTCGGCAGCGCCGACCGCGGCTTCCGCGCCGTCTACGGCACCTTCGCGCCCGACGGCAGCTACGTGCGCCGCGACTACGACTTCAAGCTCATCGAGGAGGTCCCCGCCGCCGGCGGCACCGTCTTCCTGCGCGCCACCGACGAGGCGGTCAACGTCCTCGTCGGCGCGCTCGACACGGACGTCACGAGCGCGCAGATCGCCGCCGAGGTCAAGCTGGAGGTCCTTATCAGCCGGGGCCGCCTCGCCGACGCGCAACTCGCCGCCGAACAGGCCCGCTACCGCACCGTCCAGTACGCCGAATCGCTGCGCCGCGCCCTGGAGTCCACGCGCCGCGACGTCCGCGCCGTGGACTGGCTGCACACCGTCCCCGACCTCATCGACGAAGCGCTCGGTCACGTCGCCGACCGCTACCGGCACGAGAACGCGATCCTCACCAACATCCGCAAGGCCCGCGACGAGTCCGGGGAACCCGAGAACAAGCGCCGCGCCGCCGAACTCGTCGACATCGTCAAGGACTGCATCCGCCGCCACACCCAGCTCCAGTCCCGCCTGCTCGAAGCCGGCCCGCTCTTCCGCGCCGAGCAGGACCGGCAAGCCTTCGCCGACCACTCGGGGCGCCCCGGTCTCGACCTGTACGGCCAGCTCCTCGCGCCGGTCATCACCCTCCCCGTCGAGGACGCGCTGCGCGTCACGGACGCGTGGTTCGCCCGCGGTACGGGGCTGCGCACGCCGGGCGCGGTACGGGTCGGCGACCTCGTCGAGCTGCTGCTGACCCCGCCCGCCGAGCGCGAGCACCTGGGCGCCGAGCTGCCCGAACCCGACCTCGTGGCGACCCCGGACGACAGCCGTTTCAGCGAAGAACAACTCGCCGTCGCCACCGCACTGCTGCGCCTGGAGCCCGAGGCCCCGCGCCGCCTCTCCGGGCTGCTCGCCGAGGCCCGCAGGAAGGCGCGCGAGAACGGCGGCGGCGACCACGAGGCACGCGAACTCGCCCGCCTCGTCACCCTCCTCGCCTTCCACGCCGCGAGCCCACCGGTCGGCACCGCGCACCGCCAGGGCGAGCCGAGCGTCCTGTTCGCCGTGGACGACGGCACCGCACTCGACGACCCCGACTTCGGCGGGGCCGACCTCATCGTCGGCACAGCCCTCCTGGAGGCGGCGAGCGCGGCGACGGAGGCCGCGTCATGAGCGGCGGCGCGCGGACGGGCCGCGGCGCGGCCCCCGCCCGTACCCGTCCCTCCCCCGTACACCGCGCCGCCGGGCGCCCCGCAGTCCCGTCCCCGAAGGAAGCACGACCGTGACCGAGTACGCCGCAGAACCCCCGTACGGCGAGGAGCAGGCCACCGAGCCGCGCTCCGCGGCGGCAGCGCCTGTCACCCCGGCCGACGCCGCCGACGCGGCCCGGCTCGTCGCCTTCGGCCTCCAGCCCAAGCTCCAGCCCGCCCGCGACGGCGAGTACACCGCGCTGCTGCGGCGCTACCGCGAGGACCCCGCCTTCGCGCGCCTCGCCGACGCCGTCGCCACCGGGCTCGGCCTCGTCGTCCTCGAAGTCTCCGAACGCGCGGGGATGGCCACCGCCGCGGCCGAGGACTCCGTCTTCGCCGTCCGCATGGGCGAGTACGCGCGCCGCGCCTCCACCGACACCGCCGACCGCTTCCTCCACGGCCTCGCCCACCTCAGCGTCGCCGCGCTCGCCTTCCCCCGGCCCGAGGACCTCGCCGACGACGGCTACATCGGACGGATCAGCGTCAACGGCGTCGACGCCTTCGTCCGCCAGGCCTGCCGCCGCATCGAGGAACGCGCCGAGAGCGCGGGCGAGAACACCGATCCCGCCACCGAGGCCCCGGGCCTCGAAGCCGCCTGGCGGGTCTGGGCGCGGCGCAGCGCCACGGGCGCGACCAAGGACGCCCGCCGCCTCGCCGGGTCCACGACCGGGATCGTCGCCAAGGCCGTCGGCTTCCTCACCGACTCCGGCTTCCTCCAGCGCACCGGGGACGACGGCGGCGGCACCTACCGCACGACGCCGCGCTACCAGCTCCAGGTGCGCGACCTCGCGGGAGGCGCCGCGATGGCCGAACTGCTCGAACTCGGCGTCGTACCCGTCGGCGACGGCAGCCCGAGCCTCGTCCCCGCCGCGCACACGGACGACCTCGACCTCGTCGCGGACGCGGGGCTGCCCTTCCACGGGTGACGTGCTCTGCGGGGCACGTCACCGCCGCCGACCGTCCGCCGCCACCTCGCGCCGTCCGCCGGCCGGGATGTTCATGACCGTCCGATCCCGGCCGATACTTCCCTTGTCGCCCCTCCACCGCTGCCGAAAGTCCGCACCATGTACGAGCTGTCCCGGGTCCGCCTCTACTCGATCGGCCCCGCCGGTGCCCGGTACGCCGACACCGTGCTCGATCTGCGCTCGGTCGGCGCCCCGGTCCCCGCTCCCGCCCCCGCCCAGGCGGAGTTCTTCGCGGACGAACCGGTCGGGCCGCCCCGCAGGCCCGCCCCGGCGGGCGTCCTCTTCCTGGAGAACGGCGGCGGCAAGTCCGTCCTGCTCAAGCTGATCTTCTCGGTCATGCTCCCCGGCCACCGCAACACCCTCGGCGGCGCCAGCTCCGGCGTGCTCCGCAAGTTCCTGCTCGCCGAGGACTGCGGCCACGTCGTCCTGGAGTGGCAGCACACGCTGACCGGTGAGTGCGTCGTTGTCGGCAAGGTCAGCGAGTGGCGCGGCCGCCAGGTCTCCAACGACCCGCGCAAATTCGCCGAGGCGTGGTACTCCTTCCGCCCCGGCCCCGGACTGAGCCTCGACTCGCTGCCCGTCGCCGAGTCCAACGCCGTCCGCCCCATCGCCGAGGGCATCTCGGCCGCGCGCGGGCGCCGCCGCACCATGAAGGGCTTCAGGGACGCGCTCGTCGAGGCGGGCAAGTTCTACACCCACCTCGACGTGCACTGGGAGGAGACCCACGAGCGCTGGACCGAGCACCTCGGCGAACTCGGCCTCGACCCCGAGCTGTTCCGCTACCAGCGCGAGATGAACGCCGACGAGGGCGAGGCCGCCGGGCTCTTCGCGGTCAAGAAGGACTCCGACTTCACCGACCTCCTCCTGCGCGCCGTCACCGACACGCGCGACACGGACGGGCTCGCCGACCTCGTCCACAACTTCGGCGGCAAACTCGGCCGCCGCTCCGAACTCCTCGCCGAACGCGACTTCACCGCCGGCTCCGTCGACCTCCTCGGCCGCATCGTCGACGCCACCGCGCACCGCGAGCGCGCCCGCGACATCCACGGCGCCGCCGCCCGCCGCGCCCGCGCGCTCGGCC
>NZ_JAAGLR010000682.1 GCF_010548245.1 Streptomyces sp. SID11385
GCCGCGTCCCCGCGGGTGTGCACCTTGTCCGCAGACGTGAGGGCGGCCGAGCGGCGTCCCGAGACGATCAGCCCGAGCGGTCCGGCGCCCGCCCGCTCCATGGCGCGCGCCAGTTCGAAGGCGAGGACCGCGCCCATGCTGTGCCCGAAGAGGACCAGCGGGAGGTCGTCATAGGGGCGAAGCGCGGTGTGGATGGCTGTGGCCAGTTCCTGCGCCGATTCGAGTGGCGGT
>NZ_JAAGLR010000776.1 GCF_010548245.1 Streptomyces sp. SID11385
CCGAGCGGTCATGGGTCTTCTCGCCGAAGATGTCACCCAGCCCCGGCAGCAGACTGAGCCGCGTGCCGAGGAGAAGCAGCGCGACGGCGACCGCGCCGATCGCGACCGCCCTTCCCCATCGCCGGCTCCGGCGGGGGCCGTTGCCCCGGCCGCCGCCCGCCTGCCCGTCGGACCCGCCCGGTGCGTCTGTCGGTAAGTCGGTGGAAGTCATACTCCCCGTGTGACCCGGCTGTCCGGATTCACTCCGCCGTCCGCCGCGGTTCTGTTCGATTCCGTACCTTGATA
>NZ_JAAGLR010000809.1 GCF_010548245.1 Streptomyces sp. SID11385
GGGGGTGGGCGGCTGCGCGTCCCGTACGGGGTGTTGCTCCGGTACGGGGGCGGGGGCGCCGTCCCTCGCGGGCGGGGTCGGGCCCGTACCCGGGGGCGGCGTCCGGCCCGTGCCCGTGCCGCTCTCGCCGTCCGGTGCGGGCGGGAGGTGCAGGAGCATCGTGGTCTCGCTCGACGGCTCGACCGTGGGGGCGGGGGCGACACCGGGGCCCGAGGCGGCGGGCTTGGCGGGCGCGGGCCGCTCGGCGGGGGCT
>NZ_JAAGLR010000844.1 GCF_010548245.1 Streptomyces sp. SID11385
GCCGGGCGGTGGGGCGGCCCGGCGGTGGGGCGGCGGGTGTCCGGGAGAGACGGAAGCGGGCGCGTCCCGGAGACTTGTCGCATGGATGAAGTCGAAGTCGTCGTCGCCCACTCCGAGCGTGCGACCCTCCGGGTCGCAGACGTGTTCCTGAAGGTGGACGGCGATCCCTCGCGGACCGAGGCCGAGGTCGAGGCGATGCGGCGGGCGCCGGTCCCGACCCCCGAGGTGCTGTGGCGCCGTCCGCCCGTGCTCGCCCTCGCGGCGGTACGGGGGAAGGCCCTCGCCCGCCTCGGGGAGCCCTCCACCGCCCCGCCCGCCGC
>NZ_JAAGLR010000905.1 GCF_010548245.1 Streptomyces sp. SID11385
CCGCTCGCCCCGGCTCTGTTCCGGCACCCGGCACTCCGGCATCCGGCCGTCGGCCGCGGTGCGCGGGAACGCTCCCAGGGCGTACGCCGCACGTGCGCTCTCGCGCGCGCTGCCCTGCTCCACCCGGACCTCCTCCGCCTGCCGCGGTCCGACTCGCGTGCGCCGGGCCTCCTGTGCACGATAGAGGGAGGAGGCTGCGGTTCAAACATCGATGGCATCGGGTAA
>NZ_JAAGLR010000940.1 GCF_010548245.1 Streptomyces sp. SID11385
GCGGGCGGGGGCGGCGAGGCCGGGGCGGGTGGCGTGGACGGTTGTTGCCGGGGCTGAGCGGGCTGAGCGGGCTGAGTGTGCGGGGCGGGGTGGGCGTGCGCGGCGGGCGGTTCGGGTGAGGGAGGCGGTGCCTGCCGTACGTGCTGCTCGCGCGGCTCGGTGGGCGGGGCCGGCTGGGGTTGCCGCTCGTACGGCGCGGGGCGCG
>NZ_JAAGLR010000108.1 GCF_010548245.1 Streptomyces sp. SID11385
GGCCTGGAGGCCCTGGCGGGCGCGGACGCGGACCGCGCGGCCTTCCGCGCCCTCCTCGCCCCCTGATCCCGGCCTCACCCCGACTGCGGCAGGACCACCGCCCGCCCCGGCGCCCCCGCGACCCGGGCCACCGGATCGTCCGGGGCGTGGCGGTGGAGGACGAAGCGGTCGCCCGCCCGGTAGGCGTCGAGCGCGGCGGCGCAGTAGGCGACGAGCCCGTCCGGGAGGGCGCCGAGCGGGAACCACTCCAGGGCGTCGCACTTGTGCGGCTCCGCGTTGTACGGCTCGCCGCCCGCCGGGTACGCGGCCTCGAAGAACCAGCCGATGCGGCTGTCGCCCGAGGGGGCCGCGTGCTGCATGACGAGGGCGACGCGCACGTCCTCGGGGACGAGCCGCAATCCCGTCTCCTCGTACGCCTCGCGCAGCACCGCCGTCCGGACGTCCTCGCCCGCCTCGACGTGCCCGGACGGCGCGTGCCACAGGCCGTCCGCGTAGCCCGTGTTCGCACGGCGGGCGAGGAGGATGTCGTCGCCGCGGCGCAGGAAGAGGTGGACGTCGACGATCTCGCTGTGCCTGCGGGCCTGCGCGGGGCTCGCGACGACCGCGTACCGCTCGTCCTCGACCGGACCGCCCCACAGGCGCGGGTCCCCGCTCAGCGACTCGGTGTGGACGCGCTCGGTGAGCGGGGCGAGGAGCGCGGTGACCTCGGCGAGCGGCAGGCCCGCGTCCTTCCAGCGGCCCTCGACCAGGACGAGCCGCCCGCCGGGGCGCAGCAGCGCGCACCAGCGGCGCAGCACGGCGGCCGGGTCCGTGAAGAGCCACAGCAGGTGGCGGACGAGGACGACGTCGAAGGAGCGGGGCGCGAAGGGCGGGTGCGCGGCGTCGGCGCGCAGGAGGCGGGTGCCGGTCCCCGCGAGCTTGGCACGGGCCTCGGCGAGCATCGCGGCGGAGCGGTCGGAGGCCGTGACGCGGTGTCCGGCGCGGGCCGCGAGCAGGGCGAGGCTGCCGGTGCCGCAGCCGAGGTCGAGCACGTCGACGGGGGCGGCGGGCAGCCAGGCCGTCAGGCGGCTCGCCCAGGCGTCCCGTACGGCGGGATCGCGCAGCCCGTGATCGGCCTCGGCGTCGAACCCGGGCGCGACCGCGTCCCAGTCCGTCCCCGCACCCCACCCGGTGTCCGCATCCGTCATGCGCCCCGCCTCCCGCCCCGCGTCCCCCGGTCCCGCGCCGCGCGGAACCCGTGCGCCGCCGATCCTGCCACCACCCTCTGACAACGCCCTCTGACCAGCGCTGATACTCCGGCCGGGGCACGGTCCTCACCCGAGCGGCCCCGGCGGCGAGGTGACCGGACGCCAGGCACACAAGGCTGAGGTGCGGGTACCCGATCCCCGTCCCGGGCCCCGCCCGACCCCGTACGAGAGGCGCTTCCCGCATGGCTTCCGACTCCCCGGCCGACGGCCGTCCGCTGCTCCTGGTCCTCTTCGGCTCCACCGGCGACCTGGCCAGGCGCAAGCTGTACCCGGCGCTCTTCCAGCTGCACGCCCGCGGCCTCATCTCGGGGGACTACGCGGTGATCGGCTCCGGCCGGCACTCCCCCGGCACGGACGACGACTTCCGGGGGATCGTCGCCGACGCGGTGAAGGGGGCGCACGGCGGCGAGGCCCCGCCCCGCCTCGACGAGTTCACCGCCCGCTTCCGCTTCCAGTCCTCCTCGGCCGAGGACGGCGAGGACCTGGCGCGCGTCGTGCGCGAGACCCGCGAAGGGCTCGGCGCGGACACCCGTACCCTCCTCTACCTCTCGGTGCCGCCCGCGAGCATGTCGGGGATGCTCGGCATGATCGGTTCGACCGGGCTCAGCGAGGACGCGGTGCTCGTGATGGAGAAGCCGTTCGGCGAGGACGTCGCGAGCGCGTGCGCGCTCAACGAGCGGCTGCACGAGATCGTCCCCGAGGAACGCGTCTTCCGCGTCGACCACTTCCTCGGCAAGGAGGCGGTGCGCAACCTCCTCGCGCTGCGGCTCGCGAACGGCTGGCTGGAGTCGGTGTGGAACCGCGAGCACCTCGCGTACGTGCAGATCGACGTGCCCGAGGAGATCGACATCGAGGGCCGGGCCTCGTTCATGGAGGCCACGGGAACGTTCCGCGACATGATCCCCACGCACCTCGGGCAGGTGCTCGGCATCGTCGCGCTGGACCTGCCGGAGCGGTACGGGGCCGACGAGCTGCGCGAGGCGCGGACCGCGCTCTTCCGGAAGCTGCGGCCCTTCTCGCCCGACGAGACGGTGTTCGGGCAGTACGAGGGCTACCGCGAGGAGGAGGGCGTCGCGCCCGACTCGACCGCCGAGACCTTCGTGGCGCTGCGTGCCTGGATCGACGACCCGCGCTGGGAGGGCGTGCCGTTCCTGCTGCGCACGGGCAAGGCGATGGGGATCTCGCGGCAGCAGGTGACGATCGGGCTGCGCGAGGCGGCGCGGGTGCCCGGCGCCGACTGGGCGGCCTGCGACCGCCCCTCGGAGTGGGTCTTCGACCTCACCGACCCGCCGCGCTTCGGCGTCGAGGCGTACGGGAAGCGGCCGGGGACCGGTTTCCGGCTCGTCCGGGCGCCGCTCATGCTCGACGAGGGCACGGCCTTCCCCGACGACCCGCCGCTGACCGCGTACGCGCGGGTCTTCCTCGACGCGCTCGCGGGCGACCCGACGTGGTTCACGGGCGCGGAGGAGATCGAGCGCCTGTGGGAGGTGTGCGCGCAGGTGCAGAAGGCGGGGAGCGTGCCGCTGCCGTACGCGCGGGGCTCGTTCGGGCCCACGGCGGCGCTGGAGCTGGCGGGGAAGCGGGGCTGGCGGGTGCCGGAGAAGTGAGCGGGTAAGCCCCTCCCCGGCGGTTCGCCCCTGACGGGGGTTTGTTAGCCTGCACGGGCCTCTCGTGGGGGAAGCCGGTGGGAATCCGGCGCTGGCCCGCAACGGTGTGCGTGGCCCGCAGGGTGTCCTGGGGCCGCGCGAGCCCGATCGCCCGCGGCAGGTGTACCGACCCCGTCGACCGCTCGCCGTGGACTGCGAGCAGGGACCCGCGCGTTGCCCCTCCGGGCTCCACCGGCGCCCTGCGCGTGCCGCCGGTGGCCGCCCATCCGGAGGACGCGCGCCCTCATGTCCCATACCACCGCGCCCCGCGCCGAGGGGTCCCCCCGCATACCCGCGCCCCGCGCCGAGGGGCCCCGCCGCCTGCCCGTGCCCCCGCTGGTGACCGGGCTCGCGCTCGTGCTGCTCGCCTCGCTCGTCTGCGGGGTCGCGCTGGGTGCGACGGGGATCGGCTGGGGGCAGGTGCTGCGGCTGCTGTGGGCGGGGCTGAGCGGGGGGAGCGTCGGCGCGGACGACGCCGGGTCTTACACGATCGTGTGGGAGATCCGCTTCCCGCGCGTCGTGCTCGCGGCCGTGGCCGGCGCGGGGCTCGCCGCCGTGGGGGTCGCGGTGCAGGCGCTCGTACGCAACGCGCTCGCCGACCCCTTCGTGCTCGGCATCTCCTCGGGCGCCGCCGTGGGCGCCAACGCGGTCATCCTCTTCGGCGCGCTCGCGGGCTTCGGCGTGTGGGCGCTCTCCTTCTCGGCCTTCGTCTCCGCGCTCGCGGCGACCGCCCTCGTCTACGCGGTGGCCCGCTCGCCGCTCGGGCTCAGCCCGCTGCGGCTCGTCCTGTCGGGGACCGCGCTCGCGTACGGCTTCCAGGCGGTCACGACGGTCATGGTCTTCGGCGCGGAGCGGGGCGAGGCGGCGCGCTCCGCGATGATGTGGCTGCTCGGGAGCCTCGGCGGGGCGACGTGGCCGAAGGTGCCGCTCGTCGCCGCGACGGTGCTCGCGGGGCTGCTGTGGCTCGGGGTCCGGGCGGGGGCGCTCGACGCGCTCGCGATGGGCGACGAGACGGCCGCCGCGCTCGGCGTGCCGCCCGACCGGCTGCGGCGCGAACTCTTCGTCGTGACGGCGGCGGTGACGGGGACGGTCGTCGCGGTGAGCGGGGCGATCGGATTCGTCGGGCTCATGGTGCCGCACCTCGTGCGGATGCTCGTCGGGGCCTCGCACGCGCGGGTCCTCGCGGTCGCGCCGCTCGCCGGGGCCGTGCTCCTGGTCTGGGCCGACCTGCTCTCGCGCCTGCTGCTCGCCCCGACCGAACTGCCCGTCGGCGTCGTCACGGCGGCGCTCGGTGTGCCCGCCTTCCTGCTCCTCATGCGGCGCGGCGGGCACGCGCTGGCGGGGCGCTGAGCGCGGACGCCACGTGCGGGCGGGCCCGCGCCCGTACCGCCGAATCCCCGAATTCCCGGACATCCGGGTCCAAGTCCCCTGCGGAGGAAGTGACATGCGGCTCGACGTCGAAGGCGTCTCGGTCGAGGTGGCGGGCGCGCGGCTCGTCGACGACGTCGTGCTCGACGCGCCCGCCGGGGCCTTCGTCGGGCTCGTCGGGCCGAACGGGAGCGGCAAGTCGACACTGCTGCGGTGCGTGTACCGGGCGCGGCGCCCCGACGCGGGCGTCGTACGGGTCGGCGACGAGGACGTGCACCGTCTCGCGCCACGCGCCGCCGCGCGGCTGCTCGCCGCGCTGCCGCAGGAGACGGCCGCCGACTTCGACTTCACCGCCGCCGAGGTCGTCGCGATGGGCAGGCTCCCGCACCGCGAGCGCTCCGCCGCGCGGGACCGGGAGATCTGCGCGCGGGCGCTCGCGGACGCGGGCGTCGCGCACCTCGCCGCGCGCGGCTTCCAGTCGCTGTCGGGCGGCGAGAAGCAACGCGTGCTCATCGCCCGCGCGCTCGCCCAGGAGCCGCGCGTCCTCGTCCTCGACGAGCCCACGAACCACCTCGACATCGCCCACCAGCTCGACGTCCTGCGCCGGGTCCGCGCGAGCGGCCCGACCGTGCTCGCCGCGCTCCACGACCTCAACCTCGCCGCCGCGCACTGCGACCTCCTGCACGTCCTGCACGGCGGGCGCGTCGTGGCGTCGGGCCCGCCCGGCGAGGTGCTGAGCGCCGCGCTGCTCGCGGAGGTCTTCGGCGTACGGGCGCACCGCGTGCGCCACCCGGAGACGGGCGCGACCCAGTTCCTGTTCGACCCCCTCGGCTCCTGACACCCCTTCCGGAAGGTTCCCCGTGCGCAAGCTCGTCCCCCTCACCTCGCTCGGCCTCGCCGCCGCCCTCCTGACCGGCTGCGGCGCGAAGGTCGAGCACGACGACGGCAAGGCCGCGAAGGCGGTGACCGTCAGCAACTGCGGCGAGAAGGTCACGTACGACAGGACGCCCGAGCGCGTCGTGACCAACGACGTCGGCATCACCGAGCTGATGTTCGCGCTCGGTCTGGAGGACCACATGGCCGGCTACGTCATGCCGGCCGACAAGGGCTCGCTGAAGGACGTGCCGTACAAGGACGCGTACGACAAGGTGAAGTGGATATCGAAGGACCGCGTCACGAAGGAGGACGCGCTCGCCGCGGACGCCGATCTCGTCTTCGCCGGCTGGAACTACGGCTTCAACGACAACGCGCTCACCCCCGAGGACCTGCACAAGGCCGGCATCGGCACGTACCTGCTCACGGAGTCCTGCCGCAACGCCCGCACCGGCACCTCGCGCGGCATCATGCCGCCGCTCGACGCGCTCTACACCGACCTGGAGAACCTCGGGAAGATCTTCGGCGTCGAGCAGCGGGCCACGAAGCTGATCGCGGAGTACAAGGCGACGGTCGCGGACGTCCGCGCGAAGGCCCCGGAGAAGCGGCCTTCCGTCTTCCTCTACGACAGCGGCCAGGACCAGCCCTTCACCTCGGGCAGGTACGCGGCACCCGAGCAGATCATCGGCGAGGCCGGGGGCGTCAACATCCTGCACGACCTCAAGGACTCGTGGACGACGGTCGGCTGGGAGACGGTCGTGAAGCGGAACCCCGACGTCATCGTCATCAACGACTACGGGGCGACGAGCGCGAAGAAGAAGCGGGACTTCCTCCTGTCGTACCCGCCGCTGCGGAACGTGTCCGCGATCAAGCACAAGCGCGTGTACGTACTGGACTACGCGGACCTGGTGGAGAGCCCGCGCAACCCCTCGGCGATCGAACGGCTCGGCGGGTACCTGCGGGGGGTCGCCGAGGCGGGGTGAGGCGCCGGAGGCCCGGGCCCTCCCCCGGTCTCACGGTGTCAGGACGATCTTGCCGCTCACCGTGCCCGACTCCGCGAGGCGCAGCGCTTCGGCGGCCCTCGCGAGCGGGAAGGTGGCGGCGACGCGGGCGGTGATCTCGCCCCGTGCGAGCGCGGCGAGGACCGCCGTGAGGTCGGTGCGCAGGTGGGCGCGGAAGCGGGCCTTGTTCCGGGAGCCGGCCCAGATGTTGTAGAAACCGGCGCGGCGGCCGTTGGGCAGGACGTGCCACAGCCCGAGGCGCGCGAAGAGCTTGATGACCGGCCAGTGGCGCGAGCCGGTGTCGTCGCGGGTCGACGCGGTGCCGTACGCGACGAGCGTGCCGCCGCGCGCGAGCATCCGCCAGGAGTCGACGATCCCCGGGCCCCCGACGTGGTCGAAGACGGCCGCGACCCCGCCGGGCGCCAACTCCCTGACACGCGCGGGCACATCGCCGTCGTGGTAGTCGATCGGCGTGACCCCGAGTGCCCGCAGCGCCTCGTGGTGGCGGGCCGAGGCGGTGCCGATGACCTCGACGCCCGCGGCGCGGGCGAGCTGGACGAGGACGGAGCCGACGCCGCCGCTCGCGCCGTGCACGAGGACGGTCTGCCCGGCGCGCACCCCGGCCCTGCGGTGGAGCATCTGCCAGGCCGTGATGCCGTTGACGACGACGGTCTCGGCCTCCTCGGCGCCCACGCCCTCGGGCACCGGTACGAGGTCGGCGGCGGCGACCCGTACCCGGCTCGCCCAGCCGCCCACCTTGAGCAGTGCGGCCACCCTGCGCCCCACGAGAGCCGGATCGACGCCCGGGCCCGTCGTGTGGACGCGGCCGACGACGTCGTAGCCCGGCACGAAGGGGAACGGTGGCTGGTCGAAGTACCGGCCGCGCCGCATCTGCTGCTCGGCGAAGGAGACGCCGCTCGCCTCCGTCGCGAGCACCACTTCACCCTCGCCGGGCACGGGCGCCTCCGCCTCCCGCACCTGAAGGCCCTCCGGCTCCACGACGCCCGGCAGGACGACCTCGACAAGACGTGCGCTGTCACTCATGACGTTCCCCGCTCCGTAGCAGCTCGCTCGACATTCGCTTGAATCTCTCGCTTTCGTGAGAAGTTGTAACTCATCTCCGCTGTGAGAGTCAATAGCGACAGTGATAACCTCTAACAGAACGAGTCGAGGAGAGGAAGCGCGTGTGAGCGAGCCGAAGTCGTCCCGCGAGCGGTACCGCGCCCAGGTGCGCGAGGAGATCAAGCGCCACGCCTGGGAGCAGATAGCGACGGCGGGGGCGAGCGCCCTGTCCCTCAACGCGATCGCGAAGCGGATCGGCATGAGCGGCCCGGCCCTCTACCGGTACTTCGCCAGCCGCGACGACCTGATCACCGACCTCATCAGGGACGCCTACCGCAGCCTCGCCGACGCCTTCCTGGCCCGCGCCGCCGAGGGCACCGACCTCCCGGGCCTCGCGGGGACCCTGCGGGCCTGGGCGCTCGCCGACCCGCAGCGGTACTTCCTCGTCTACGGCACCCCGCTGCCCGGCTACCACGCCCCCGAGGACACGGCCCGCACGGCGGCGGAGATCATGGCGGTGCTCCTCGACGTGTGCGCGGCTCGGGACAAGGACGACGCCCGCCCCCCGGGCGTCGTCCCTCCGGCCGAGGGGTACTTCGCCGAGCACGGCGACTGGGCCAGGGGCCATCCCGCGAGCCCGGCCGCCCGTCTGCGCGCCCTCACCGTCTGGACGCGCCTGCACGGGGTCCTCTCGCTCGAACTCGCGGGCGGCTTCCACGGCATGGGCTTCGACCCGGCGGTGCTGTACGCGGCTGAGGTGGATTCGCTCACGAAGTGAGCAGCGGCGTGCGGGCCACCGCTCCGGCCGGGCCCCCGCTCACGCCGCCAGCGTCCCCGGCACCACCGCCCCGGCGCCGAAGCGCCGCCGCGCGCGGT
>NZ_JAAGLR010001049.1 GCF_010548245.1 Streptomyces sp. SID11385
GGCGGCCTCGGGGGCGGTGCGGGTGGGGGTGTGGTGCGCGGCGAGGGCGGCGGGGGTGCGGTGCGTGAAGACGTCGCGGGGGCTGAGGTCGAGCCCGGCGGCGCGGGCGCGGCTCGCGACGCCGATGGAGCTGATGCTGTCGCCGCCGAGCTGGAAGAAGTCGTCGTCGGGGCCGAGGTCGTCGATGCCGAGCACGGAGGCGAAGACGGCGACGAGCCGCGCTTCGTGCGCGTTC
>NZ_JAAGLR010001115.1 GCF_010548245.1 Streptomyces sp. SID11385
GCCGCTCGCCCCCGCCACGACGGGCCTCGGCAGCCACGTCCCGGCAGGGGTCGGCGCGCCCGGACGCACCGACCGGCCCCGCACGGCACGCGGCCGCGGCCTCTCGGTCGTCCCGAAGGGCATCGCCGGCGGGACGGACCCGGTGACCTCCTCCGCCTCCTGAGCCTCCGGCGGGTACGGTCCGGAGCCGCCCCTGTCGCGGTCGCGCCGCGCACACGCGAGCCCGGGGCCCGCGAGTCTCCTCGCGGGCCCCGGGCCGCAGGCGGATCAGACTGCCCCGTGTCAGTTGCCTCCGCCGCCCCCGCAGGAGGAGCCGCCCCCGCAGGAAGAACCACCCCCGCCGCAGGAGGACGAGCTCCCGCCGCAGGAAGAACCGCCGCCCCCGCACGAGGAATTACCTCCGCAGGAGGACGTGCTCCCTCCCGAGTCGTGGTGTCCGTGTCCCCCGTGGTGGTGACCCGACCCGCCCGAGGAGGAGCCGCCGTCGGCCCACCAGCTCTGCCCGGAGTCCTGCGCCAGCGCGATGCCCGAGGCCGAACCCCCGTCGTGCGCCCCGCTCCCCGCGCCACGCCCGCGCGCCGGGCGCCGGCCCTTCAGCGGCCCCCTCCTGCGCGCCCTGCTCGCCCTGGCCTCCAGCAGGACCACCAACGCGATGACCGCCACCGCGACCACCACCCACACGAACACCTTCATCCCACGTCCCCCTTCTCCGTCGCCTCCGCCGCCCCGCGCGAGGAGTCCCCCGGGCCGGACGACGTGCCTTCCCCCAAAACCGGTCCACCCGGCCTGTATCCGCTCGACGTGCGCCCTCTCGAGACCCGTCCGCCCGGCCCGTATCCGCTCGGCGCGCTCATTCCCGAGCCCCGCCCCGGCGGTCCGCCCCGTACCCGCTCAGTCGCCCCC
>NZ_JAAGLR010001173.1 GCF_010548245.1 Streptomyces sp. SID11385
GCCGCCTGATCGCCTGCCGCACGCGTACGGTCTGGCTGGCCGGGCGCCCCTCCCCCGCCCTGGAGTCCGCGGCGGCCGAGCTGCGCGGGCGCGGCGCCTATGTCCGTACCGTCGACTTCGACGCGCTGGACACCGAGTCGCACGAGACGACCCTCGGCAAGATCTTCACCGAGGGGGACATCGACATGGTGCTCCTCGCCTTCGGTATCCCCGGCGACCAGGAACGTGACGAGGAG
>NZ_JAAGLR010000143.1 GCF_010548245.1 Streptomyces sp. SID11385
GGCGGCGGCGGTCGCGGAGGCGCAGCCCAGGGCCCAGCTCACGGCCACCGCCCCGGCCCCCCAGCAGCCCGTACCGCACCGGCCCGTGCCGCAGCAGCAACAGCCCCAGCCGCGGCAGGCCGCGCCCGTTCACGAGCAGCCCGCCGCGCAGGACCCGACGAGTCCCTGGTTCAAGGGCCACCCGCAGGCCGTCGCCTACCAGGGCGGCTACGACCCGACCTTCGACCCCGAGCCCCACGCTCCGCCGCCGGAGGACCCGCAGTACCCGGAGCCCCCGGCCGACGAGGAGGACCCCCGCTTCGCCCCGCGCTTCCACGCGCCCTACCAGCCGCAGCACTGGTACGAGGCGGAGCAGGACCAGCAGGCGGAGCAGGGCGGGCAGGCGCAGCAGGGCGGGCAGGCGCAGGAGCCCATCCAGGTCCCGAACGGCCCGTACCGCACGCGTCCGCTCGCGGAGGAGCGGGTCGAGCCGGTCCCCGGCCCCCGCATTCCCGGCCAGCGCCAGGACTCCCCCGCCGCGGAAGCGCCCGCCGAGGAGGCCCCCGGCGGGGACCAGGCGGCCGAGAAGGACGACTGGCTGCCCGACGACATCTCGCGCGAGGACGCGTTCTACGGCGTCTTCCGGCAGTACGTGCGCGAGATGGGCGGTTTCCCGAACCCGCGTCAGTTCGGCAAGTACCTCCTGGAGAACTACAACGTCAGCGCCCCGGAGGGCGGCCCGCTCCCCGAGCGTGAACTCACGGCCTGGCTGGACGAGTTCGAGCCGCGCCACACCGGCGAGCTGGACGCCGACGCGCCCGCCTGAGCCACCCGCCCCGTACCGCCGGAAGGGCCGGACCCCCGCGAGGAGGTCCGGCCCTTTCCCGTGTGTCCGCGCCTCACTGCCCCAGCAGGAACCGCACCCGCTCCGCGCCGACCGCGAGCAGCAGCGTGGGCAGGCGGGGGCCCGTGTCGCGGCCGACGAGGAGGCGGTACAGGAGCGCGAAGAACGTGCGCTGCGCGGTCTTCAGCTCCGGCGTCGGCTTCGCCTCCGGGTCGAGCCCGGCCATGACCTTCGGCACGCCGTAGACGAGCGTCGTCAGGCCGTCGAGCGACCAGTGCGTGCCGAGCCCCTCGGCGAGCAGCCGCAGCGACTCGCGGTCGGTGTCGCCGAGCGAGCCGAGCAGCTCCGTGTCCGGCTCGGTGCGTACCACCGTGCGCTGGTCGGCCGCGACGTACGTGGAGATCCACGCCTCGGCGCGGTCGAGCCGGGGCCGCACCTCGTCGAGCGAGGCGAGCGGGTGGTTCGGGTCCAGCTCGCCGAGGATGCGCAGCGTCTGGTCCTCCGCGCCCGCCGTGATGTCCGCGACGGAGGCGAGGGTGCGGTACGGGAGCGGTCGCGGTGTCGCGGGCAGCGGCCCGGCGGCCGTGCCGACCGCGCGCGTGTACGCGGCGGTGTCGGCCGGGAGCGCGGAGCCGTCCGCGACCTTCGCGGCGAGCTTGTCCCACTCGTCGTACAGGCGCTGGATCTCCTGGTCGAAGGCGATCTTGAACGACTGGTTGGGGCGGCGGCGCGCGTACAGCCAGCGAAGCAGCGGCGCCTCCATGATGCGCAGCGCGTCGGCCGGGGTGGGGACCCCGCCCTTGGAGCTGGACATCTTCGCCATGCCGCTGATGCCGACGAAGGCGTACATCGGCCCGATGGGCTGCGTCCCGCCGAAGATCTCGCGGACGATCTGCCCGCCGACGACGTACGAGGAGCCGGGCGAGGAGTGGTCCACGCCGGACGGCTCGAAGATCACGCCCTCGAAGGCCCAGCGCATGGGCCAGTCGACCTTCCAGACCAGCTTGCCGCGGTTGAACTCGGAGAGCTTCACCGTCTCCGAGAAGCCGCAGTCGGCGCACGTGTACGACAGCTCGGTGCTCTCGTCGTCGTACGCCGTGACCGCCGTGAGGTCCTTCGCGCAGTTCCCGCAGTAGGGCTTGTACGGGTAGTAGCCGCCCGCGCCGCCGCTGCCGTCGTCCTCGCTCGCCGCGCCGGAGCCCTCGGCGGCCTCGACCTCGGCCTCGTCCAGCGGCTTCTGGCTCTGCTTGGCCGCGGGCTTCTTCTTCGTGCGGTACTGGTCGAGGATCGCGTCGATACGGCCGCGCTCGCGCATCGCGTGCAGGATCTGCTCGCGGTAGACGCCCGCCGTGTACTGGGCGGTCTGGCTGATGCCGTCGAACACGACGCCGAGGTCGGTCAGCGCGCCCACCATGGCGGCCTTGAAGTGCTCCGCCCAGTTCGGGTACGCGGAGCCCTTCGGGGCCGGGACCGAGGTCAGCGGCTTGCCGATGTGCGCGGCCCAGGACTCGTCGACGCCGTCGACACCGTTCGGCACCTTGCGGTAGCGGTCGTAGTCGTCCCACGAGATGAGGTGGCGCACCTCGTACCCGCGCCGGCGGATCTCGTCGGCGACGAGGTGCGGCGTCATGACCTCGCGCAGGTTGCCCAGGTGGATGGGGCCCGAGGGCGAGAGCCCGGAGGCGACGACGACCGGTTTGCCCGGGGCACGACGCTCGGACTCGGCGATGACCTCGTCGGCGTAACGGGAGACCCAGTCTGCGGTCTCTGTGCTCTGAGCCACGATCGGCACGTCCTTCTTCCGGGGAGAACGGGGATGGTCGTCGCCCATTGTCCCAGGAGCGGGGGCGTGGGGGGAAACGGGATACGGAGCGCGCGCGGGATAACCGTTCGAGAGGCGTGGCGGCCTGGTGGGATACTGGCGGGAGTATCTGCACCCCCGAGGAGAACGGCTCCCCTTCCTATGGCTTCGGTCACGTCCCTCACCGCTTCCGTCGAACAGCAGCTCAAGGACGCTCTCGCCGCCGCCCTGCCGGGCACCGCGGACGCGGACCCGCTGCTGCGCCGAAGCGACCGGGCCGACTTCCAGGCCAACGGGGTGCTCGCGCTCGCGAAGAAGGCGAAGGCCAATCCGCGGGAACTGGCGACCCAGGTCGTGGCGGCGCTCCCGGACAGCGCGGTGATCAAGGACGTCGAGGTCTCGGGCCCCGGCTTCCTCAACATCACGGTCGCGGACGAAGCACTCGTACGGAACCTGGCGGCGCGCGCCGCGGCCGGTGAGCGCCTCGGCGTCCCGTACGCGGAGCACCCGGGCCGGACCGTGATCGACTACGCGCAGCCGAACGTGGCCAAGGAGATGCACGTCGGGCACCTGCGCTCGGCGGTCATCGGCGATGCCCTGATGCGGATGCTGGAGTTCACGGGCGAGACCGTGATCCGGCGGCACCACATCGGCGACTGGGGCACCCAGTTCGGCATGCTCATCCAGTACCTCATGGAGCACCCGGCGGAGCTGGACCGGCCGTCCTCGTCCGCCGAGGTCACGGAGGCCGCCGGTGAAGCGGCCATGTCGAACCTGAACCGGGTCTACAAGGCGTCCAAGGCGCTCTTCGACGAGGACGAGGGCTTCAAGGAGCGGGCCAGGCGGCGGGTCGTGGACCTCCAGGCCGGTGACGAGGAGACCCTCGCCTTCTGGCACCGGTTCGTGGACGAGTCGAAGGTCTACTTCAACGCGCTCTTCGGCAAGCTCGACATGGACATCCGCGACGCGGACATCGTCGGCGAGTCCGGGTACAACGACATGCTCGCCGAGACGTGCGACCTCCTGGAGCAGTCCGGCGTCGCGGTGCGCTCCGAGGGCGCGCTGTGCGTCTTCTTCGACGACGTGAAGGGCCCGGACGGCAACCCGGTCCCGCTCATCGTGCGCAAGTCCAACGGCGGCTTCGGGTACGCGGCGACCGATCTCTCGGCGATCCGGAACCGGGTCTTCGACCTCAAGGCGGACACCCTCCTGTACGTCGTGGACGCGCGGCAGGCGCTGCACTTCAAGATGGTCTTCGAGACCGCGAAGCGGGCGGGCTGGCTGAGCGAGGACGTACGGGCCGTGCAGCTCGCCTTCGGCACGGTGCTCGGCGCGGACGGCAAGCCCTTCAAGACGCGGGCCGGCGAATCCGTGCGGCTCGTGGACCTCCTCGACGAAGCCGTCACGCGGGCGACGGCCGTCGTGCGCGAGAAGGACGTCAAGGGGCAGCTGAGCGAGGAGGAGATCGCGGAGCGGGGCGCGCAGGTCGGCATCGGCGCGGTCAAGTACGCGGACCTGTCGACGTCGGCGAGCAGGGACTACAAGTTCGACCTGGACCAGATGGTCTCGCTCAACGGCGACACCAGCGTGTACATCCAGTACGCGTACGCCCGTATCCAGTCGATCCTGCGGCGCGCGAAGGCGTCCGGGGCCCCCGCCCCGGCAGCGCACCCGGAACTGACCCTCGCCCCCGCCGAACGCGCCCTCGGTCTCCACCTGGACGCCTTCGGGGACCAGGTCCTGGAGGCCACCCACGAGTACGCGCCGCACAAGCTCGCCGCGTACCTGTACCAGACGGCCTCGCTGTACACGACGTTCTACGACCAGTGCCACGTCCTGTCGGAGGACAACTCCCCGGAGGTCGTGGCGAACCGGCTCTTCCTGTGCGCGCTGACGGCTGACACGCTGGCGGCGGGACTGGGGCTGCTGGGGATCAGGGCGCCGAAGAGCCTGTAGGGGACGGGGACTTGTGAGGGGGCGGGGGGCCGGTGACGGGACGGGGGCCGGTGACGGGACGGGGTGAAGCCCTGCCCGGTGGCATGGCCAACGCCGGGGCGGTCCACCGCGAGGATTCCGCGGTGGTCCGTCCCGCCCCGCCGTCCGCCCCGGCGCTGCACGACCGGCTCCGCGGACTGCGCGCGGCCGGTTTCGGCGGCGCGCCGCTCCCCCTCGGCCCCGTGGCCGACGGCCGCGAACGGCTCACGTACCTCGCGGGCGACGTCGCGCTGCCGCCCTTCCCCGCCTGGTCGATGACGGACGACGCGCTGTGCTCGGTCGGCGCGCTGCTCCGGCGGCTGCACGACGCGTCCACCGCGCTCCCCCGGCCCCCGGATGCCCGGTGGCCACGGGAGTTGAGCGATCCGCGGGGGGGGGGACGGGCCGGTCCTGTGCCACAACGACGTGTGCCCCGAGAACGTCGTGTTCCGCGCGGGCCGCGCCCACGCCCTCATCGACTTCGACCTCGCCGCGCCCGGCCGCCGCGTCTGGGACCTCGCGGTGACGGCCCGCTACTGGGCCCCGTTGACGGGCGAGTCCTCACGGCCCCACCCGCCGGGGCTCGAACCCCTCACCCGCCTGCGGCTTTTGGCCGATGCGTACGGTCTCGACGCCCCCGCACGCGCGGAGTTCGCCTCCGTCTCGCTCGAAGTGGCCTCGTCCTGCCGCGCGTTCGTCGCCGCGCGCGTGGCACGCGGCGACGAGGCGTACGTACGGGGTCTCGCGGACGGCGGCGGGTGGGCGCGCTTCGACCGCGTGGAGGCGTGGCTGCGCGCGTCGGCCGAATTCATCACCCGTACGCTGACGGCGGGTTGACGTCACTTGCGCAGTGCGGCGCCCAGTCGTCCCAGCCCTTCCGCGATCGTGGCCTCGTCCTGCGTCACGAAGCACAGCCGCAGCGTGCGCGGGTCCGGGTCCGCCGCGTAGAACGGCGCGCCCGGCACGTACGCCACGTCGTACGCGACCACCTCGCGCAGCAGTTCCGCCGCGTCCGCCCCCTCCGGGAGCCGCGCCCACACGAACATGCCGCCCTCGGGCCGCGCGAACTCCGCGCCGTCCGGGAGCGCTTCGGGGAGCGCGGCGAGCATCGCGTCCCTGCGCCGCCCGTACGCGGCGGCGACGGACGCCACGTGCGCGTCGAGGTCGCGGTCGGCCAGGTACCGTGCGGCGGCGAGCTGGTTGAGGGTCGGGGTGTGCAGGTCGGTGGACTGCTTGACGACCGCGCAGGCGCGCCGCAGCGCCTCGGGCGCGCGCAGCCAGCCGAGCCGCAGCCCGGGCGCCATGACCTTCGAGAAGCTGCCGAGAAGCACCGTACGGTCCTCGGCGCCCGGGTACGTCGCGAGCCAGGGCACGCGCTCCCCCTCGTACCTCAACTCCCCGTAGGGGTCGTCCTCCAGGAGCCAGAAGCCGCGCCGCGCGGCGACGGCGGCGACGGCCGCGCGGCGCGCCGCGGTCGTCGTGCGGCCCGTCGGGTTCTGGAAGGTCGGCACGGAGTAGAAGAACTTGGGCCGCTCACGGGCGGCGAGCGCGTCGAGCGCGTCCGGGTCGACGCCGTCCTCGTCGCACGGCACGGGCACGATACGCGCCCCGGCGAAGGCGAAGACCTGAAGCGCGGCGAGGTAGCACGGGCGCTCGACGAGCACCGTGTCCCCGGCCTCGACGAGCGCGCTCGTCACGAGGTGCAGCCCCTGCTGCGAACCGGTCGTGACGAGCAGGTCGTCGCCGTCGGTGGGCAGTCCGCGCGCGGTCGTGCGGGCGGCGAGCGCGGCCCGCAGCGTCGGCTCGCCCTCGGTCGTCGCGTACTGGAGCGCCTTGCCACCGCTCTCGCCCTCGCCCAGCACGGCGGCGAAGGAGGCGGCGACCCCCGCCACGTCGAAGAACTCGGGCGCGGGCAGCCCACCCGCGAAGTTGATGACCTCGGGCCGCGCGGTGACGGCGAGGATGTCGCGCACGGGCGAGGACTTGACGGCGGCGGCCCGGGCGGCGAGCGCCGGAAGACCACGCGGGGCGGAGGCTTGCGCGGGAAGGGGTGCGGGTGTCATGGCTGCGCAGCTTAGGACGTGCGCACGCCAACGGACACGGCGTCCCACGAAACGGCCGACGCACACACGGCGGAGCCCGCCACGCCCACGATCGGGTGATCACCTCCATGGCGGAACGTTCCGGCGCGAAACGGCTACGTAGAGTGCTCGCATGGTCACCTCGCAACACGAGGCATCGCACCGCGTCTTCCAGGACCGGCCCGAACTGCTCGGCCCCGTCTTCCGGATACTCGGTGTCCCGCTTCCCCCGAAGCTCGCTGTGGACGTGCTCAACTCGGATGTCACGGAGATCCGCCCCGTCGAGCGGCGCATCGACAGCGTCCTGCACATCACGCCCTCGGAGGGGAAGCCCTTCCTGCTCGGCATCGAGGCGCAGGGCAGAAAGGCCCCGGACAAGGCCGCCACCTGGACGTACTACCTGGGGTACCTGGCGGCGAAGTACCAGTGCCCCGCCAATCTCCTGGTCGTCTGCACCGACGAGCACACGGCCCGCTGGGCCGAGGGGCCCTTCGAGCTCGGCGGGGCGAACTGGCCGAGCCTGACGCTGCGCCCGCTCGTGGCGGGCCCGCACAACATCCCGCTCGTCACCGACCCGGCCGAGGTCGCCGACGACCTCGCCCTCGCGGTCTTCTCGGTCCTCACGCACGCAGGCCACAAACTGACCCCCGAGACACTGCGGGCAGTGGGTACCGCGCTGCGCAAGACCGATTCGCGGTCCAGTGAGTACTTTTTCGATATCGTGAACATGGGGCTGGCCGGCACCGGCCACCGCGCACTCTGGGAGGACATCATGAGGGCCAGCTACTTCCCCGGAAGCGGCACTCTCCTTGAGCGGACTTTCCTCGAGGGAAAGGCCGAGGGGGAGGCCACGGGCAAGACCGAGGGAAAGGCCGAAGGGAAGGCTGAAGGGAAGGCCGAGGGGAAGATCTCCCTCCTCCTCAAGCTCCTCGACGCCCACGGCGTCTCCCTCACGGAGGACGCCACCGCCCGCATCAACGCCTGCACCGACCTCGACACCCTCGACACCTGGTTCGACCGCGCCCTCACCGCCCGCACCATCGCGGAAGTCTTCGACCCGGCCCTCGACTGATCCCCTACCCCTTCACCTCCGGCCCCCACTCGGTGTCGCCCGGTGGCCACTGCCACGTGGGGCGGTTCTTGGCGGGGGCCGTGCGGAAGGGGGTGCCCGCGTCGGTGACGCGGAGCGTGCCGTGGCGGTCGCCGCTGGACCAGTCGATCTCCAGGCACCAGGTGACGTCGTGCGCCGCCGTGTTCGCCGTCACGTAGAAGACCTCGGGGTCGCTCGCGCTCACCTTGTACGGGAAGTCCCGCTGCCCCGAGAGCGGCTTCAGCGCGGGCCGGGGCGCGTCCAGGTCGGTCGTGAAGCCCTCCGCGGGGACGTTGCCGCCGCAGCCCACGCCCATGATGTACGCGTCCCAGGCGAGCGGCGGCCCGCTCCGCAGCGTCCGCACCCGCATCGCGTTCAGGACGACCGTCTCCTCGCCCGTCCCCTGGAGCGTCACCGCGATCCGCTGCTTCCCGGCGGGCACCGCGCCGAGCGCCCGCGCCCATCCCGCCGCGTCGCCCTCGGTCGGCGGGGGCGGCATCTCCTCGTGGTCGTTGTGCACGAGGTAGCGGGGGCTGCACGGGTCCTCCCACGCGTGCGCGTTGACGCGCGCCGTGACCGGCGTGCCCGTGGGGGCCGTCGCCGCCGACCGGCTCGGCGCGGTGGAGGCCGTCCGGCTCGGGGACTGGTGCGGCGAGGGCGTGGACGTGGGGCTCTTCGAGGGTGCCGCGTGGCTCTCGGTGTGCGTACGGCTCGGGGTCACCGCCCGGCCCGCCGCCGCGTGTCCGGCCTTCGCCGCCGCCTCCTCGCCCGTTCCCCCGCTCCCGTCCCCGCCCGCGAG
>NZ_JAAGLR010000183.1 GCF_010548245.1 Streptomyces sp. SID11385
CGCCCCGTACCGCCTGGGGCAGGAGCGCGACCGGTTCGCGGTGCCAGCCGCCGCGCGGGGGCAGCAGCCCCGCCCAGGGCGGGCCCGTGACGGGCGCGGGCACGGCGAAGCGCGCCGTCGCCTCGTCCACGGTCTCCAGCAGGTCGCCCGCCGAGACCGTCACGTCGAAGGTCCGCGCGTCCGGCCGCGGCGCGAGCCGCACCGTACGGATCGCGAGGACCTCGAAGGACGGTGGGCGGCCGAAGACGGCGAGCGCCCCCGCCGCGGCCTGGAGCCGCACCGCGGCGGCCTTGTCGTAGTGGAGCAGCCGACCGAGGAAGGCCGCGAGGTCCGCGGCCTCCCCCGGGTCGGCGCACTGCACCGACGTGTCACTCATGCGAGCCGTCCCGTCATGCGACCTGTCCCGTCACGCGCGCCGTCCCCTCACGCGACGAGCCCGCCGGGCCCGGCGTCGTCGCGGTACTTCTCCAGGTACTCGCGCTCGTACGCGGTGATGCGGCGCGGCCGTCCGGCCTTGAGGTCGTACGGGACGACGACCGTGGCGGCGCGCGCGTACACCACCTCGGGACTGTCCGCCGTCTCCGGGTCCTTCACCTCGTAGGCGATGGTGAGGGCCGCGGCGCGCAGGTTCGTCACCCATGACTCGATGGTGACCGGGGCGTGCCGGTGCACCAGCGGGCGCAGGTAGTCGATCTCGTGCCGTGCCACGACGGAGCCGCCCGAGAAGGACGGTCCGTCGCCCTCGGGCTTGAGCCGGAACATGAAGTCGATACGGGCCTCCTCCAGGTAGCGGAGGAAGACCACGTTGTTGACGTGCCCGAAGGCGTCCATGTCGGCCCAGCGCAGCGGGCAGTGGTAGAGGTGACGCGCCACGATCGCTCAGCCCCGGGTCAGCTTCTTGTAGGTGGCGCGGTGCGGGCGGGCCGCGTCGGCGCCGAGTCGTTCGACCTTGTTCTTCTCGTACGACTCGTAGTTGCCCTCGAACCAGAACCACTTGGACTCGCCCTCGTAGGCGAGGATGTGCGTCGCCACGCGGTCGAGGAACCAGCGGTCGTGGGAGACGACCACGGCGCATCCCGGGAACTCCAGGAGCGCGTTCTCCAGCGAGGAGAGCGTCTCGACGTCGAGGTCGTTCGTGGGCTCGTCGAGGAGGAGCAGGTTGCCGCCCTGCTTGAGGGTGAGCGCGAGGTTGAGGCGGTTGCGCTCACCGCCGGAGAGGACGCCCGCGGGCTTCTGCTGGTCGGGGCCCTTGAAGCCGAACGCCGAGACGTAGGCGCGCGAGGGCATCTCGACCTGGCCGACGTTGATGTAGTCGAGACCGTCCGAGACGACCTCCCACAGCGTCTTCTTCGGGTCGATGTTGGAGCGGCCCTGGTCGACGTAGGAGACCTTGACGGTCTCGCCGACCTTGATGTTGCCCGAGTCCGGCTCCTCGAAGCCCTGGAGCATCTTGAAGAGCGTGGTCTTGCCGGCGCCGTTGGGGCCGATGACACCGACGATGCCGTTGCGCGGCAGGGTGAAGGAGAGGTCGTCGATGAGGACCTTCTCGCCGAACGCCTTGTTGAGGTGGTCGACCTCGATCACGACGCTGCCCAGGCGCGGCCCCGGCGGGATCTGGATCTCCTCGAAGTCCAGCTTCCTGGTCTTCTCGGCCTCGGCGGCCATCTCCTCGTAACGGGCCAGACGCGCCTTCGACTTCGCCTGCCGCCCCTTGGCGTTGGAGCGGACCCACTCCAGCTCCTCCTTGAGGCGCTTGGCGCGCTTGGCGTCCTTGGCGCCCTCGACCTTGAGACGGGTCTGCTTCGTCTCCAGGTACGTGGAGTAGTTGCCCTCGTAACCGATGGCGCGGCCCCGGTCCAGCTCCAGGATCCAGCCGGCGACGTTGTCGAGGAAGTACCGGTCGTGGGTGATGGCGACGACGGTGCCCTCGTACTTGGAGAGGTGCTGTTCCAGCCAGTTCACCGACTCGGCGTCGAGGTGGTTGGTGGGCTCGTCGAGGAGCAGCAGGTCGGGGGCTTCGAGGAGGAGCTTGCAGAGCGCGACGCGGCGCTTCTCGCCACCGGAGAGGTTGACGACGGGCCAGTCGCCGGGCGGGCAGCCGAGGGCGTCCATGGCCTGTTCGAGCTGGGCGTCGAGGTCCCAGGCGTTGGCGTGGTCCAGCTCCTCCTGGAGCTTGCCCATCTCTTCGAGGAGCGCGTCGGAGTAGTCGGTCGCCATGAGTTCGGCGATCTCGTTGAAGCGGTTGACCTTCTTCAGGGTCTCCGCGACGCCGTCCTGCACGTTCTCCAGGACGGTCTTCGACTCGTCCAGCGGGGGCTCCTGGAGCAGGATGCCGACGCTGTAGCCGGGCGAGAGGAAGGCGTCCCCGTTGGAGGGCTGCTCAAGGCCCGCCATGATCTTCAGGACGGTCGACTTACCGGCGCCGTTCGGCCCGACAACACCGATCTTCGCGCCCGGCAGGAAGCTCAGCGTCACGTCGTCAAGGATCACCTTGTCGCCGTGCGCCTTGCGCGTCTTGCGCATGGTGTAGATGTACTCAGCCAAGAGAAACCGTCCGGCAGTCTGGATTCTGACAGTCGTCCTGGGGAGCCCGCCAGGATCGACGGGACACCCCGTGAAGGGGGACTCCGCCCTCCCCCGAGCCCCGGGGCCCCGCCGGAGGGCAGACACACCCATCTTGCCGCACGCTGCCCCCGGGGCGGAAACCCGTTCCCCTCCGGAGGGCATGAGCTGGGGGTTTGCGGGGGTGGCGGTGAGGGCGGGGTCACTGTGTGTGGCGGCCGGGGGGCGGGTGCGGGGCGGGGTGCGGGGTGCGGGTGATCGTTGCGGTGGCGGTGGCGGTGGCGGTGGCTGCGGGCTGCGGGCTGCGGGCTGAGCGGCTTAGGGGTGTGGCGGGCTGGGCGCTTGGGATGTGGCGGGCGGGGCCGGCCACCGGTCTGAGGCGGAACCGGCGACGGGCGAGGACGAAGACCGCGTCCTCCGGCCCGTGCCTCCCGCCCGGGCTCCGGGGATGGCGTCCCCGGAGCCCGGTGACGGTCGGCTAGTCCGAGTCCGTCATGGACGGATCACTCACTGTCCGGCCGGCTTGCGGCGCTTGATGAAGAAGACCGTGCCCGCACCGAGGACGACCAGGACCACCGCCACACCGGCGATCACCGGAGTCGCGCTGGAGCCACCGGTGGCGGCGAGGTCGCCACCCGAGCCCGAGTCCGAACCGGAGCCCTGTGCCGCCGTCGTGGGCGAGGCGCTCGGCAGCGGGGACTGCCCGCCCGCCGGGCTCGCGCCGCCGCTCGACGCGACCTTGCAGTCGAGTACGCCCTTGAACTCCTTGACGAAGCCGTTCGGGCCCTTGACCGTGAGGTCGTAGGACTGGTCCTCCTTCACCGGCACGGTGATCGTGGCGGTCTTGCCCGCCTCCACCGTGTGCTCCTTGCCCGCGAGCTCGAAGGTGAACGGCTTGTCGCCCTGGTTGCTCGCGGTCACGTCCACGCCGCCCTTGGCGCAGTTCTTCTCCGCCGAGACGGCTGGTATCGCGCCGCTCTCGCCCCAGGTGGCGCTCGCGGTCGCGGAGACCGTCGAGTCGCTGGAACCGGCGAGGATCTGCGTCTGGCTGCGCGTCTCGGAGGCGAAGGCGCGCCCCACCGGGACGTTCGTCGTCGCCTGGAGGTTCACGGACGCCGAGCCGGGCTGCGCCCCCGCGGGAACGTCGAACCACAACTGCGCGCCGTCCCCGACCGAGTCGACGGCCTTGCCGTCCTTGTCGACGAGCTTGACCCCGGCCGTCGCCGCGTCCCCGCCGACCTCCACCTGCGCCGTGCCGGCGTTGGTGTGGACCGTGACGGGCCCGAGCTTCTCGCCCGCCTTGCCGGAGACCGCCGCGGGCTCCAGGCCCAGCGACGCCTTCGGCTCGGCGACGTTCTGCGCTGCCTTCTCCAGGTAGTCGGCGAGCTTCTCCGCCGCGGGGTTGACCGCGTCGACGTCCGCACCGTCCGAGTACCGCCAGATCGCCACCTGCGTCCCGGCCGCGGCCGTACGCTCGGTGAGCGCGCCGCTGTCCGCCTTCGCCGCGAGACCCGCGAGGTCGTTGACCTGTGGGTAGGAGTTCTCCAGTATCCAGCGGATCTTGCCGGCGTCCGGGTTGGCCGAGAGCGAAGTGCCGCTCCAGGGCGTCTCCTGGTACTTCGCGCCGTCCTGGGTCGGGTGGTGGATGTCGATGCAGTAGGTCTGCAGCGAACCGCCCTGGTCCGCGGCCATCGTGAAGAGTCCGGCCTGGACGCGCTGGTCCTTGCCGTTCTCGTGGATCACCGCCGCGTCACTGCTCTTGCTCAGTCCGCCGAGAGTGGCGGTCGCACCTCCCTGGTGTCCGGAAGCCTCGTGCGCCGCCGCCACACCCGCGCCCGTGATCGCGCCCGTGGCGACGAGTCCCGAGACGAATGCCGCTGCGGCGAGGCGGGCGGCACCCCGCCTGCGTACAAAAAACATGTGGTTCCCCTCCGGGCAGGACCCGTGCGGCCTCGCGCCGCGCGTGGGGTGGGGTCCTGCCGACAGAAATTCGGTGCCAAGTGCCCCATGGGCCCGGCGGGTCAGAATCCCGCACGGCCTGCCGCAGATCCTAGGGAGGGAAGGAACCGCGCTTCCCCGTCGCACCATCCGGCAATCCCATTGCGTCCCAATCGTTATCCCCGCCGGTTCCGTTCCTCCAGAGCTGACCGAAGTGGGCCGTAATAGAAGAAACATGAGGGGCTGTCAGCCGATGCGGCCGACGCGAAGTCCGCCCTCCCAAGCCCTTTCCTCAGAAGGGCGGTACCGCGTCCGGGTCGCCCAGCGAAGCGCCGACGAGCACCGCTTCGCACACCCCTGTCCTTGCTTGCGCTCCCGTGCCGGCTCCGACGCCGGCCTCCGCACCAGGCGCGGGCTTCCCCTCCGTTCCGCGCACCCGCCGCTTGGCCACCGGGCGGCGGACGGCGCGGGTGGGTGTGGCTACTGCGGCCTCGGACTCCCCCGGCCCGGACGACGCGGGCGCCGTCGCTTTCGTGGACTTGCGTCGAGAGGCAGCCTTGACGCGCGGGGCGTCGTCCGGAGCGGGAGGCGCGGTGACCCGCGTGACGGACGACTCCGCCGCCGGGGCCGGGGCAGGGGGCGGAGTCGTGGCCGGAGGCGGTGCCGGGACCGGGGACTCGGCCGGAGCCGAGACGGCCGGGGCAGGAGCGGAAGCCTGGGGCGAGGCAGGCGGACTCACGCCCGGTGCGGCCGGAGGCCGAGTCTCCCGTCCGCTCGCCCCGTCGTCCGCCGCGTCCGACGCCCAGCCCGAGGGCGCGGTGCCCCCTTCGCCGCCGGAAGCGGGCCCCTGGCGCAGGAACATCTCGTCCACCACATCCCCCGCCCGTGCCGGTACTCGCGTCGCGGTTCCACGGAGGTCCGTACCGATGGCCGCCGGACCCGTGGCCGCCGCGTCCGCGGCCGGCCCCCACGACGCGGGCCCGTACCTCCGCTCCCGCGCGGCCACCGTGGCAGCCGCGCTCGAACGCGCGTCGTCACGCGGGGGCCTGCGGAAGGCCGTGGTGCCCCGGGCCAGATCGTGCCCGACCGAGAAGGCCTCGATCTCGGCCGTCATCCGCCGTTGCCCTTCGTACACCTCGTCCCGCAACCGCAGCCGCCCGTGCACGACCAGCGGATCACCGATCGCCACCGACGAGGAGACGTTGTGCGCGAGGTAGCGCCAGGCCACCACCGTGAAGAAGTTCGTGTGCCCGTCGACCCAGCGCTGCTCCTCCCTGTGCCAGCGGCGGGCGTTGACGGCGAGCCGGAAGCGGGCCATGGCCCCGCCCTGCGTCTCCCGGAACACCAGATCGGTCGCCACGTTTCCGACCATCGTCACCGTCGTGTCGTTCATCTTGTCCCCCTCGGATCGTCTGCGCGCGGCGCGTTCGGGCACGCCGCACCTGTCGTGTGCGCTCCGGCCGCTACGGCGCCGGGCATGCACACACAGTGACACAGGGAACTGACAGCTCGCATCCGCCGAGGGGCGTTCCGACGGCGAAACGACGGCCCAAGAGCGCGTTTTCGCAGGTCACTTCAGAAAACGCGAACGCCTCTCACTCGAAAGGATGAGTGAATTTTTCGGACTTCGACACTTCGAGGAATTCTCACGTACCGTCACGACAAGGCCGCTGCGGGGGCAGGCATCCATCGCCCTGTCTCCGCGTCCGTGCCGAGTCGCCGGCCGTGTCCGCGAGGGTCGCCCGAGCCCCCGCGTGCTCCCGGCGCACCCGTCCCTTCGACCCGTCTCACAGCCACACCGTCGCGAGCCACACCGTGACACCCGCAGCCACAAGGAGCCCCGCATTGAGTTCGATCCGTCTGTCCCCGCCGGTGAGGTGCACCGGGATCGCGCCGGCCTGGAGCACCACGAAGCCGGCCGCCGCCACGAGCGCGAGCCACGGTGCGACGCCGGTGAGCGGCGGCAGGACCAGTCCGGCCGCTCCGAGCACCTCGACCACGCCCAGCCCCCTGAGTACCGACAACGGCACGCGGTCCACCCACGCCATCATCGGCCGCAGCCGGTCGCGGGAGCGCGCCGCTTTGAGGGTGCCCCCGTAGGCGTAGAAGAGAGCCAGGAGGCCGGCGAGTGTCCAGTACGCGATGTTCATGATCCCTGTCCGCTGAGGTCGGTCCGGGCGGAGCGAACCCGCGTGCCCAGCGCCGTGCGCTCGGACGCCCCGGCCCCTCCGCCATCCACCTCGAATTGCACGACGCGGGACCCGTCCCCGTCCAAGACCTCTTCCGCACACCTCATACCCGATCGGTATCGTCCCAGGATGGAGCTACGCACCTTGCGGTATTTCGTGACCGTCGCCGAGGAGGCCCACTTCGGCAGGGCCGCCGCCCGGCTGCACATGAGCCAGCCACCGCTGAGCCGTGCGATCAAGAAGCTGGAAGCAGGGGTGGGTGCCCCACTTCTCCTGCGCTCGCCCGCCGGGGTCTCGCTGACTCCTGTCGGGAAGGTGCTCCTGGAGGAGGCACGGGGGCTGCTCGACCACGCCGACCGGGTGCGCGAGCGGGTCGCGACGGCGGCCGGCGGGGCGCGGCTCGACGTGGGAATTCTGGGAGACAGCGCCGATCCGGGAGCGAGCCGCCTCGCGGAGGCGTTCCGCACGCGTCACCCCGGTGTCGAGCTGCGGGTGCGGGACACGGATCTCACCGATCCGACCTGCGGGCTGCGGTCGGGCCGCGTGGACGTCGCGCTGACGCGGGGCCCGTTCGACGAAACGGGCCTGTCCGTACGTGAGTTGCGCCGTGACCCGGTGGGTGTCGTGCTCCGCGCGGACGACCCGCTGGCCGGTGCCGAATCCCTCACTCGGGCCGATCTGGCGGAGCGCCCCTGGTTCCGGTTCCCGCCGGGAACGGACCGGCTCTGGCAGAACTACTGGAGCGGCGGGGCCGAGGAGGGGCCGGTCGTCCGCGTCGTGCGGGAGTGCCTGCACGCGGTGTTGTGGAGCGGCACGGTGGGACTCATGCCGTTGGCCGGCGAACACGACGGGCGGCCCGCTCCCCCTTCCGGCCAAGCCGCTCCCGCCGCGGGCGGTCGACGCCCCTTCGGCCACGACCTGCCTCCGGACCTGACGGTCGTACCGCTCACCGGGATGCCGCCGAGCCGGGTCCTCGTGGCGTGGAACAAGGGGAGCACCGATCCGCTCGTGCTCTCCTTCGTCGCCCTCGCGACCGCCGCCTACCGTGCCCCGGCGGCAGCCGCTCCCCCGGGCGGTACCGGATGAACACCCGGTACCGCCTCCTACACGGCCGCCGCGCCGCGCAGCACGCTCTCCGGCACCGTGCGGGAACCCGTGTCGACGGCAGGCCCGGGTCCCGCCATCCGTACGTACTGCTCGCGCACCTCCTCGTACCGCAGCAACTCCGCGGCCACCGGGTCGAGTACACGGGCCCGGCCGCAGCCCGCCGCGGCCTCGCGCAGGGCGCGTTCCGCCTCGGCCCCGTAGCGACGGGCGGGTCCCCTGGCGGCCATCCGGCAGGACCACTCGACCGCCGGCCCGCCCACGATCCCGGTGGCCGCGAGCAGCGCCGCGATCGTCACCTCGGGTGCCAGCACTCCCGTCGCCTGAGCCAACAGCCACAGCACACCGACGACCTGGAGCGCGGTCATCAGCACCTGCGTGGCCACGGCGACCGGCCACCAGCCGGGTCGCGGGGGACGCGAGGCCGGGCGCGCGGCGCGCTCGGCGAGGGTGTCGAGCGCGCGCGGGAGACCCTTCGTGCCGCGTACCGCCGTCTCGCGGACCGCGATGCCCCACGGTTCGGGAAGGCCGCGGGCGGCCTCCTCGCCCACGGTGCGCACGGCCTGTTCGACGCGTTGACGCGCGACCGGTTCGGGTTCGCGCTGCGGCTCGGGGGCGGGGCGCGGCTGCTCGGCGGTGCGGCGTTCCTCGTACCGGCGCCACAGCCGCAGCCACGGG
>NZ_JAAGLR010000214.1 GCF_010548245.1 Streptomyces sp. SID11385
GCCCGCGCGCGGCCTCTTCCTCAGCGTCTCCGCCGACGACGCCACGTGGATCAGGGGCGTCACGCTGGACTGCGCCACGCGCCCCGCGAGCGGCACGCACCCGCACGCCGCCGGTGCCTGCGCCGCGCTCGCCACCGCGGGCGGCCGCCTCGACCAGCTCCGAGGCGAGCCCCGCAACTGCGTCAAGCGGTACGAGCCGGTCACGGTGAGCGTCACGGGCGACTACCTCGGCCGCTCCACGGCCTGGCACCGCACGTACGCGAACACGTGCGTGCTCGGCGAGGAGACGGGGGACGTCTTCCGCTTCTGAGCGGGATCGCGATACGGGGCCGGGACGCGGCCCGTACGGGAGAAGGGCTCGTGCGCGAGCGAGGGGCGGCCCCGGTCCGGGAGCCGCCCCTCCCCTGTCGTGAAGCGCCGTACGCGTCGGGTCCGTGGAGTCTCAGTCCTGGGTCATCGTCATCGCGAGCGTGAGAAGACCGAGGACGACCCAGCCGAACCACAGCCAGCCGTTGCTGCCGAGGGCCACGGTGTACGCGGTGACCACCACCAGCCCGCCGATGGTGAACACGCCCATGGTCTTCGTGGTGCCAGGCATACCGAGTCCGCCTCTCCGGCCACCGGGCCCCGGGGACGAGACCCGTCCCACCATCCTCACCCGAACGGCCGCACTCACGCCACCTCTCTATGGCGTCGGCTTCGCCTCCGGGAGCGCCCAAGCCGGTGTCGAGTCACCCGACGTGCTCGGTCACTCGTTCCTCGCGACCTGCGCGCGACGGGCGCCTCGACACCGTCGCGCGCTTCTTTGGATGGCGTCGGCTTCGCCTCCGGGAGCGCCCAAGCCGGTGTCGAGTCACCCGACGTGCTCGGTCACTCGTTCCTCGCGACCTGCGCGCGACGGGCGCCTCGACACCGTCGCGCTCCCTTCGGCTCAGCCGACGCTGCTCGGCCCTGCGGGCCTCGGTGTCAGCCCCTGGTGCGCAGCGATGCCAGGTAGTCGTTGTACGCGTTCAGCTCCGCGTCACCGTCGCGGTCCGCCGCGCGGTCCTTGCGGCGGGCCTGGCGCTGTTCGGAGCCGTACCACTGCACGAGGAGGACGAGGAGGACGACGACCGAGGGGACCTCGCTGAACGCCCAGGCGATGCCGCCCGCCGCGGTCTGGTCGGAGAGCGGGTCGAGGCCGAGCGAGGCGGGCGGGTTGTCGAAGGTGTCGACCATCGTCGTGGACGCCATCATGAGCGCGATGCCGAAGAAGGCGTGGAACGGCATGCCCGCGAAGAGCTCCAGCATCCGCATGAGGTAGCCGGGCCGGTGCGGCCCCGGGTCCACGCCCATGATCGGCCAGAAGAAGACGATGCCGACCGCGAGGAAGTGCACCATCATCGCGAGGTGCCCGGCGCTCGACTCCATGAGGAAGTCGAAGAGCGGCGTGAAGTACAGCGCGTAGAGGCTCGCGATGAAGAGCGGGATCGTGAAGAGCGGGTGGGTGATGACCCGCATGTACCGGCTGTGCAGGAGCCACAGCAGCCACTCGCGCGGCCCCTTGCGGCCCCGCCCCGCGACCGGCAGCGCGCGCAGCGCGAGCGTCGTGGGAGCGCCCATCAGGATCAGGATCGGCGACAGCATGCTGATCACCATGTGCTGCACCATGTGCACGCTGAACATGACCATGCCGTAGTCGTTCAGCTTCGTGCACATCACGAGCATGATCGTCAGCACCCCGAGCACGAACGGGATCGTCCGCCCCCAGGACCAGGAGTCGCCGCGCCGCCGCAGCCGCACCACGCCCCAGCCGTAGAGCACGAGCCCCAGCAGGCAGGCGACGAGGAAGAACACGTCGGGGGACGGTTCGAGCCCTCGCCCCAGCGTGAACGGCGGCAGATCGGACATCATGCCGTGCCCGCTGTGATCCATCCGCAGACTCCTGATTTCGTACCGGTTGTCCGCACCAGACTAGGACGGGCGGCCCCCGCTTCCGCGCGCGGGTCGCCCACCCCGGCCGGGGGCGCGCCGGTACGGCACCGGCCCGGCTCAGACCACGGTCTCGCACTCCTCGTACCGCGCCGCGGGCACCGTCTTGAGCGTCGCGACCGCGTCGGCGAGCGGCACCGTGACGATCTCCGTGCCGCGCAGCGCCGTCATCCGCCCGAACTCGCCCCGGTGCACGGCCTCGACGGCCTCGCGGCCGAAGCGCGTGGCGAGGACCCTGTCGTACGCGGTCGGGGTCCCGCCGCGCTGCACGTGCCCGAGGATCACCGGGCGGGCCTCCTTGCCGAGCCGGTCCTCCAGCTCCAGCGAGAGCTGACGGGCGACGCCGGAGAAGCGCTCGTGCCCGTAGATGTCGCGCTCGCCGTCCTCGTACTTCATCGTGCCGGGCAGCGGCTTCGCGCCCTCGGCGACGACGACGATCGCGAAGCGCTTGCCCGCGTCGAAGCGCGCCCCGACCCGCTCGGCGACCTCGGCGACGTCGAAGGGCCGCTCGGGCACGAGCACCGCGTGCGCGCCCGCCGCCATCCCGGAGTGCAGCGCTATCCAGCCGGTGTGCCGGCCCATGACCTCCACGATGAGGACCCGCTGGTGCGATTCGGCGGTCGTCTTGAGCCGGTCGAGCGCGTCCGTCGCGACCCCGACCGCCGTGTCGAAACCGAAGGTCACGTCGGTCGCCGCGATGTCGTTGTCGATCGTCTTGGGCACGCCGACGATGGGCAGCCCGGCGTCCGAGAGCAGCTTCGCGGCCTTGAGGGTGCCCTCGCCACCGATGGGCACGACCGCGTCGAGGCCGAGGTCCGCGAGGTGCGCCCGCGCCCGTTCCACGCCGTCGCGCAGGTGCGCGGGCTGCACCCGCGAGGAACCGAGCACGGTCCCGCCCTGCGCGAGGATGCCGGCGACGGCGTCGTGGTCGAGGGGCCGCCAGTCGCACTCCAGGAGCCCGCGCCAGCCGTCGTGGAAACCGATCACCTCGTCACCGAGGGCGCCCGCCCGATGAACGACGGAGCGGATGACCGCGTTGAGCCCCGGGCAGTCCCCACCGGACGTCAGCACGCCAATGCGCATGGGCCTGAACACACCTTCGCAACCTGGATTCGACACCGGACCACGACGTCCGGTCGGTGCTCAGCACCTTAATCCGGGTGGGTCACGCGGCCCACTCCGGTCCGTGTGGTGGACAGCCGCCCACAGCCCGGCGCAGGCACAATCCGGCGGGTCGCATCTCAGCCCCTCCGGCGTTTGAGGAGCGGGGTCCGGGGCGGAGCCCCGAAACCCCGCACGAACGTGACCTACTCCGGCCGGGTCGCGGCAGCGATCCGCTCGTCCCGCAGCGCCTCGTACCACCGGTCGTCCACCGGAGGCAGCGCGTTGACATCCAGCGCCAGCTTCAGCAGCAGGTCCGCGATCTGCGGATTCCGCGCCATCACGGGCCCGTGCATGTACGTCCCGAACACCGTGTCGTTGAACGCGCCCTCGGTCCCGTCCCCGGTCCCGTTGCCCTTGCCGAGCCGGGTCCGCGCGAAGGGCCGCGCGGTCGGGCCCAGGTGGGTCACGCCCTGGTGGTTCTCGAAGCCGGTCAGCGGCGGGAGGCCGAGGCGGGGGTCGATGTCGGCGAGCACGTCGCCCACGCACCGCTCGCCCTCGCCCCGTACCGAGACCACGTCGAGCAGCCCGAGCCCCGGCTCCCGCTGCCCGAGGTCGTTGACGAACTCGTGCCCGAGGATCTGGTACCCGGCGCACACCGAGAAGACGATCGCCCCGTTGCCCACCGCGCGCTGGAGCCCGCCGTCGCGGCGCAGCCGCTCTGCCGCGAGCCGCTGCGGCCGGTCCTCGCCGCCGCCGATGAGGTAGATGTCGCCCGAGGTCGGCACCGGCTGGTCACTGCGCACGTCGACGCGGGTGACCCCGAGACCGCGCTGCCGCGCCCGCCGCTCGACGACGAGGGCGTTGCCCTGGTCCCCGTACGTGCTCAGCAGGTCCGGGTAGATCCAGACCAGACGAAGACTGTTGTCGCTCATATCCCTGTCCCTTCTCACTGGTCCGGTCAATTCCCCACGCGTCGGCGCAAGTCCTGGAACGCCGTGTAGTTGGCGATCGCCTCGATACGCCCCGGCGGGGCCATGCGCACCGCCTCGTCCACGGAGTCGCAGACCCGGAAGTCGAGATTGGCCACTTCGAGACGGACCGCCAGGTCGAGCTTGCGGTCCCCGATGACGAAGAGGGGATGCCCGGCGAGCCGCGTGTAGTCCACGTCCCAGAGCCAGGAGGTGTCGGTGCCGTCCGCGCCGCGCGCGTTGACCGACAGGAGCACAGGGGTCGGGGGCGGATCGATGAGCGAGAAGGTCTCCAGCCAGCCGGCCGGGTTCTTCGCGAGCAGCAGTCGCAGGTCACGGCCCTGGAACTGCACCGTGTCGTAGCGTCCGGCGACCGCCTGCACCTGCCACATGCGCTCCAGGGCGACCTGCGGCGGCACCCCGAAGACCGCGGCGACGGCGGCGGAGGTCGCGGCGTTGGCGCGGTTGGCGCGGCCCGGGAGCTGGAGGTGGATCGGCCAGGCCGAGCCGTGCGGGTCGAGGACGTGCTCCCCGGAGAGCGCCCAGCTCGCGGCGGGACGGCGGAAACCGCACTCGCCGCAGAACCAGTCGTCGCCCGGGCGCTGCATGACGCCACCGCAGGAGGGGCACGACCAGGCGTCGTCCTTCCACTCCTGCCCGGCCGCCACCCAGATGACGTGCGGCGACGAGGAGGCCGCCCACACGACGAGCGGGTCGTCCGCGTTGGCGACCACGACTGCCTTGCTGCCCGCGAGCCCCTCGCGCCAGCGCTCGGCGAGCATGCGGGTCTCAGCGGCGCGGTCGAGCTGGTCGCGCGAGAGGTTCAGCAGCGCGATCGCCTTGGGCTCGACGTCCCGCGCGACACCCGCCAAATACTTCTCGTCGACCTCGATCACGCCGTAGCGCGCGTCGGAACCCCCGGCGAGCGCCGAGGTGATCCCCGCGGGCATGTTGGCGCCGAGCGCGTTGGAGACCACGGGGCCCGCGGCGCGCAGGGCCTCGGCGATGAGCCGCGTCGTGGTGGTCTTGCCGTTGGTCGCGGAGACCAGTACGACGTCGAGGTGCGTCGCGAGCCGGGCGAGCAGGTCCGGCTCCAGCCTGAGAGCCACCTTGCCGCCGATCACCGACCCACTGCCGCGCCCCGCCGCTCGGGACACCGCCGCGGCGGCCTTGCCCGCCGTCACGGCCAGTTTGGCCCGTGCCGACAGCGGCTCCGAGTTGGCTGTCATCGTCCTCGCTCCTCCTTCACTTCCGCCGCGTCCGGCGCCCGCGACCGTCCCCGGGCCACTCCGGCCCGCGCTGTGGTGCGGTGCTCCTCCCGCGCGCCGCACACTGGCGGGGAGGCATTCGTCGGGTGCAGCCTACCGAGATCCCCCGCGCGGCCTGAACCGCACACCGTGCCTTGCCTGGGGAAAAGCGCGGGACCGTAGGCTGTCCGGTCATGCGACGACGTCCCATCCCGGGCAGTTCCGGACAGGTCCGGCCCCTCAGCCTCTACGGCGCCCCCGTGCTCACCACCCCCGCGCGCGAGACGGGGGACTCCGGCCCGTGGCTGGAAAAGCTCGTTGAAGACCTCTTCGCGACGATGTACGCCGCCCGGGGGGTCGGGCTGGCGGCCCCGCAGATCGGCGAGGGCGTACGGGTCTTCGTCTACGACTGCCCCGACGACGAGGACCGGCGCCACCTCGGACACCTCGTCAACCCCCGCCTCGTGGAGGTCGACGGACCGGTCGTGCGCGGTCCGGAGGGCTGCCTCTCGCTGCCGGGCCTCGAAGCGGGCACCCCGCGCTTCGACCGCGCGGTCGTCGAAGGCCGTACGGCGGACGGGGCGCGCCGCCGGATCGAGGGCACGGGCTTCTTCGCCCGCTGCCTCCAGCACGAGTACGACCACCTGGAGGGCGGCCTCTACGTGGACCGCCTCGACGCCCGCCGCCACCGCAAGCTGCTGCGCGAGGCGGGGCGCACGAGGTGGGGGAAGGCGGCGGGGCTGTAGCGGGGGGTCAGAAACGCGGGCTGTCCTCGTCCCGGTCGGGGACCCGGCCCAGCATCCCCCACAGCAGCTCCGTCAGGTCCTCCACCAGTTCCTCGCGCGCGCAGGGCCGTTCGGCGAGCCACCAGTCGCCCGCCGCGTGCATCATGCCGACGATGCCGTGGCCCCACGCGCGCGCCCTGCGGGTGCCGCCGGGGCCCGGGTCGACGCGTTCGGCGATGACCTCGGCCAGCTCCTCGCCGAGGCGGCGCAGGAGCGGAGCGGAGTGACGGCCGACGTCGAAGCCCGCGCCCTCGGGCGTGGGGGAGTCCTCGGCCGGGTGCATGAGGAAGCGGTAGACCTGCGGTCTGGCCTCGATCGCCGCGAGGTAGGTGTCGAGCGTGCGGCGCACGCGCTCCCTGCGTGTCGCGGCCGGTGCGTCGAGCGCCTGGCGCAGCGAGGCGAGCAGGGCGTCGGTGTGCCGCGTCGCGAGGGCGCGGTACAGGCCGCCCTTGTCGCCGAAGTGCCGGTACAGGATCGGCTTGGTGATCCCCGCCTCGGCGGCGATCGCGTTCATCGAGGCGCCGGGCCCCTCGCGCAGCACCACGCGCTCGGCGGCCTCCAGGAGTTCGCGCCGGCGCAGCGCCGCCGTCCGCTGCTGTGCCGTACGCTGCCGCGCGGCACGGCCCTTCGTGTCCGTGCTCTCCACAACGAATCTCCCCGCCCGTGCCTTCTGCGTGCCGTCTTCGCGCGCCGGACCAGGCGTGACGGCCCCGCGCACCGCGCAACGTAACACCCGCGCGAGCGGCCCGTCGGGGGCGAGGGAGGCGGTTGACATGCTCTACCAGCCGGTAACAGACTCGGGTTACTTGAGGTAACAGCATTCGCCACGCGGGAGGGGCCGGTCATGGCCGAGTTCACGATGGATCTCAACGAGGAACAGCGGGAGATCCGCGACTGGCTGCACGGCTTCGCCGCCGACGTCATCCGGCCCGCGGCCGCCGAGTGGGACGAGCGCGAGGAGACGCCCTGGCCGGTGATCCAGGAGGCGGCCAAACTCGGCATCTACTCGCTGGACTTCTACGCCCAGCAGTTCTTCGACCCGACCGGGCTCGGCATCCCGATGACGATGGAGGAACTGTTCTGGGGCGACGCGGGCATCGGCCTCTCGATCGTCGGCACGGGCCTCGCCGCGGTCGGCGTGCTCGCCAACGGCACCGAGGAGCAGATCGGCACGTGGGTCCCGCAGATGTACGGGACGCCCGACGACGTCAAGGTCGCGGCCTTCTGCTCCTCGGAGCCCGACGCGGGCTCGGACGTCGCGGGGATGCGCACCCGCGCGGTCTACGACGAGGCGAAGGACGAGTGGGTGCTGAACGGCACCAAGACGTGGGCGACCAACGGCGGGATAGCCAACGTGCACGTCGTGGTCGCGGTCGTGGACCCCGCACTGGGCTCCAAGGGCCACGCCTCCTTCATCGTCCCGCCCGGCACGAAGGGCCTCGCGCAGGGCCAGAAGTTCAAGAAGCACGGCATCCGCGCCTCGCACACCGCCGAGGTCGTCCTGGAAGACGTGCGCGTGCCCGGGCACTGCCTGCTCGGCGGCAAGGAGAAGCTCGACCAGCGCCTCGCGCGCGCCCGCGAGCGGGCGAAGGCGCAGGGCGGCGAGCGGATCAAGAACGCGGCGATGGCGACCTTCGAGGCGTCCCGCCCGGCGGTCGGCGCGATGGCGGTGGGCACCGCCCGTGCCGCGTACGAAGAGGCCCTGGAGTACGCCAGGACGCGCACCCAGTTCGGCCGCCCCATCATCGACAACCAGGGCATCGCCTTCCAGCTCGCCGACATGCGCACCCGTATCGACGCCGCGCGGCTCCTCGTGTGGCGCGCCTCCTGGATGGCCACGACGGGCAAGCCCTTCACGTCGGCCGAGGGCTCGATGTCCAAGCTCTACGCGAGCGAGACGGCGAAGCAGGTCACGGCGCAGGCGATCCAGATCTTCGGCGGCAACGGCTACACGCGCGAGTACCCGGTGGAGCGGATGCACCGGGACAGCGCGATCTACACGATCTTCGAGGGAACGAGCGAGATCCAGCGGCTCGTCATCGCGCGCACGCTCGCGGGAGTGCCGATCCGCTGACACGCCGTCGCGCGTGCCCGCTCGACGGCGGGCCCGGCGGCGGAAATGCGTGGCGGGGCGTGCGCCCCGGCTGACAGCATCGCCCCGGCACGGGATCGGCCCGTGCCGGGGCGCGCTCGTGCCCCCGCCGCCCCCCCGGAGTCCCGCGTGCACAAGATCCCGACCCTTTTCCTCCGCGACCCGGAGAACCGCAAGCGGCTGCTGCCCGAGGTCGCGCCGGAGTGCGCGTGGGTCACGGAGGGCGAGGGCGTCGCGACCCGCAAGTACGACGGCACCTGCGTCCTGCGCGACGAGGCGGGAAAGTGGTGGGCCCGCAGGGAGGTACGGCCCGGACGGGCCGCCCCACCCGGTTACCTCGCGCTCAGCACCGACCCCGTCACGGGCAAGGCGATGGGCTGGGAACCCATGGGCGGCTCGACGTTCCTGCGCTTCCACACGGAGGCGCTCGCGGGCGGCGAGGACTTCGCGCCCGGTACGTACGAGCTGGTCGGGCCCAGGATCAACGGGAACCCCGAGAGTGTCGCGCGCCACACGCTGCTGCGGCACGGCTGGGCGGCCCCCGAGGTCGCGGCCGACTTCGCGGCGGCGCCCCGCGACTTCGCCGGTCTGCGGGCGTGGGTCACGGCACGCCCGTACGAGGGCATCGTGTGGCACCACCCGGACGGCCGGAGGGCGAAACTCAAGGTGCGGGACTTCGGGGCCTGAGGGGCCTCACCCGGGGCCCGTGGTGTCCGCGCGGCCGGAGCGGGCCCGGGCAAAGGGCGACCCCTGCCGGACGGGGGGACCGGCAGGGGCCGCGGTGGGAGGGGCAGCGAGGGGGGGATTCGCGCCTCGCCTCCCACAGGGGTGAACGCTAAAGCATCGACCCCTGTTCCCGCGCCCTTTCCGGCCCCGCACGCCGCGCGCCGTCCGCTTTTGCCGCGCGGAGCGTCGCGCGTGACGCTCCGTGTCCGTGCTCGCACACCAGGTCCGGCGTGCGTGCGCGGCCGTGCGCGGGGTACGGGGGCTCCCGTACGAGTCGCGCGGCCTCACCCGTTCGGCCCACGCGCGGTGGCCCGCGCCCACGCGGCGCCCCACGCTGGGCCGGGAGGCGCCGCGCGGCGTGCACCGATGACCGGGAGGAACCACTCGTGGACAGCGATGACACAAGCCGTGGCGACGACGTCTACCAGCCCGAGGCGACCGAGGAACCGGGCGAGGACGAGGCCGTTCAGCTCGACTACGAGGACACACTTCTCGACCCCGACGTGGACGACCCCCTCGACGAGGGCTACTCGCCGCCGGAGCGCCCGCTGGCGGTGGACAAGGACGGCACCACGCTCGCCGAGAGCGAGGAGGGCGAGTCGCTCGACCAGCGCCTCTCCGAGGAACTGCCCGACATCGGCGACCCGCAGGGCGACGGCCTCGGCGACGCGCTCGACACGGACGGGGAGCTGCGCGACGACGAGGTGGGCGAGGACCGCTCCGGCCGTCTCGTCGCGCCGGACGAGGGTCTGGGGCCCGACACCGAGAAGGACCTGGTCGCCTCGGACGTCGGCATCGACGGCGCCGCGGCCTCCGCGGAGGAGGCCGCCGTGCACGTCGTGGAGGACGACGAGAACGACCTCCCCATCGACGAGGACATCAACGACCTTCCCTGAGACGGCCGTTGCGGGCGGCCCGCGCGTCCCGGGCCACCTTCCCGCCCCCGAACCCCGACGGCCTTCCCCGTAAGGAGCCGCAGCGATGCAGAAGGACAAGCAGCCCGACTACCACCCCGTCGTCTTCCGCGACCGGGCCGCGGGATACGCCTTCCTCACCCGCTCCACCGCGACCAGCGGCGAGACGGTCGAGTGGGACGACGGCGAGACCTACCCCGTCGTCGATGTCGAGATCTCCTCCGAGAGCCACCCCTTCTACACCGGCAAGGCGCGGGTCGTGGACAGCGAGGGGCAGGTCGCCAAGTTCCAGAAGCGGTACGGCGGCGAGGGCGGCGGCGCCCGCTGAGCACCGGCCGCGCGGCACCGCGCGCGGGCC
>NZ_JAAGLR010000251.1 GCF_010548245.1 Streptomyces sp. SID11385
GCGGCAGCACGGGCGCCGCCGCCGCGGGAGCGGCCGGGGCCGCCGCGCTCTCGTCGCTCGCGCAGTCCTCGACGACCGGGCTGCCCCCCGTGCCCTCGGCGATCTCGTAACCGCCGCGCGCGCACCGCTCGGTACGGCAGCGGCGCAGCGTCGTGCGGTCCCCGCCGATGAGGTGGAAGCCGTACCCCGCGCTGTCGCTCACCTTGCAGGACGTGAACGTGCCGCGCCCGTCGGCCGACACGTAGAACCCGGACTCGGCGGCGCCCGTCACCGTGCACCGCTCCACCGCGGGATCGGCGCCCTTGGTGACGATGACGCCGGTCTGCACGTCCGCGACCGCGCACCCGCTCAGCGTGCCGCCGCTGCCGTGGTCGCGGAACCACGCCCCCGTCGACGCCTTCGTGATCCGGCAGTCGTCGAGCTGGGCGATCGCCCCGTCGCTCACCGAGACCGCCGTGTTGCGCACCTGCGCCAGATCGCTGTCCACGACGTCCACGCGCGAGCCACGGTCGAGGACGAAGAGCGCGTCCGGCACGTCGTGCACGCGGCAGGAATCCAGCACCGCCGTCGCGCCGTCGCTCACCCACACCGCCGGGTAGTCGCCGGTCGAGTCGTGGATCTCGCACTGGTTGGCGTCCACGCGCGTGCCCGGGTCCCACACCGAGAGGCCGTTGCGGCCGAAGCGGCTGACGGAGGAACGGGTCAGCGTCAGGACCGAGCGCGAGCGCAGGTCCACCGCGTTCTCCGGGATGTCGTGCAGCCGGCAGTCGGCGAGCGTGAGCACCGCGTCCGTGTCGAGCGTGACGCCGTTCGCCGTCGTACGGTGCAGGGCGCAGTCCGTCAGGTACGCGGTGCCGCGCTGGCTCAGCTGGAGCGCCGAGCCCTTGATCTCGTAGATCTCGCAGCCGATCGCCTCCAGCCCGCTGCCCTCGCCCGTCACGGCGAAGCCGGCGCCCGAGGCGTGGTGCACCCGGCAGCGCTCCAGGCGCGGGTGCGCCCCGTCCCGTACCACGATCCCCGACTGGCCCGCCGCGACCACCTCGCAGTCCTCGAAGATGCCGCTCGCCCCGGCGAGCACGGCGATCCCGAGGCCCCCCGCGTTGTCCACCGTGACGGCACGCACCGTGGGCCGCGCCCCGCCGCGCACCTCCAGGCCGACGGCGGACCGCGTCATGATCCGCAGCCCCTCCAACTCGGGCGCGCTGTCCTCGACCAGCACGGCGGGCACGGCCGAGTCCTGCCCCTCGATGTGCAGCCCCTGCACGAGCGCGGCGCCGCGCACGGTGAGCGGGATGCCGTCCGTCGGCGCGATCCTGACGGGACCCGCCGCGTTGTCCACGGCGCGCAATGTCACCGCCTGCCGCACGACGAGGTTCTCCCGGTACGTGCCCGGGCCGATGCTGAGGACGTCGCCGTCCCCCGCGGCCTCCAGGGCGGCGGAGAGCGAGGCGTACTCGCCCGTGCGGCGCCGCCACCGCGACGTACCGGTGTGCGTCACCTGGACCGTGCCCTGTGCCATGTGCTGCTGTGCCCCCACCTCGTGCGTACGCGGGAAGTATGACGCGTGTCCTGCGGACCGGCGCGCGGTCCACCGTAGCGTGTGAGGACAGCGGGAGTTGACCGTGTCCGGCCCCGGGCCACCGGCACGTGCCCGGGCCCGTCGCGGCGTGCGTCCGTCAGCTTCCCGTGCCCGCGCGCCCCCAGTCCGGGCCGGTGCGCCGCCACTCCCGTTCCCAGGCCACGAGCCTCGCCCGCCGCAGCCGCCACATCAGGACCCGCCGCCCGCCCTCCAGGAGCACGACCGCCGCCGTGCCCGCGCCGACGCCCGCGAGGAAGGCGTGCGCCTCGGCGCTCGCCACGTCGAGCGGACGCGGCATCAGGCGGCCCCGCGCGTCCGTCCATACGGGGAAGCCGTCGCCCGTGCGCGGCGCGGTCAGCGGGGCGTTCGCGACACCCGTGCGGCGCACACCGTCCGGGCCCGTCCACACGGCCCGTACCCGTACCTCACCGACCCGCCCCGCCCCCGTCTCGGGATCGGTGTCGAAACGCGAGCCGCGCTCGGGGCCCAGCACCGTGGCGCTCACCCGCACCCGGTCGTGCCGCTGCTCCGCCACGGTCCGCAGCAGCGCGGCGCGCGTGTGCGAGGCGGCCTGCACCCCGGCGACCGGGACGAGGACGAGCAGCAGCAGAAGCGTCGACAGGCCGGCCCAGCCCTCGATCCGGTCGCTCGTGCGCCGCAACGGATTGTGCCGCCAGGTCCACAGCCCCACGATGGCTCGCACGACACGCCACCCCCTTCCCCGCGCGCGCCGCCCGGCGCCCGCGGTCCACGCCCCGCCGTACCCGTTCCCGGCGGGCAGCAGGCTATGCGACCGCCCCCGTGCCACTCGCCCCGACCACCGTCAGCCGGTCACCGACGCGCACCGAACCGGCCGACTCCGGCACGAGGTTCATGCCGAACATCGCCTTCCCCTCCCGCCTGCGGTGCCGCGCCAGGGTCCGCAGCGGCTCCTTGCCGCGCACCGCCGTGGCCTGGTCGACGGTCGTCACGACGCAGCGCCCGCACGGTTTCGTCACCCGGAAGAGGACCTCACCGATCCGCACGCGTTCCCAGCCGTCCTCGGCCCACGGCGCGCCGCCCGAGACGACCAGATTGGGCCGGAACCTGTTCATCGGCACCGGGCCCTCGGCGCTCAGCCCGTCCACGGCGATGAGGGAGTTGAGGGCGTCCAGCGAGGCCGTGCTCGTGAGCAGCAGCGGGTAGCCGTCCGCGAGACTCACGGTGTCGCCGGGCCGCGCGTACACGGGGTCTACGGGGCGCGCCGTCGCGGGCGCGCCGAGGTGCACGAGCCGCACGGGACGGCGCAGATACGCGGCGCACCACGCCGACGCGGCGTCCGCGGCCGGGACGACCTCCACCTTGTCGCGGAACAACTGCACGACGGCGCTCTCCCCGGCCGGGACCGGCACGTGGCACGGGGCGTGGCCCGGACCGCTCAGCACGAGCCCGCCGTCGTCCTGCCGCCGCACGTCCAGCAGCGCGAGGCGCGGTTCCTCACGCTGCGTGAGCTGCCGCCCCTCGCCGTCCACGAGCATCCACCGGCGGTCCCCGGCGAGCCCCCAGGGCTCGACGACCGCCTCGGAGACGTCGAGGGCGCGGGCCGCCTTCAGCGGATGGACATGGACGGAGACGAGCGAGACCGCGGGCATGCGCGCCATTTTCCCACCACTCACGTGCGCCTTCGTCCCCACCGGCTTCCCCCGGCGGACGCGTGGCCTGCCCGCCCCTCCGTGCCGCAGACGGCCGCCATCCGGTCGCAGCACCCCGAACGCGGCCATCCCGCCCCAGATCCCGAACGCGCGACGCCCGGCACCGCGCGCCCGGTGGGCGGCACGGTGCCGGGCGTCGCGCTTCCCGGACGGGGGCGGCTCGCGCCGCGTTCAGTACGGCCGGTAGGGGCCGCTCTGATAAGGGTCCTGGTACGGGGCCGGCGCGGGCTGCTGCGGGCGCGGGGCCGGAGGGCGCATCGTCTCGTAGCCCGTCGCGGGCTGCGGAGCGGGCCGGTAGCCGCCCTGCTGCGGCACCCCGGGGTAGCCACCGCGCTGCGGCGCGGGCTGCTGCGGGATGTACGGCTGCGGCGCGGGAGGCATCGGAGCCATGGGCTGCTGCTGCGGCGGCTGGCCGTAGTACGCCGGGGGAGGCGGGGGAACGGGGGCGGGCGCGGCCGGCAGGGCGGGCAGCGCCGGGGGGAGCGCGGGCAGGGAACTCCCGCTCGGCTCGTACAGGGACGGCACCCGGATCGGCGCGATCTGCGGTGTGCCCCGCTCCGCTACGAGCGAGTCGTAGATCGGAGTGTCCGGAAAGGACGGCGCGGAATAGTAGCCGCTGCCGTAGGTGGGGCGGGGGGAGGTCATGGCACATAAGTTAAGCCCACGATGTGCTGGTTGGGGAGACCGATAAGAAGGTTGTTTTGTGCGTCCCTGTCGGGTCCCCGCCCGCAATGCGATCGAAGGCGACCAAAACGGTCATCAGATTGCTGAAAATTAACGTGAATTGCATGTTCCCGCGGCGTTACCCGGGGTTCGCCGGGTGTCGCGCGGACCCCCGCCGGGTCCCGGTTCCGCCGGTCGGCCACCCGTCCGGGAGACCGCGTGCGGGACGCCGCTTGACCGGTCCACAGGACACGGACAGGCGACGCCCCGACACCCCCGCACGGAAGGGGAGTTCACCCCTCGCCGGCCTCCACCGCCTCCGGCGCCGCGTACGTCCTGCCCTTCCACGCCGCGCCACGCCCCCGGTAGTGCTGCACCGCCGAGTCCACCGTCATCAGCAGGTAGAGGAAGGCCGTCACGGGCAGCAGCGGCGCGAGCCACCACGGCTGCCGGTAGTAACGCAGCATCGGCAGGTACGTGCCCGCCATGACGAGCCAGGCGAGCCCGCCCGCGAGCGCCGTCGTCCCGTAACCCGTGAGCAGCCCGGCCACCAGGGCGCACGGCGGGACGAGGTACACGAGCGCGAGACCGAGCACGGTGCCGAGCAGGACCAGCGGGTTGTGCCGCAACTGCGCGTACGCGCTGCGCGAGACCATCCGCCACAGGTCGCGCAGCGCCGGGTAGGGCCGGACGCTGTCGACATGGTCGGCCAGCCCGAGCCAGATGCGGCCCCCCACCCGCTTGACCGCGCGCGACAGGGCGACGTCGTCGATCACGGACTGCCGGATCACGTCGGGGACGCCCGCCGCCTCCGCCGTCCGCGTCCGCAGCAGCACGCAGCCGCCCGCCGCCGCGGCCGTCCGCGAGGCGGGCCTGTTGACCCTGCGGAAGGGATAGAGCTGCGAGAAGAAGTAGACGAACGCGGGGACCACCATCCGCTCCCACCCGCTCGCGACCCGCAGCCGCGCCATCTGCGAGACCATGTCGAGCCCCGCCCCGTCCGCCGCCGTCACGAGACGGCGCAGGCTGTCCGGCTCGTGCGCGATGTCCGCGTCCGTGAGGAGAAGGAAGTCGGGGGAGTGCTCGCGGGCGAGCGCGATGCCGTGCCGCATCGCCCACAGCTTCCCCGTCCACCCGCGCGGCGGCTCGCCCGGCGAGACGACCCGCAACGGCAGGGCTCCCGGGCGCCGCCCCAGCTCCCGCGCCAGTTCGCCCGTCCCGTCCGTACTGCCGTCGTCGACGAGCACGACCTCCGCGCGCCCCGGGTACTCCTGCGCGAGCAGCGAGGGAAGGCTGAGCGGCAGCACCTCCGCCTCGTCGCGCGCGGGCACCACCATCGCCACCGAGGGCCACCGCTCCGGTTCCCCGCCGGTCCGCGGCAGCCGGACGTCGGTGCGCCAGAAGAGGCCCTGGGCGAGCAGCATCCACACCCAGGACACGAGGGACAGAACGGCGATCCACATGACGGCACTCACGCGCGGCAGTCTGCCACCAGCCAGGACGCCGCCCCCGACCGGACATGCGCCCGCCGCCGGGGCCGACCGGAAACGTCACCCCATGACATAAAGTGGCCGGGTGAAGATCGCGCTCCTCGATTCCGGTATCGGCCTGCTCCCCGCCGCCGCCGCGGTACGCGGCCTGCGGCCCGACGCTGACCTCGTGCTCTCCAGCGACCCGGCCTCGATGCCGTGGGGACCGCGCACCTCCGAGGACATCACGCGCCTCGCGCTCGGTGCCGCCGAGGCCGCCGCCGCGCACGAGCCCGACGCGCTCGTCGTCGCCTGCAACACCGCGTCGGTGCACGCGCTCCCCACCCTGCGCGAGCGTTTCGAGGACACCTTCCCCGTCATCGGCACCGTCCCCGCGATCAAGCCCGCCGCCGCCTTCGGCGCCCCCGTCGCGATCTGGGCCACGCCCGCCACGACCGGCAGCGCCTACCAGCGCCGCCTCATCGCCGAATTCGCGCCCGGCGGCAACGTCCACGAGGTGGCCTGCCCCGGGCTCGCCGACGCCGTGCAGCACGCCGACGAGGCCGCGACCGAGGCCGCCATCGCCGATGCCGCCGCCCGCACCCCCGCGGGCGTCCGCGTCGTCGTGCTCGGCTGCACGCACTACGAGCTGGTCGGCTCCCGTATCGCCGCGGCCCTCACCCGCCCCGGCGGGAACCCGCCCACCCTGCTCGGCTCCGCCCCCGCCGTCGCCGCGCAGGCCTTGCGCCGCGCCGCGGGCGGACCCGTGGACGTCACCCGAACGGGCGAGCTGACGGTCCTCCTCGGCGGCGTCGGGGAACCCCTGCCGCGGGAGGCGCTCGCCTACGCCGAGGGCCGCCTCCTCGCCGGGGTCGGCGCCGCGCGCTGAGGGGGCCGGGTGTGTCCGGTTCCACCGGACGCACCCGTGCGCGGGAGCCTCCCGGCGCGCCGATTCTGAGTACCCTCGGCGCCATGAGGCATCCACCCCATGACGACGCGCCCACGGGCCCGGCGGCGGCCGGCGCCCATCCCGAGGTCTGGACGGGTACCGCGACGAACCGCGTGCAATGGGTACTCGCCCTCGCCGGTGTCGCCTGTGTCGCCCTCGGCATCGCCCTCGCGGTCAACTCCACCTGGACCTCCGGCGTCGCGGCCCTCGCCATGTCGGTCGTCGGCTGTCTGCTCGCCGGGCTCCTCATCCTCTTCGGCACCCTCGCCTTCGTGAGCGTCGCCGTCCGTGTCGACCACGCGACCCTCGAAATCCGGTGCGGCCACATCGGCGTACCCCGCCGCAGCATCCCGCTCGCCCACGTCGTCGAGGCCGACTTCGCGCCCGCCGTCACCCCCCGCCAGTGGGGCGGCTACGGCTACCGCTGGCGGCCGGAACACGGCACCGCCGTCGTCGTACGCCGCGGCGAGGGCGTCGTCCTGCGCCTCGGCGACGGCCGTACCTTCACCTTCACAGTGGACGACGCCGAGTCCGCCGTGCACGAGATCCGCAGACGCCTGCACCTCTACGGCGCCCACGGCGCCCACGGAACCCCCGGCGGCCCCGGCGAGACACCCGCCGGAGCGTGACCCGGCCGGACGCGCCGACGCGGCCCGTCCCACCCGAGACCCACGCCACAGGCACACCCCCAGCCCCCCGGCCGTAAACTCCGGAGCGTGACCGTCACCCTGTCCCCACCGGACGAAGCCTCGCCGCCCGCCCCGTCGTCCCGGGGCGGGCGGCGACTGCTGCGCCTCGTGCCCGCCGCCGGCGCCGTGCTCGCCGGCGTGCTCCTGTACCTGAGCTTCCCGCCCCGTACGGTGTGGTGGCTCGCGCTCCCCGCCTTCGCCCTGCTCGCCTGGGTCCTCCACGGCCGGAGCTGGAAGGCGGGACTCGGCCTCGGCTACCTCTTCGGCCTGGGCTGCTTCCTCCCGCTCCTCGTCTGGACCGGCGTCGAGGTCGGCTCGGGCCCCTGGCTCGCGCTCGCCGCCGCCGAAGCCGTCTTCGCCGCGCTCGTCGGCGCGGGGATCGCCACCGTCTCGCGGCTGCCCGGCGCACCGCTGTGGGCGGCGGCACTGTGGACGGCGGGCGAGGCCGCCCGCGCCCGCGTCCCCTTCGGCGGCTTCCCCTGGGGCAAGGTCGCCTTCGGCCAGGCCGACGGCGTCTTCCTGCCGCTCGCCGCGCTCGGCGGCACCCCCGTGCTCGGCTTCGCCGTCGTCCTGTGCGGCTTCGGCCTGTACGCGGCCGGGCGGGCCCTGTACGAGCGCCGCGCGCGCGGCGTCCTGCCCCGTACCGCCGCGCTCACCGCCGGGGTCGCGGTCCTCCTGCCCCTCGCCGGAGCCTTCGCCTCGCGCGCGCTCGTCTCGGACGAGGCGGAGGCCGGTACGGCCCGGGTGGCGCTGATCCAGGGCAACGTCCCGCAGGCGGGCCTGGAGTTCAACGCCCAGCGCCGCGCCGTCCTCGACTACCACGTCAAGGAGACCAAGCGGCTCGCGGAGCGCGTCGACCGCGGCGAGGTCAAGCGCCCCGACTTCGTCCTGTGGCCGGAGAACTCCTCCGACATCGACCCCTTCCGGAACCCCGACGCGAGCGCGGCCATCGACAGCGCGGCCCAGGCGATCAAGGTGCCCATCTCGGTCGGGGCCGCGGTCGAGAAGGACGACGGCAAGTTCTACAACGAACAGGTGCTCTGGCTGCCCGGCAAGGGCCCCACGGCCACGTACGACAAGCGCCGCATCCAGCCCTTCGGCGAGTACATGCCGATGAGTTCGCTGATCGCCAAGATCAACGAGTCCTGGGTGTCGATGTCCTCGGACTTCACCCCCGGCACGAAGCCCGGCGTCTTCACCATCGACGGCACCCGCGTCGGCATCGCCACCTGTTACGAGGCCGCCTTCGACGGGACCGTGCGCGACACCGTCACCCACGGCGCCGAGCTGATCTCCGTCCCCAGCAACAACGCGACGTTCGACCGCAGCGAGATGACCTACCAGCAGCTCGCCATGTCCCGCGTCCGCGCCGTCGAGCACAGCCGCAGCGTCACCGTGCCGGTCACGAGCGGCGTCAGCGCCGTCATCCGCCCCGACGGGAAGATCGTCCAGCGCACCGGCATGTTCGTCCCCGCGACACTCGTCGACGACGTCCCGCTCCGTACGTCCAGGACCCCGGCGACGCGGCTGGGCATCGCCCCGGAGATGGCCCTCGTCGTGGTCGCGGCCGGCGGTCTCGCCTGGGCGATCACGCGGGGCGTACGGGGGCGCCGCGCCGCCTGAACCCCGAGCGCCTGTTCGTGGGGGCCTCCGTCCGGTGCGGGGCCCCCACCAGCCGCACCCTCTGCCGGCGCCCCCGATAGGGTCGGAGGTATGCCCACTCCGGAATTCATCCTCGGCCTGCGCGAGAAGATCGGCCAGGATCTTCTCCTCCTGCCCGGCGTCAACGGCGTCGTCCTCGACGACGCGGGACGCCTCCTCCTGGGGCGCCGCGCCGACACCGGCAGATGGGCACTGCCCGCCGGGATCTGCGAACCGGACGAACAGCCCGCCGAGACCATCGTCCGCGAGGTCCTGGAGGAGACCGGCGTGCACTGCGAGGCCGAACGCCTCGTCCTCGTCGAGACCCTCAAGCCGATCGTCTACCCCAACGGCGACCGCTGCCAGTTCCTCGACATCACCTTCCGCTGCCGCGCCACGGGCGGCGAGGCGTTCGTCGCCGACGAGGAGTCCCTGGAGGTCGCCTGGTTCGCGCTCGACGCCCTCCCGCCCCTGGAGCGCTTCTCGCTCTTCCGCATCGAGCGCGCGCTCGACGCGGGCGAGTCCGCGTGGTTCGCGCGCACCCAGGCCGAGGTGGACGACCGGAACGCCGCGGCGCTCTGAGCCGGTGCGAGCCGCCCGCCTCCTGCGCATGGCCCTGCTCATCCAGTCCTCGCCCGGCCTCACCGCCGCCGCGCTCGCCCGTGAGCTGGAGGTCTCCGAACGCACCGTGATCCGCGACGCGCGGGCGCTCCAGGAGGCGGGCATCCCGGTACGGGCCGAGCGCGGCCGGGCGGGCGGCTACCACCTCGCCCCCGGGCACCGCACCCGGCTCACGAGCCTGCACCCCACCGAGGCCGAGACCCTCTACCTCGGCGGACTGCCCACCGCGCTCGCCGACCTCGGCCTCGCCCAGGCGGCGGGCACCGCGCGCCTCAAACTCGCCGCCACCCTGCTCCCCTCACTGCGCGCCGCCGCCGAGTCCTCCGTCCGCCGCTTCCACCTCGACGCCCCCGCCTGGTTCCGCGAACCGGCCGCGCCCCCGCTCCTCCCCGCCCTCGCCCGCGCCGTGTGGGACGACCGCACGGTCCGCCTCGGCTACGCGCGCCCCGCGCGCGAGGACCGCCCCGCCCGCACCGTCCGCCGCGACTACGAGCCCTACGGGCTCGTCCTCAAAGCCGGGGTCTGGTACGTGGTCGGACGGGTCCCCGGCGAGGGCACCCGCACCGCCGCGTGGCGCACCTACCGCGTCGAACGCCTCACCGCGCTCGAACCGGGCGAGCCCTTCACGCGCCTGGCCCCCTTCGACCTCGCCGCGCACTGGCGCACCGAGGCGGAGCGCTTCGCCCGCGCCCTGCCGCGCACCCCCGTCACGCTGCGCCTGACCCCCGAGGGCCTGCGCCGCCTGCCCGCCGCGCTCGGCCCCGCGAGCACGGAGACCCTGGCACCCGGCACGCCGGAACCGGACGGACGCGTCACCGTCACGGTCCGCACCGAGTCCGAGGACATCGCCTTCGACCAGCTCGCCCCGCTCGGCGCCGCCGCCGAAGTCCTCGCCCCGCCCGCTCTGCGCGCCCGCTTCACGGCGCACGCCCGGGCCCTCGCGGAGCGCTACCGGACGGCCCCCTGAGCGCCGGCCCGGCACGCGTCTCACGACGCGGCCGTGCCGCGCCGCTCCCTGAAGAACGCCCTCAAGTCCTCCGCCAGAAGCTCCGGTTCCTCCCACGCCGCGAAATGCCCACCCCGCGGCATGACCGTGTAGCGCGCGACATCGAGGGTGCGTTCCGCCCAGCGGCGCGGCGGACGCGTCAGGTCGGCCGGGAAGACGGCGACGCCGGCGGGGACGGGGGCACGCGTGACGCGACGGGTCAGACCCTGGTCGTACTCCCAATACGGCAGGAACGAGGTCGAGATCGTGTCCGTGAACCAGTACAGCGACGCCTGCGTCAGGACGTAGTCGTCGCTCAGCCCGGCCCCCGGCCCACCGCCGCCGTCCGTCCAGGCGCGGTACTTCTCCACGAGCCACGCGAGCAGCCCGGCGGGGGAGTCGGCGAGGGCCGGGCTCAAGGTGAGCGGGCGCGTGCTCTGCTCGTGCTGGTAGCCGCCCTCGCTCCGCTGCCACCGCGCGACCTCGTCGAGATACGCGCGCTCCTCCGCGTCCAGGTCCCGCGGCTCCGCCGGGGCGGGCACCGCGAGCACGTGGATGCCGGTGACCTCCTCGGGGTACGCCTCCGCGAGCCGCGCGGTGATGCCCGCGCCGAGGTCGCCGCCGTGCGCTCCGTACCGGGCGAAGCCGAGGTGCTCGCGCATCAGGCGGTGCCACACCTCGTGCGTCTGCTGCGGACCGCCCGGCGCGGGACGCGGCGGTGAGAAAGCGTAGCCGGGGAGCGAGGGCACGATGACCGTAAAGGCGTCGCGGGGTTCGCCGCCGTGACGCGTGGGCTCGGCGAGGCGGCGGGCGAGCGGGACGAGTTCGAGCACGGAGCTGGGCCAGCCGTGCGTCAGGACCAGCGGCAGCGCGTCCGCCCGCTCGGCGTCGAACCGCAGGTAGTGCACCGGAGTGCCGTCGATATCGGCGAAGTGCGAGGGGAGCGCGTTGAGTTCGGCCTCGCGGGCGCGCCAGTCGAAGCCCTCCGCCCAGTACGTGACGAGCCGCCGCAGCTCGGCGGGCTCGGTGCCCGCGGCCCACGGCGCGACCCCCGGCCAGGCCCGGGGCAGCCGCGCGGCGCGCAAGCGGGCCCGCAAGTCCTCGAGCGCGGCGTCGGGGACGGAGAGGAGGGGGCGGTCGAGCACGGGAGGCTCCGGGAGGTTCGTGCCGGTGGGGGTCAGGCGGGCAGGTCGAGGAGTCCGGCGAGCGCGGCGCGCGTGCTCTCCTCGGGCTCGGGCGTCGGGGCGAGCAGGGCGTGCAGGATCAGCCCCTCCAGGAACGCGTCGACGCGGCCCGCCGCCACGGGGCCGGTGAAGCGGGCGAGGACGGCGCGGCTCGCCGCCGTCCACTCCTCGGTGAGCGCCCGCAAGGCCGGATCGCGCAGCGCGGCGAGGTGCAGCTCGAAGCCGAGGACGGCGCTGCGCCGCCGCTCCCTCACCTCCCGCACCTGCGCGACGAGCACGTCGAGCAGCCCCGCACGGTCCCGCACCTCGGCGAAGGCGGCGGCGAACTCCTCGGCGCGCAGCGCGACATAGCGCGCGAAGGCGGCGGCCTGGAGCTCGGCGAGGCTCGCGAAGTGGTACGTGACGGAGCCGAGCGGTACGTCGGCCCGCGCGGCCACCTTGCGGTGGGTGATCCCGGCGGCGCCGTCGCTCACGAGCACGTCGAGCGTCGCGTCGAGCACCCGCGTCCTGCGCGCGGGATCGTGCCTGCGCGGGCGCCGTCGCGCACCGTTCGTCCGGCTGTCCTCCTGCTCCATAAGAACAAATGTACAACATGGATGTACGGAAGGGTGCGAAGGGTGGAGCGGGGTGGGGGAGTGGTGCCGGAAAGCGCGTCATGTCCCTTTGGGGAAAGGCCACTTGTGGATCGCTTTGGTGTCTCCGTGGGGCGCCCTTGGCACTTCCCAGACCAACGCATGGACCCCACGTGAACACTTGATCGACAGAGTGAACGGTGCGTGCGGCCGTGTCCTGGAAGACCGCACCTCATCCCTCCGTCACCCCAGGGGGTTTCATGAGACCTGTCCGTCCCCGTTCGCGCGCCGCGCTGGTGCGGGCCGCCGCGCTGCCGCTGGCCGTCGGGTGTCTCGCGCTCGCCGTCCCCGCGGCGTCCGCCGACTCCGGCCACTCCGCGACGCGCCAGACCCTCGCCGGACTCACTCCGCACTGGGCCAAGGACTCCGCCGACCGCGGCGCCCTGTCCGCGGGCAAGCAGCTCACCGTCCGCGTCTACCTGGCCGGGCGTGACGCGGCGGGCCTCGCCCGCTACGCCACCGAGGTCTCCGACCCCTCCTCGCCCGCCTACGGCAAGTACCTCACCGCGCGGCAGACGCAGGAGCGCTTCGGCGCCGACGCGCGGCAGATCAGCGAGATCACCTCCTGGCTGCACGGCGCCGGTCTCAAGGTCACCGACCGGAACCAGAACTACCTGACCGTCAGCGGCCGGGCCTCCGCCGTCGAGCGCGCCTTCTCCACCAAGCTGCACAACTACGCGCGTAGCGGCCACACCTACCACGCGCCGCTCTCGGCCCCCTCCGTGCCGGCCTCGCTGCACGGCGCCGTCCTCACCGTGACGGGCCTCGACAACGCCCCGCACAAGGCGCGGCACGACGAGACGCTGCCCCCGCCGGACGCCGTCTTCCGCAACGCCGGGCCCTTCTCCACGTACTTCGGCTCGAAGACGAACAAGAAGCTGCCCTCGGCCTTCGGCTCGAAGGCCCCGTACGCCGTCAAGGGCTACACGGGCAAGCAGCTGCGTGCGGCGTACGGCGCGGGCAAGGAGACCGGCAAGGGCGTCACCGTCGCCATCACCGACGCCTACGCCTCGCCCACCATCGCCGCCGACGCGAGCCAGTACGCGAAGCGCAACGGCGACCAGAAGTACCGCAAGGGCCAGCTCACCCAGGTCCTGCCCACGGACTACAACAGCATCGAGGAGTGCGGCGCCTCCGGCTGGTACGGCGAGGAGACCCTCGACGTCGAGGCCGTGCACGCCGTCGCCCCGGACGCGAACATCGTCTACGCCGGTGCCGCGTCCTGCTACGACGACGACCTGCTCGACTCGCTCGGCAAGATCGTCGACGGGCGTCTCGCCGACATCGTCTCCAACTCCTGGGGCGACCTGGAGTCGAACGAGACGACGGCCAGCGCCGCAGCCTACGACCAGGTCTTCCAGCGCGGCGCGGTCGAGGGCATCGGCTTCTACTTCTCCTCCGGCGACGACGGCGACAACGTCGCGTCGAGCGGGACGAAGCAGGTCGACATGCCGGTCAACTCCGCGTGGGTCACCGCCGTCGGCGGCACCTCGCTCGCGGTCGGCAAGGGCGACAAGTACCAGTGGGAGACCGGCTGGGGCACGCAGAACGCCCCGCTCGCCGCCGACGGCGACTCCTGGACCGGTTTCCCCGGCGCCTACACCTCGGGCGCGGGCGGCGGCACCAGCAAGCTCGTCGAGCAGCCCTTCTACCAGCGGGGAGTGGTGCCGGGGAAGCTCGCCAAGGCCAACGGCGAGCAGGCCATGCGCACCGTGCCGGACATCGCGGCGGTCGGCGACCCGAACACCGGCTTCCTCGTGGGCCAGACGCAGACCTTCCCGGACGGTTCGCTCCAGTACGACGAGTACCGCATCGGCGGCACCTCGCTGTCCGCCCCTGTCGTCGCCGGTGTGCAGGCCCTCGCGCAGCAGGCGCAGCACGGTGTCCCGATCGGCTTCGCCAACCCGGCGATCTACGACCGGTACGGCACCTCGGCCTACCACGACGTCACCGACAGCCCGCTGGGCCAGGGCAAGGGGCTCGCGGTCGTCCGCACCGACTACGTCAACGGCTACGACGACAGCGCCGGTACGAAGACCACGCTGCGGGTCCTCGGCAAGGACGCCTCGCTCAAGGCGGTTCCCGGCTACGACGACGTCACCGGCGTCGGCACCCCGGCCGGCGGCTACCTGAAGTCCTTCCGCAGGCGCTGAACCCGCGCCGGGCCGCCTCCCCGGCCCGGTGCCGCCCGCCCGGCCCCGGTACGCCCCGCGCGTACCGGGGCCGGGCGGTTTCCGGGCCCGTTCTAGGGTGGCCGCACCGAGCAAGCCGGAGGAGACGTCATGCCAGGTCAGCAAGTCACCGTGGTCACGGGCGGCAGCAGGGGGATCGGCGCCGCCGTCGTCGCCCGCCTCGCCGCCGACGGGCACCACGTCGCCGTGGGGTACCACACGGGCCGCGAGGAGGCCGAGGCCGTCGCCGAGGCCGCGCGGGCGGAGGGCGTGAAGGCCGTCGCCGTCGGCGGGGACACGGCGGACGAGGCGGACGTCGAGCGGCTCTTCGACGTCGCGGCGAGGGAACTCGGCCCCGTCACCGGGCTCGTCAACAACGCGGGCATCAGCGGCCCGATCGGCCGGCTCGCCGACGCGGACGCCGCCGGGATGCGCCGCGCCCTGGACGTCAACATCCTGGGCTGTCTGCTGTGCGCGCGCCGCGTGGTGCGCGACTGGGAGCGCGACGGCGTCGGCGGAGCGATCGTCAACATCTCCTCCGGCGCCGCGACGCTCGGCTCGCCCGGCGAGTTCATCCACTACGCGGCGAGCAAGGCCGCCGTCGACGCGCTCACCATCGGCCTCTCCAAGGAGGTCGGCCCCTCCGGCATCCGCGTCAACTCCGTCGCCCCCGGCGCCGTGGTGAGCGACTTCCACCCCGACCCCGAGCGCCCGGCGCGGATGGCCGCCGGGGTCCCGCTGCGCCGCGTCGGCGAACTCTCCGAGATCGCCGCGGCCGTCGCCTGGTTCCTGTCGCCCGAGTCCTCGTACGCGACCGGGGCGGTCCTGCGGGTGACGGGGGGCCGCTGAGCGGAGCCGGTACGCGCTGCCCCGCCCCGTCCCCGTACCGCCGCCCCCGCCACGGCACGGGCCGGGGCCCGGCCACCGTCCGGCGAAGGTGACCGGGCCCCGGCTGTCCTCGGGGGAGGGGGTACCGGGCCGCTTACGGCCAGGACACCACCTGCGAGGGGATCGTGTCGGAGCCCGAGGTGGCGCCGCCGACATCGTTGATGACGTGGTTGTACTGGCCCATGCCGCCGAGCGAGACCACGAGCAGGTCGTGGAACTTCACGCCCGGATGGGACGGGGCCTGGAAACCGTTGTCCTGCTGGATCGAGGAGTCGGCGGTGAAGTTGCAGTAACTGCCGAGCCCCCAGCCCTCGTGGGTCTGCACCGAGTCCGCGACCTTGTACGCCGCGAAGCCCTTCGTGGTGCCGTCCTGGACCGCGGCCTGGTTCGGCGCGTCGTACGCCTTCTCGTTCTGGAAGAAGATCGTGCGCCCGCGCTCACCGTTCCACAGCACGTCGTACTTGTTGAAGTGCTCGACGAACAGACCCGTCGCGAGGACGTCGTCGCCGTTCACCGTGAACCCGTAGTCCGCGCGGTTGGTCTCCCAGCCGACCCCGTCGCCGTGGTCGGCCCGCCAGATCCAGGTGTGGTCGATGATCGTGTCGTCGCTGTTGATCACCATGCCGTTGTCCGTCTTGCCGGGGCCGGCGCCGCCGACCCGGATGAAGACGTCCTGGAGCGAGGTGGGGTTCGCCGCGTGATCGGTGTGCGTCCCCTTCGTGCCGACCTCGACGAGCGCGTCCGACTTGGTGGTGCCCGCGTCCACGAGGAGACCGGCCACCTTCACGCCGTCCACGTCGCCGACGCGCAGCGCGGTCGCGCCGCCGTCCGGCACGATCGTCGCGTAGCCGAGGCCGAGCACGACCGTGTCGGGACGGTTGATCTCGATCGGCTTGTCCACGTGGTACACGCCGGGCGTGAAGAGCAGGTGCAGGCCCTGCTCGACGGCCTGGTTGATCGTGTCGGCGCTCGTACCCGGCTTGACCACGTAGAACTGGTCGAGCGAGAGCGACTCGCCCGCCGGGTTGCCACCCTCCCAGGTGGTGCCGCGCGCGTTCTCGCGCTTGGCGGGGACGAACACCTTGTAGTCGTTCCCGTCCAGATACAGGAACGGCTTCTCACGTGAGACGGGCGTCGAGTCCAAGGTGGTGTACGGCGGCTCGGGGAAGCCCTGCGCCGGGGCGCCGTTCACCCCCGAGAACACCATGTTCCACACGCCGTTGGTCCACCCGCCGACCGTGCTGTCACGCGTGTACCACTGCTGCTGCGAGTACGGGCCGACCTCGCCGTCGATCTTGCTGTCGGCGATGTAGCCGCCACTGGCCCAGCCGTACCCGTCGGGGGCGAGGTTGAGCCCGCCCTTGACGTGCATCCGGCGGAACGGCGCGGCCTGCGCGACGGCCCAGCGGTCCGTGCCGTTGACGGGGTTGAGCGCCAGGTTCTCCGCCGAACGCCAGAAGTTCTGCGTGGCGTTGCCGTTGAACCAGCCCGCGTCCACGGTGACGTCACCGTTGAAGGTGGTGTCGTCCGGGCTCAGGCCCAGCCCGGATATCGAGGTGTAGAAGCCGAGTTGGACATTGAGGTTGTCGTACGTACCGGGCTTGAACAGAAGCTGGTAGCGCCCGTCGCCGAACTGGGCGGACTCCTGCTGCTTGAAGATCGTGTCGACCTGACCCTGGATATCGGGGGTCGAGGGGTCGAAGACCTTCACGTTCGGCCCCAGGTCCCCGCCGCCCGGCAGGTCCGCGGCCGTCGCCTGCCCCGTGGGTGCGAGCAGGAACAACGGCGTGAGCAGGGCCGAGACGGTGGTGAGTACGGTCGCGCGGCGCCGGCCGCGCGAACGGGGGGACCCGGTGGTTCTGTGGGGAGAACCGGTGGGGGGATCGGTGCGGGACTTCGTGGGGGGAAAGGGCATCTGCGCCACTCCAAGGGTCGCGGACTGTGCGTGACGATGCTTCACCGCTGTTACGAACACGTCAAGTCCTGTGCACGGATGGGTTTTTGGCCCCCCATTGCCTTCAACTCCTGTTTCCCGGTTCCTTGTTATCCAGGGCGATTCGCAGGGGATTGAGGCCCTTCACGGCCCGCCGCGCGCCCCTCGTGCCTTCGGCTTCCGATCGATGAAGCCGTACGGGCGAGCAACCGCCCCCCGCCCCGCTCGTTGTGCCCGGCGGGCGGCACCCCCGCCCCCACCAGCGCACTCGACGACGAGGACGGAGCCCCGCCCGTATGGCCGCACTCACCCCCCTCGAACACGCACCGCTCCCCGAGCACCTCTCCGCACCCCCCGAAACCGCCCCGCCCGCCCCTTCCGCACCCCCGCGCCCGCGCCGCCGCGGCCTCCTCGGCGCCCTCCTCGCCCTCACCGGCCTCGCCGGGACCGCGGGCGCCCTCACCCCGCTCCTGCGCACCACCGGAGCGCCCCCCTCACCGGCCCCCGGGCCCCGAGCCGCCGAGACCTACCGGGGCAGGGAACTCGCGTACGGCCCCGACTGGGCCACGATCGACGGCCGCGCTCTGCACCTCATGCCCCGCGCGGGCGGCGGCTTCGTCAGCGCCGTCGACCACTTCACCCCGTACCCCAGCCCCCGGGCGGCGGCCCGCGCCGCCGTCGACGAACTCGGCGGCGCCCGGCTCAGCACCCCCGCCCACGGCGCCTGACGCGCGGCCGAGCGACCCGCAGGAGGGACCGCCCGATGACGTACACCCGCAAGAACCAGCGCGACCTGAGCGCCGCCGAGCGCGCGCGCTTCGTCGCCGCCGTGCTCGCGCTCAAACGCTCAGGACGCTACGACGACTACGTCCGCACCCACATCCGCTACTACACCTCCGACGGCTCGAAGGGCCTGCGCGCCGCCCACATGACGCCCTCCTTCCTGCCCTGGCACCGCCGGTTCCTGCTGGAGTTCGAACGCGACCTGCGCAAGATCGACGCGCGCGTCACCGTCCCCTACTGGGACTGGACGAAGGACCGCACCGCCAAGGCCGCCCTGTGGCGCGACGACTTCCTCGGCGGGAACGGGCGCGCCTCCGACCAGCAGGTCACCACCGGGGCCTTCGCCCACGCGCACGGCGACTGGACCCTCACCGAGTCCACCGACGACCGCCCCTACCTGCGCCGCGCCTTCGGCCGCCCCCAGGACCCCATGGACCTGCCCACCGTCCGGGACCTGGACGAGGCCGCCTCCGACCCCACGTACGACTCCCCGCCCTGGGACTCCACCGCCTCCCGCGGCTTCCGCAACAAACTGGAGGGCTGGGGCACGGGCCGGGGCAACGCCCGCTGGCGCAACCACAACCGCGTCCACCGCTGGGTCGGCGGCACGATGCTCAGCGGCGCCTCGCCCAACGATCCCGTCTTCTGGCTCCACCACGCCTTCGTCGACCTCGTCTGGTCCCGCTGGCAGCACGCCCACCCCGGCTCCGGCTACCTGCCCGACCGGCCGCTCCCGCTCGGCAACTCCCAGCGGGGCCGCGTCCCGACGCTGGAGGACCCCATGCCGCCGTGGCACGTGAAACCCTCGGAACTGCTCGACCACAGCCGGATCTACCGGTACGCCTGACCGCGGACGCGCGGACGCGCGGACGCGCGGACACGCGGACGCGCAGACACGCGGCGGCCCCGGAGCGCGAGCACGCTCCGGGGCCGTTCCTCGTCACCGCCGGGGTCCGACCGGGCCGCACGGGGGCCCGGTCGGACCGCCGTCACACGGGGCCGGGTGGCTCAGCTGCCGTAGCCCTCGTCGCCGTAGCCACCGTGGTCGTGGCCACCGTCGACGTTGGCGCACGTGTTGCCGAACGCCGGGTTGAGCAGGCCGATGACGTCGATCGTGTTGCCGCACAGGTTCACGGGGAGGTGGATCGGGACCTGCACGGCGTTGCCCGAGAGGACGCCCGGGGAACCGGCGGCCAGGCCCTGGGCACCGGCGTCGGCGGCGGCGAGGCCCGCGCCGGACGCGACCAGGGCACCCGTGCCCGCGAGAACGGCGGCGGTCTTCGCGATACGCGACATGTCTGTGTTCCTTCCAAGAGGCAGCGGCCACACCCCGTGACCGCTGTGTCCTCTCCAACGCGCGGGCACACGACGGGTCACGCTCCGCGCCGCCGCGTGTGGCAGTCGGGTGACGGAGCCCCCTCCCGCCCGCGCCCGCCGGGCCGCGAGGCACCCGCCCCCGCACTCTTGACCCGGCACCACGGCCCCCGCACCACCCATGACCAGCAGCGGGACGCCCGCGCCCGCGCCGGCCCGCCGGACGCCCGCCCCACCGCGTACCCAGGAAAGGAAGCCCGTGCCCCCAGCGGAGAACACCCCCGCCGAGCCCCGCTTGAGCGCCGAGACCCCCCACCACTCGGACCTCACCCTCCGTGTCAACGGCACCGAGTACGACGTTCCCGCCCTCGACCACCGCACCGCGCTCCTCGACCTGCTGCGCGAACACCTGGACCTCACTGGCACCAAGAAGGGCTGCGACCACGGCCAGTGCGGCGCGTGCACCGTGCTCCTCGGCGGACGGCGCGTCAACAGCTGCCTCGTCCTCGCCGTCACGTGCCAGGACGCCGAGGTCACCACCGTCGAGGGCCTCGCGGACGGGGAGCGGCTCCACCCGCTCCAGGAGGCGTTCCTCGCCCACGACGCCTACCAGTGCGGCTACTGCACACCCGGACAACTGTGCTCCGCGCTCGGCGTCCTCGCCGAGGCCGAGGCCGGACACCCCTCGCTCGTCACCCCGCCAGGGCGCCCGCCCGGGCCCGTACCGCTGGACGCCGCCGAGATCCGCGAACGGCTCAGCGGCAACCTGTGCCGCTGCGGCGCCTACCCGCACCTCGTGGCCGCCGTCGAGGAGGTGGCCCGGTGAAACCCTTCGGCTACGTCCGCGCCCGCACCGTCCCCGAGGCGATCGAGGCCCACACGAGCGCACCGGCGGCCCGCTACCTCGGCGGCGGCACCAACCTCGTCGACCTCATGAAACTCGGCGTCGAGACCCCCGCGATCCTCGTCGACATCAGCGCCCTGCCCCTCGACACCGTCGAGACCACCCCGGAGGGCGGCCTGCGCGTCGGCGCCAACGTCCGCAACAGCGACCTCGCCGCGCACCCCCGCGTCCGCGCCCACTGGCCCGTCCTCTCCCAGGCGCTCCTCGCCGGAGCCTCCGGGCAGCTCCGCAACGCCGCCACGACCGGCGGCAACCTCCTCCAGCGCACCCGCTGCCCCTACTTCCAGAACCTCGCCCAGCCCTGCAACAAACGCGCCCCCGGCAGCGGTTGCGCTGCCGTCGAGGGCCACAGCCGCGATCTCGCGATCCTCGGCGCCTCCCCGTCCTGTCTCGCGACGCACCCCTCCGACATGGCCGTCGCCCTCGCCGCGCTCGACGCCGAACTCACCGTCGAGGGAGCCGAAGGCACCCGTACCCTCCCCGTCACCGCACTCCACCGGCTGCCGGGCGCCCACCCCGAACGCGACACGACCCTCGCCCCCGGCGAACTCATCACCGCCGTCACGCTGCCGCCCGCGACCGCCGGAGCCCCCTCGGCGTACCGCAAGGCCCGCGACCGCGCCTCCTACGCCTTCGCCCTCGTCTCGGTCGCCGCCGCCTTGCGCCTCGACCCCGACGGCACCGTCCGGCAGGCCAGGCTCGCCTTCGGCGGCGTCGCGCCCCGGCCCTGGCGAGCCCTGCGCGCCGAGGACGTCCTCACCGGGGCGCGCGCCGACGAGGAGACCTTCCGCCGCGCCGCCGACGCCGAACTCGCCCAGGCGGACCCCCAGCCCGACAACGCCTTCAAGGTCCCCCTCGCCAGGGAACTCGCCGTCGCGACCCTCGCCGACCTCGCCACCGCCCACAGCGCCCCGGAGCCGCAGCCGTGAACACCCCCGCCCCCGTCCTCGGCACCGGCGTCCCGCGCGCGGAGGGCCGCGCCAAGGTCACCGGGACCGCCCGCTACGCCGCCGAGCACCTCCCCTCCCGCCTCGCCCACGCCTGGCCCGTCCCCGCCGGCATCGCCTCCGGACGCGTCACCGCCGTGCACGACGCCGAGGTCCTGCGCCTGCCCGGGGTCCTCGCCGTCCTCAGCCACGAGAACGCCCGCTCCCTCGCCGTACCCGACGACCCCACGCTGCACGTCCTCCAGGACCCGCGCGTCCCGCACTTCGGCTGGTACGTCGCCGTCGTCGTCGCCGAGACCCTGGAGGCGGCCCGCGCCGGTGCGCTCGCCCTGCGCGTCGACTACGAGACCGACCCGCACGACGTGGAACTGCGCCCGGGACACACCGGCATCTACCGCCCGCACGACGCGAACGGCGGCAACCCCACCGACCGCGAACGCGGCGACTTCGCCGACGCCTTCGCCGGCGCCCCCGTCCGCGTCGACCGCACCTACCGCATCCCCCCGCTCCACAACCACCCCATGGAGCCGCACGCGAGCGTCGCCACGTGGGACGCGGGCCGGCTCGTCGTCCACGACAGCAGCCAGGGCACCAACGCCGTGCGCACCGCCCTCGCCACGCTCTTCGGCATGCCCGAGGAGGACATCACCGTCCACTCCCCGCACGTCGGCGGCGGCTTCGGCTCCAAGGGCACCCCGCGCCCGCAGCCCGTGCTCGCCGCCCTCGCGGCCCTGCACGTCGGGCGACCCGTCAAACTCGCCCTGCCCCGCCGCCAGTTGCCCGCCGTCGTCGGGCATCGCGCCCCGACCCTGCACCGCGTGCGGCTCGGCGCCGCCGAGGACGGCACGATCAGCGCCCTGGCCCACGAGATCATCACGCACACCTCGCGGATCAAGGAGTTCGTCGAACAGGCCGCCGTCCCCGCCCGCGTCATGTACACCTCGCCGCACAGCCGCACGACCCACCGCGTCCTGCCCCTCGACGTCCCCAGCCCCTCCTGGATGCGCGCCCCCGGCGAGGCCTCCGGCATGTTCGCGCTCGAATCGGCGATGGACGAACTCGCCGAGGCCGCCGGGATCGACCCCGTCGCGCTACGGGTGCGCAACGAGCCCGAAGCGGAGCCCGACTCGGGCCGCCCCTTCAGCAGCCGCCACCTCGTCGAGTGCCTGCGCGAAGGCGCGGAGCGCTTCGGCTGGCACACCCGCGACCCGCGCCCCGGCGTGCGCCGCGAGGGCCGCCTCCTGCTCGGCACCGGCGTGGCGGCGGCGACGTACCCGGTCCTCGTCTCGCCGTCGACGGCCGAGGTCACCGCCCGCCCCGACGGGACGTACGCGGTACGGATCAACGCCACCGACATCGGTACGGGCGCCCGCACCGTCCTCGCGCAGATCGCCGCCGACACGCTCGGCGCCCCGCTCGACCGCGTCACGCTCGCCCTCGGCGACAGCGACCTGCCCCGCGCCCCGCTCGCGGGCGGCTCCTCCGGCACGGCGTCCTGGGGCTGGGCCGTCCACCAGGCGTGCACGGAACTCCTCGAAGCCCTCGGCGAGTCCGGCGGCTCCGTACCCGCCGAAGGGCTCACCGTCGCCTCCGACACGACCGACCTCGCGGGCGCCGAGTCCCCGTACGCGCGCCACGCCTTCGGCGCGCACTTCGCCGAGGTGCAGGTCGACACCGTGACCGGCGAGGTGCGCGCCCGGCGCCTCCTCGGCCACTACGCGGCGGGCCGCATCCTCAACTCGCGCACCGCGCGCTCCCAGTTCAGGGGCGGCATGGTCATGGGCCTCGGCATGGCCCTCACCGAGGGCAGCTCGCTCGACCCGGCCTCGGGCGCCTTCGTCGAGGCCGACCTCGCCGCCTACCACGTACCGGCCTGCGCCGACACGCCGGACATCGAGGCGGACTGGCTCGACGAGGAGGACCCGCACCTCAACCCGATGGGCAGCAAGGGCATCGGCGAGATCGGCATCGTCGGCACCGCCGCCGCCCTCGCCAACGCCGTCCACCACGCCACGGGCGTCCGCTTCAGGGACCTGCCGCTCACGCCGGACAAGATCCTCGCGGGACTGGCGGGGGAGGAGACGGCGGGGGCCTGACCACGCGGACGGGAGCGGGGCCGCCCGATCACCCTCGGGGGCCCCGCTCCCGTACCGCCCTCGCCTGTTCCCGGAGGACCGCTCAGTCCTCGGGGCCCTCCCACACCGTCGTCACGTTGCAGAACTCCTTGATCCCGTGCCCCGCCAGCTCGCGCCCGTACCCCGAGCGCTTGACGCCGCCGAAGGGGAGCGCCGGGTGCGAGGCCGTCATGCCGTTGAAGAACACCCCGCCCGCCTCGATGTCGCGCACGCAGCGCTCCTTCTCGGCGGCGTCCCGCGTCCACACGTTGGAACTGAGCCCGAACGACGTGTCGTTGGCGAGCCGGATGCCCTCGTCCAGGTCGGCGAAGCGGTAGAGCGTCGCGACCGGGCCGAAGGTCTCCTCGCGGTGGATACGCATCTTCGGGGTGACGTCCGCGAGCACCGTCGGCTCGTAGAACCAGCCCGCCGCGCGGTCCTCGGGCCGCTTCCCGCCGGTCAGGACCCGCGCGCCCTTCGCGACCGCGTCGTCCACCAGCTCCTCCAGGTCCGCCCGGCCCTGCTCGCTGGAGAGCGGCCCCACGTCCGTGTTCTCGTCCATCGGGTCGCCGACCCGCAGCGCCGCGACACCCGCGACGAAAGCGCGCGCGAACTCCTCGTACACGTCCGCGTGCACGAGGAACCGCTTCGCCGCGATGCACGACTGCCCGTTGTTCTGCACGCGCGCCGTCACCGCCGTCCGGGCCGCCTTGGCGACATCGGCCGAGGACAGGACGAGGTACGGGTCGCTGCCGCCCAGCTCCAGGACCGTCTTCTTGATCTCGTCACCCGCGATCGAGGCGACCGAGCGTCCGGCCGGCTCGCTGCCCGTGAGCGTCGCCGCCTTCACGCGCGGATCGCGCAGGATCGCCTCGATCGCCGACGAGGGCACCAGGAGCGACTGGAAGGCGCCCTCGGGGAAGCCCGCCCGGCGGAAGAGATCGCCCAGGTAGAGGGCCGTGCGCGGGACGTTCGACGCGTGCTTGAGCAGCCCCACGTTCCCCGCCATCAGCGCGGGCGCGGCGAAGCGCACGACCTGCCACAGCGGGAAGTTCCACGGCATGACCGCGAGGACGACGCCGAGCGGCCGGTACACGACCCGCGCGGCGCGCGCCCCAGAGTCCGCCACGTCGCCCTGCTCCGGGTGCTCGTCGGCGAGGAGTTTCCCGGCGCGGTCCGCGTACCAGCGCATCGCCTTGACGCACTTCGCCGCCTCCGCGCGCGCCGCCGCGTACGTCTTGCCCATCTCCAGGGTCATCGTCCGCCCGATCTCCGCCTCCTCCTTCTCCAGGAGGTCGGCGGCGGCGCGCAGCAGCCGCGCGCGCTCGGCGAAGGACGTCGTACGGTACGTGGCGAACGTGCGGTCCGCGAGCGCGAGCCGCCGTTCCACCTCGTCCCCGGACAGCGCCTCGAACGTCTCGACCGTCTCGCCGTCGACCGGGTTCACCGTCGCGATGGGCATGGCTCTCCTCCTGGCAGGTACTCGTCCTCTCCCACGCTCGCGCGCCTGCCACGGGCGTGCAAACGGGGCCGTACGGGACACCTGCCCCGCGTGCGGCACCGAATGCCCCGGCCGCCTCAGCCCAGGTGCTCCAGGAGCCGGTCCACGAACGCGCCCTGCGCCTTCACGAGTTTTTCGCGCGCCGCGTCGGGAGCGAACCACCCGACCCGGTCCAGTTCGGGGAACTCCTGGCGGCGACCCGAGCGCGGCGGCCACTCCATCGTGAACGTCCCCGGGCGCAGCGCCGCCGGGTCGAAGTCCCCGCGCACGGCCCACACCGTCACGTGCTTGCCGCCGCCCTGCCGGATCTCGCCGAGCGGCGTGTACGGGCCCGGCGGGGGAGGGGCGCCCAGCTCCTCGGTGAACTCGCGCACCGCCGCGTCGAGGGGCGCTTCCTCCTCGTCGTACTCGCCCTTCGGGACCGACCAGGCCCCCGCGTCCTTGCGCGCCCACAGCGGCCCGCCCATGTGCCCGAGCAGCACCTGGAGCGCCGCTTCGTCCGTCGTGCGGTGCACCAGCAGGCCCGCGCTGCGCCGAATCGCCATGCGCCCAGTCTCCCGCCGGGGACCGTGCCCCGCACGGGCCCCGGCACGACGCCTCCTCCACGGCGGCCGTACGGGGCGCGGCCCTGGCGCGGCGCCCCGGCCCGCGCGCACGGCCGCCCTACACTCCGGGCCCATGACAACGAAGCCGGCCGACCCCACGTACACCGTCGTGCTCAAGCCCCAGATCACCGACGAGGCGGGGCACCTCGACCACGGCACGGAACTGCGCCGCGCCGTCGTCCGCCCGACGGGCGCCGAGGGGACGAGCGGCTATCCGCGCTTCGCGGGCGAGGGCGTCGAGGCCGACATCAATCCCGAGAACGACGTGGTCGAGGCGGTCACGGTCGACAACGAGGAACTGCCCATCGGCTGGATCGCCGAGGCGCTGCCGGGGGAGCGGCGGAGCTGAGACTCACCGTCCCCACACCCTCCTGCGCAGCCACCACACCAGCGCGCCCACGCCGCCCGCCGCGACGAGCGCGATCCCCGCGTCGAAGGCGCCCGGCGAGTCCCGCTCCGCCTTCGCGCTGCCGCCGAGCCCGCCCCGCACCCCGCCCTTCGGCATCTCGCCGGGCACGCCCGCCGGGGACTCCGCCATTCCCGCGTCCGCGTACGGGTCGGCGGGCGACGCGCTCGCCGTCGCGGACCCGCTCGGACGCGGCACCGGTGCGTCCTTGGCCCCCGTGCCCGTGCCCGTGCCCTCCGGCTCCGGCGTCACGGTCGGGGACGGCAGGGGTCCCGGCACCCGGACCGCGGCCCCGCTCAGCCGCGTACCGTCGGCGCACCGCACGCGCGCCACGTACCGCCCGTCGTCGACCGCGAGCCACGAGGCGGTACGGGTACGGCCGCCGGGCGCCAGGTCCACCGCGTACCCCGCGTCCGCCGCGCCGCGTCCTTCGGGGACGAGGGTCGCCGTGCCGCCCCGGGGGCACGCCGAGGTCGTGAGACGGACCGTCGAGCCCTGCGCGCGGACCGTCACGGGGTCCCGGACCGGGGCGCCGTCCGCGTGGGCGCGGGGGGTGAACGTCAGCAGGGCGCAGGCGCCCAGCACGGTCGCTGTCAGGGAAGTCGCGCTAGGCATGGGGACCGTCCTCGGGCGCGGCACGGCGGCGCCCGGGCG
>NZ_JAAGLR010000282.1 GCF_010548245.1 Streptomyces sp. SID11385
GCCGGTGGGCCGGGCGGTCCGGGCGGCTCCGAGGGGCCCGGTGCGCCGGGGGGCGACGGCGGCGGTTCCGGTGGAGGCGACGGCGGTCCCGCGAAGAACGCGGAGGGGCTTCGGCAGGGCCTCAAGGGCCGTCACCTGTCGATGATCGCCATCGGCGGGGTGATCGGCGCGGGGCTGTTCGTGGGCTCCAGTGCCGGTATCGCCGCGGCGGGCCCCGCCATCCTGGTCTCGTACGCGCTGGTCGGGCTGCTTGTCGTACTGGTCATGCGGATGCTCGGCGAGATGGCCGCCGCGCGGCCGTCGTCGGGGTCGTTCTCGGCGTACGCGGACATGGCGCTCGGGCGCTGGGCGGGCTTCTCGATCGGCTGGCTGTACTGGTTCTTCTGGGTCGTGGTGCTCGCCGTCGAGGCGACGGCGGGTGCGGTGATCCTCAACGGCTGGGTCCCCGCGATACCGCAATGGGGCTGGGCGCTCATCGTGATGTTCGTGCTCACCGCGACGAACCTGGTGTCGGTCGGCTCGTACGGGGAGTTCGAGTTCTGGTTCGCGGGCATCAAGGTCGTGGCGATCGGCGCCTTCGTGATCATCGGGCTGCTCGCGGCCTTCGGCATTCTGCCCGGTTCGGACAATCCGGGTTCGGGATTCGACCACCTCACCGATACGGGCGGCTTCCTGCCCAACGGGGCGGGCTCGATCCTCACCGGCGTTCTGCTTGTCGTCTTCTCCTTCATGGGCAGCGAGATCGTCACCCTGGCCGCCGGGGAGTCCTCGAACCCGCAGAAGGCCGTGACGAAGGCGACCAACAGCGTCATCTGGCGCATCGCGATCTTCTACCTGGGCTCGATCTTCGTCGTGCTCACCCTGCTGCCCTGGAACAGCGACGCGATCCAGGACGACGGTTCGTACGTGGCGGCGCTCGACTCGATCGGTATCCCGCACGCCGGTCAGATCATGGACGTCATCGTTCTGACGGCTGTGCTCTCCTGTCTCAACTCCGGCCTCTACACCGCGTCCCGCATGGCCTTCTCGCTGGGCGGGCGCGGCGACGCGCCGAGGGCCTTCGCACGCACCACACGCCGGGGCGTGCCGCAGGCGGCGATCCTCGGCTCGGTCGTCTTCGGCTTCGTCGCGGTGTGGTTCAACTACCAGTGGCCCGACAGCGTCTTCGAGTTCCTTCTCAACTCCTCGGGCGCGGTCGCGCTCTTCGTGTGGCTCGTCATCTGCTTCTCGCAGTTGCGTCTGCGCCGGAAGATCCAGCGCGAGTCGCCGGAGAAGCTCGTCGTGCGGATGTGGCTGTACCCGTATCTGACGTGGCTGACCATCGCCATGATCCTCTTCGTCGTCGTCTACATGCTGTTCGACGACGACGGCCGCGCGCAGATGCTCCTCTCGCTGCTCGTCGCGGCGCTCGTGGTCGGCTTCGCGCTGGTCCGCCGGCAGGTGTGGAAGAGGCAGGGCCCCGGTGCGGACGCGGTACGGGAGGCGGCGGCCGTACGGGAGTGACGCTCCCGGCGGGGAGCCCGCGCGTCCCCGCAGGGGAGCCCGCACGCCCCCGCGTACGCGAGCGCCGCCCGGGCCGGTTGGCCGGGGCGGCGCTCGTACGCTCGCGCGGGTGACGGGGGTCAGTCCTGCTTGCGGCCGATCAGCTTCCAGGCGGTGGGGAGGGCGCCGGTGGCGAGGGCGGTCTTGAAGAGGTCGCCGAGGATGAACGGGGTGAGCCCGGCGGCGATGGCGGCGCTCGCGTCGAGGTGCGCGGAGTACGCGAGGTAGGGGACACCGGTCGCGTAGATGATCACGTTGCCGAGGAGCATCGCGCCCGCGGTGCGCAGCGGCGAGCGGTCGGCGCCGCGCTGGGCGAGCGCGCCGACGACGAGGGCGGCGATCATCATGCCCGGGATGTAGCCGAACGAGGCCATCCCGGCCCCGGACTGCCCCTCGGAGAACCACGGCATCCCTATGACACCGGCCACCGCGTAGAGGGCGAGCGCGAGGAAGCCGCGACGGGCACCGAGCGCCGTGCCCACGAGCAGCGCGGCGAAGGTCTGGCCGGTCACGGGGACCGGGGAGCCCGGCACCGGGATCGCGATCTGGGCGGCGAGCCCGGTGAGCGCGGCACCACCGAGCACGAGGACGGCGTCCCGGGTACGGCTCGCGGGCAGCAGGTCCGCGAGGACCGCTCCCGGGCGGTGGACGGCAGAGACAGAACTCATCGCATAACTCCGGTTCTCGGGTGGTTCCGTGGGGACGGGGCCGGTCGGCAGGGGCGGCGCCCGAAGGGGCGCAGTGCGACCGTACCGAGGAGTCAACGGGCGTTCACCGGCCGTCGCGGACAAAGCCGCGAGGAGGGACTTGGTGGGAATCTCACAAGGGGCCCCCTTCACACCCTTTACCTCACCCCTTCTGCGTGAGCCTCGTCACCTTCCGGGCGAGCCCCGCATGGCAACGCACCCTCCCGGTGAGGCGGGTGAGGCGGGAAAGCCCGTCGCGCACGACCGGAGAGCGGGCGGCTGTGGAGTTCCGCCAAAGCCACTCGGCGAGCAGGGTTTCACCTCGCGTAAGCCTCGTGTCCGCATGGCGGACACCTTGTCCCAGAAAGCGGACGGCGCGCGAGAATCCTCCCGCGTCCCCGTCCCCCACCTCACGGATCGTGCCCATGACTCCGCGCACCCCACCACCGGCCGAGACACCGACACCACCGGCCGGAGCACCGACGTCGCCCGAGCCGGCGGCGTCACCCGCTGCCCTCGGCTCTCCCGCGCCGCTCGGCGGCGCGAGCCCCGGCCACCCGACTGGCGACAGCTCCCGCCACGACCTCGGCAACGGCCTCAAGCAGCGCCACCTCTCGATGATCGCGCTCGGCGGGGTCATCGGCGCGGGGCTCTTCGTCGGCTCGGGGGCGGGCATCGCGTCGGCCGGGCCCTCGGTCGTCCTCGCCTACGCGCTCTCCGGCGCGCTCGTCATGCTCGTGATGCGCATGCTCGGCGAGATGTCGGCCGCGCATCCGGCCTCGGGGTCCTTCTCCGTCCACGCCGAGCGCGCGATCGGGCCGTGGGCCGGGTTCACCGCCGGCTGGATGTTCTGGATGCTGCTGTGCGTCGGGGTCGCCGCCGAGGCGATCGGCGCGGCCTCGATCATGACGGGCTGGTTCCCCGGCTCCCCCGACTGGCTGTGGGTCGCGCTGTTCATGGTGCTGTTCTGCGCCACGAACCTCAGCGCGGTGGGCAACTTCGGCGAGTTCGAGTTCTGGTTCTCGGCGCTCAAGGTCACCGCGATCGCCGCCTTCCTCGTCCTCGCGGTGCTCGCCATCGCCGGGGTGCTGCCCGGCAGCGACGCGCCGGGAGCGCGGCACCTCACCGGCGAGGGCGGCTTCTTCCCGAACGGCGCGGACGGCCTGGTGAGCGGGCTGCTCGCCTCCGTCTTCGCGTACGGGGGCCTGGAGACCGTGACGATCGCCGCGGCCGAGTCCGAGCACCCCGCGCGCGGGGTCGCGAAGGCCGTGCGCACGGCGATGTGGCGCATCGCCGTCTTCTACGTCGGCTCGATGGCCGTCATCGTCACGCTCGTCTCCTGGCGCGACCCCGAGGTCTCCACGAAGGGCCCGTACGTGGCGGTGCTCGACAGCCTCGGCATCCCGGCCGCCGGGCAGGTCATGAACGTCGTCATCCTCGCCGCGCTGCTCTCGGCGATGAACGCGAACATCTACGGCTCCTCGCGCATGGCCTACTCGCTCGTCGCGCGCGGCCAGGGCCCCCGCTTCCTGCGGCGCCTCTCGCGCGGCGGTGTGCCGCGCCCCGCCGTGGTCGCCTCCTCGGCCTTCGGCTTCCTCGCGGTGCTGCTGAGCTACTGGTGGCCCGACACGGTCTTCTCGTGGCTGCTCAACATGGTCGGCGCCGCGGTCCTGGTCGTATGGGGTTTCATCGCCGCCGCCCAGCTCCGCGCCCGCCGCCGCCTGGAACGCGAGGCGCCCGAGCGACTCCTCGTCCGCATGTGGGGCTTCCCCTGGCTCACCTGGGTTGCGCTCGCCGCGATGGTCGCGGTGCTGCTGCTCATGCTCCGCGAGCCGGACACGCGCACACAGCTCTACTTCACCGGCGGTCTCGCGATCGTGCTGAGCGCGGTGGGGATGGCGCGGTACGGGAGGGGGCGTGACGCGGCGCGGGGTGACGGCGGCGGCGTACGAGGTGAAGGCGAAGCCGTACCCGCGCGGGCGACGCCCGCGCCCGGCGGCCGGGAGGAGACCCGGCCGCGTACCGGCTGACCAGCCGTCTTCTTCCCCGCCCGACGGGCCCCCGGCGTTTGCGCCGGGGGCCCGTTCCCGTTCCCGGGCGTCACGCGGGAGCCCGTTCCGGCGCGGACGGATCTCGCCGGCGCCGGTTTCGCGCGCGCGGGTTTTCGCCCCGGGCGGCCGTTCCCCCATGATCCGCCGGCCACTCTCGCTGATAACGTGCACTTGCAAGCCATTCGCAATAAGCTCGGCGCAACAAGAAGTCTTGGAGGGCGTCTCCGCATGGCCGTCTACACACTCCCGGAACTGCCGTACGACTACTCCGCGCTGGCCCCGGTGATCAGCCCGGAGATCATCGAGCTGCACCACGACAAGCACCACGCGGCCTACGTCAAGGGCGCGAACGACACCCTGGAGCAGCTCGCCGAAGCGCGGGACAAGGAGTCCTGGGGGTCCATCAACGGGCTGGAGAAGAACCTCGCGTTCCACCTCTCCGGGCACATCCTGCACAGCATCTACTGGCACAACATGACCGGTGAGGGCGGCGGCGAGCCGCTCGCGGCCGACGGTGTCGGCGACCTCGCGGACGCCATCAAGGAGTCCTTCGGCTCCTACGCGGGCTTCAAGGCGCAGCTCACCAAGGCGGCGGCGACCACGCAGGGCTCCGGCTGGGGCGTGCTCGCCTGGGAGCCGGTGAGCGGCCGGCTCATCGTCGAGCAGATCTACGACCACCAGGGCAACGTGGGGCAGGGCTCGGTGCCCGTCCTCGTCTTCGACGCCTGGGAGCACGCCTTCTACCTTCAGTACAAGAACCAGAAGGTGGACTTCATCGAGGCGATGTGGCAGGTCGTCAACTGGCAGGACGTCGCCGCGCGCTACCGCGCCGCGAAGGCCCGCACGGACTCTCTCCTCCTGGCCCCCTGAGGCCCCGGCTCACCGAGCCGCGCGCACGTCCTGCTCGTGATCGTCTTCTCACCTTTCACGCGGCAGGCCGGTAGAGAGGAGAGCCCCCGCGAGGACGTGACTCGCGGGGGCTCTCCGCGTCCGCAGGCCCGCAGCGTCCGGGCTCTCTGCGCCCGGAGGGCTCTCCGCGTCCGGGCGTGGCCGATGGGGCGTGCGGCCGTTGGGGCGTGCGGGTGCTTTCCGGGGGCTCGCGGGGCCGGGTTTCCGCGCGCCCTTACGTGGCCCGCTCCCGTACCGCATCGTGGGCGGATGCAGCCCAAGGACACGTATTGCGTCTACTGCCGCAGCACGGAGCGGCACGTCCCCCTGACCGAGAACCAGCAGCGGTGGGTCCGCGAGCAGAAGGGCGCCCATCTCTACGTCGGCGATCTGATCATGTGCGCGGCCGGAGCGTGCCGGAAAGTCCGCTCCTCGGGCAACACGCGCCGCTTCCACCCGGAGTACCTGCGGATTCCGGAGGGGGTGGAGTAGCCGGGGCGACCCGCGTCGCCGACCGCGCCCACGCCCGAGGCCGGCGCCCGTCCCCGGGGTCGCGCGTCTCGGTGACGGCGTGGCTCGTGCGGCGCCCGCGCGGGGTCCCGGGGGACCCGGAGGCGCGAGCGCCGGTCGTCGGGGGCCGGCCGCCGTGGTCAGTCGAAGATCGGGCCCTGGGTGCGCGTGCGCTTCAGCTCGAAGAAGCCGGGGACCGAGGCGACGGCGAGAGTGCCGTCCCACAGGCGGGCCGCCTCCTCGCCCTTGGGGGCCGGGGTCACGACGGGGCCGAAGAAGGCCACGCGCTCGCCCGTGGGGCCGGGCACCGCGATGACCGGGGTACCGACGTCCTGGCCGACGAGGTCGATGCCCTCCTTGTGCGAGGCGCGCAGTGCGGTGTCGTACGTGTCCTTCTCGGCGTAGTCCGCGAGGGAGAGGGGCAGCCTCACGTCCTCCAGGGCACCGACGATCGCGTCATGCGTCGGCCCCTCGCCCCCGTTGTGGATGCGGGTGCCGAGCGCCGTGTACAGCTTGCCGAGCACCTCGTCCCCGTGCAGCTCACGGGCCGCGATGACGACGCGCACCGGGCCCCAGGCTGGGCCGGCCATCGTCTCCCTGTAGTGCTCTGGCAGCTCGTCGAGCTTCGGCTCGTTGAGCACGGCAAGGCTCATGACGTGCCAGCGCACGTCGACCGGGCGGACCTTCTCCACCTCCAGCATCCATCGGGAGGTCATCCATGCCCACGGGCACATCGGGTCGAACCAGAAGTCCGCGGTCACCCGCTCCTGCGTCTGCTGCTCGCTCATCTCGCTCCTCGTCGTGCCGTCCCGCGGTCACGGGCACCGGACATTCTTCGATCAGCCTTCACCGCTGGCAACGTGCCGTCCCGGCCGGGGATTCCTCCACGGAGCGATCTCAGGGAAAAACTCAGGGTCACGGCCTTTTGACCCCGAAAAATCTCCGGGTTGTTTGTCCGGGGACTCCCTGATGTCCTCCCTCCCGGCCTCGTGCGAGGATCGTTGGCGTATCCCCACAGTGCGACCGTCGTGCGCCGCGGTGCGCCAGCACCGTACGCCGCGGCCCACAGCGCGACCCCAGCCACGCCCCACAGTCACGAAGGAGTGCCGGTGCCCGGAGAGAACCTGACCCGCGAGGAAGCCCGTACCAGGGCGGAGCTGCTCTCCGTCACCTCGTACGAGGTGGAGCTCGACCTGCGCTCCGCCGTCGGCGAAGGCCCCGCCTCGGGCCCCCGTACGTTCCGCTCGCTGACCACGCTCCGCTTCACGTGCGCGGAGCCCGGCGCGAGCAGCTTCGCCGACCTCGTCGCCCCCTCCGTCGACTCCGTGACACTCAACGGCCGCGCCCTCGACCCCGCCGAGGTCTTCGACGGCACCCGCATCGCGCTCGACGGCCTCGCCGCCGAGAACACCCTCGTCGTCGACGCGCGCTGCGCCTACTCGCGCACCGGCGAGGGCATGCACCGCTTCGTCGACCCGGAGGACGGGGAGGTCTACCTCTACACGCAGTACGAGCCGGCCGACGCGCGCCGGGTCTTCACCAACTTCGAGCAGCCCGACCTCAAGGCCCCGTATCGCTTCCGCGTCCAGGCCCCCGCGGACTGGCGGGTGTGGAGCAACGGCGCGGGCGAGCTGACGTCCGGTGTGTGGGAGTTCGCCGAGACGAAGCCGATCTCGACGTACATCACGTGCGTCGTCGCTGGCCCCTACCACTACGTGACGGACTCCTACCAGCGAGCGCTGCCCGACGGGTCGACGCTGGAGATCCCGCTCGGCGCCATGTGCCGCAAGGGCCTCGCCCCCTACTTCGACGCGGACGACATCTTCCTCGTCACCAAGCAGGGCCTCGACTTCTTCCACGAGAACTTCGACTACCCCTACCCCTTCGGCAAGTACGACCAGGCGTTCGTCCCCGAGTACAACCTCGGCGCGATGGAGAACCCGGGCATGGTCACCTTCCGCGAGGAGTACATCTACCGGGGCAAGGTCACCGAAGCCTCCTACGAGCGGCGCGCCAACGTCATCCTGCACGAGATGGCGCACATGTGGTTCGGCGACCTCGTCACCATGAAGTGGTGGGACGACCTGTGGCTCAAGGAGTCCTTCGCCGACTTCATGGGCGCCTTCTCGATGGTGGAGTCCACTCGCCACCGCAACGGCTGGATCACCTTCGCCAACAACCGCAAGGCGTGGGCGTACCGGGCCGACCAGCTCCCCTCGACGCACCCGATCACCGCCGACATCCGCGACCTCCAGGACGCGAAGCTCAACTTCGACGGCATCACGTACGCGAAGGGCGCGAGCGTCCTCAAGCAGCTCGTCGCCTACGTGGGACAGGACGCCTTCCTGGAGGGCGCGCGCCGCTACTTCAAGCGCCACGCCTACGGGAACACGACGCTCGGCGACCTGCTCTCGGCGCTCGCCGAGACCTCCGGACGGGACATGACGAGCTGGGCCGCGGCCTGGCTCCAGACCGCCGGCGTCAACACGCTCACGCCCGAACTGACGCTGAGCGAGGGCAAGATCGCCGAGCTGGCCGTGCGCCAGGAGGCCGCCGACTCGCACCCCGAGCTGCGGCCCCACCGCGTCGCGATCGGCCTCTACCGGCGCGAGAACGGCGCGCTCGTACGGTACGCACGCGCCGAGGCGGACGTCGCCGGGCCCCGCACCCTCGTCGCGGAACTGGCCGGGCAGGACGCCCCCGAGCTGGTCCTCGTCAACGACGACGACCTCACCTACTGCAAGATCGGCTTCGACGAGACCTCGCTCGCCACGGTGCGCGCGCACCTCGGCGACATCACCGACCCCCTCGCCCGCGCCCTGTGCTGGTCGGCGCTGTGGGGGCTCACCAGGGACGGGCTGCTTCCCGGGCGTGAGTTCATCGCGATCGTGCTGCGGTTCGCGGGCCGCGAGAGCGACATCGGCGTCCTCCAGATGCTGCACGCCTGGGCCCGTACGACGCTCACCCACTACGTGGCGCCCGCGCGCCGCGAGGAGACCGGTGCCGCGCTGGGCGCCGGTGCGCTCAAGGAGCTGAGGGCCGCCGAGCCCGGCAGCCAGCACCAGCTCACCTGGGCCCGCTTCCTCGCCGCCACCGCCGCGTCGGCCGAGGAACTCGCCCTGCTGGAAGGGCTCCTCGCCGGCACGGAGTCGGTCGAGGGCCTTGAGGTGGACCAGGAGCTGCGCTGGGCCTTCCTCGAACCGCTCGTCGTGGACGGGCGCGCGGGCGAGACGGAGATCGAGGCCGAATTGGCCCGCGACCACACCGCCTCGGGCAAGCGCCACCAGGTGCGGCTGCTCGCCTCGCGCCCCACCGAGGCCGTCAAGGCGCAGGTGTGGGCCCAGGTCGTGGAATCGGACGAGCTGTCCAACGCGCTCGTCGAGGCGAGCATCGCCGGGTTCGGGCAGTCGAGTCAGCGGGCGCTCATCGCGCCGTACGCGGAGAAGTACTTCGCGGCGATCGCCCGGGTGTGGAGCGAGCGGTCCATCCAGATCGGGATGGACATCGTGCGAGGGCTCTTCCCCTCGCTCCAGGACAGCAGGGCGACGCTGGAGCAGGCGGACACGTGGCTGCTTCAGCACCCGGAGGTCTCGCAGGCGGCGCGCCGGCTCGTGGCCGAGTCGCGGGACGACCTCGCGCGGGCCCTGCGGGCACAGGAGTGCGACGCGAAGGCGAGCTGAGGCGGGACCCCGGGGCGCCGGGGCGGGGTCCGCTCCCTGCCTCGGCGCGGCCGGGGCAGGGACGCGGCGGGGCCGGGACGCG
>NZ_JAAGLR010000311.1 GCF_010548245.1 Streptomyces sp. SID11385
GGACGCGCACCGCAGGTGAGGGGGGCCGACGGTCGCGCGTAGGCGGGGCGGCGCGGGGCTGCCGCACGAGTCCGGCGGTCTGTACGGGCCCGGGGCCGCGTCTGTACCGGCCCGGGGCGGCGTCGCCCCCGTACCGTACGGCTGCTCCGTAGCGCTCGCCGGGCCGCGCCGGGAACCGCTACGGGCCGGAACCGCTCGCCGTCGCGTGGGCGTCTACGCCGACAGCCGTTCCACCGTCCCCCACCGAGGAGCGCCCCATGAGCTTCGCCCTGTCCGGCAGCGCCGCCGCCCCCCGTTTCGTGCGGGTGGTGCGCCGCGCGCGGTTCGCGGTCGGGGCGCTCGGCGCGGTGGTGCTGGCGCGGCTCGTGTTCCTCGTCTGGGAACTGCGCCTGCACGCGGGCCCGCGCCCGCCCGCCCCGCCCGGTGACCCGGAGGACGGCTACCACCGCGTCCCCACCGCGCTGGAGGAGCAGTACCACTACCTCGGCGACCTCACGGCCCTGACCCTCGTCGTCTGCGTGCTCGGCCTCGTGTACTGGCTCCAGGCGATGCGGGACAACGCGGACGTCCTGGCTCCCGAGGTGCAGCGCCACGCCCGCCCGTGGGTGTGGTTCTCCTGGATCGTCCCCGGAATCTCCGTCTGGTTCCCGCGCGACGTCGTCGTGGACGTGTGGCGCGCGGCGGCGCCCCGGGACGAGAACCCGGCCGAGCGCCGTACCCCCTGGTGGATCAACGTGTGGTGGCTGTTCCTGCTCGGCGCCGTCGCGATGCTCCTCGTCACCGAGAACCTGAGCGACGACGGGCAGCCCGAGGCCGAGACGGTCTACGACGCCTTCCGCAGCGTGCTGGCCACCGACTTCTTCCTCGTCGCCGCCGCCGTCCTCACGATCGTGCTCGTGGTGCGGATGACGCGCGATCAGGAGGAGCGGACGGGGGACTGAAGCCCGTCCAGCAGGCTCTCGACGAGCTGCGCCCGGGCCTGCGGCCGCTCGCTCAGCCAGAGGCCGAGCGCGTGCCCCGCGCCCGCGAGCCGCAGGACCGAGAGGTCCGCGCGCGCCGCGAGGGCGGTGTGCACGAGCCAGGTGACCTCCTCGGGGATGACGTCGTCCCGCTCCGGTACGACGAGCAGCGCCCGTCCCGCGAAGGACCCGTACGCCGCGAGGGCCCCGCTGTCGCGCCAGCTCGCCGGGCGCCGGATCAGCTCGGTGAACCCGCCGCCGAAGGGCACGTCCCAGGCGACGCGCCCGTAGACGCCGGGCGCGCACAGCGCGAGCGCGGTGACACGCCGCCCGTACAGGGTGAGGAGGTCGGCGACCGTCTGCCCGCTCATGCTGAACCCGACGAGCACGAGCGGCCGCCGGGCCCCGAACACCTCGGCCACGACCGCCGCGGCCTGGTCGCGCCGCCGCCGCAGGCTCAGCCCGGCGAGGTGCCCCGTGCTCTCGCCGTGCCCCGAGAAGTCGAGCGCGAGCGCGTGGTGCCCGTGCGCGGCGAAGTCCTGGGCAAGCGGGAGGCACCGCTCCTTGTCGCCGTTGCCCGCCCCGTGCAGCACCACGACGCCGTACGCCCCCGGCACCTCGCGCCCCGGCGTCACGGTGTACACGCTCAGCCGCTCGCCGTCCACGGCGAGCACGCTCTTGGTGGTGCGGACGGGGTGGCTCATCGCGCCTCCGGGACGGCGAACGGGCGGGACCCTTCGCGGGGTCCCGCCCGGTACCGTACCGCCGCGCCGCGCGGCAGCCGTGTCAGTCCTTGATCTCGCAGATGACCGTGCCCGAGCTGAGCGAGGCGCCGACCGCGACGTCCAGGCCCTTGACGGTGCCGGAGCGGTGGGCCGTGAGGGGCTGCTCCATCTTCATGGCCTCCAGGACCACGATCAGGTCGCCCTCCTTGACCTCCTGGCCCTCCTCGACGGCGACCTTCACGATCGTGCCCTGCATCGGCGAGGCGAGCGTGTCGCCCGAGGCGGCCGGGCCGCTCTTGCGGGCCGCGCGGCGCTTCGGCTTCGCGCCGGCCGCGAGGCCGGTGCGGGCGAGGGACATGCCGAGGCGGGCCGGGAGGGAGACCTCCAGGCGCTTGCCGCCGACCTCGACGACGATGTTCTCGCGCGTCTCGTCGTCGCCGGAGCCGTCGGCCGGGGCGGCGAAGGGCTTGATCTCGTTGACGAACTGGGTCTCGATCCACCGGGTGTGGATCGTGAACGGGTCGGTGGAGCCGGTCAGTTCGGGCGCGAAGGCCGGGTCCTTGACGACGGCGCGGTGGAAGGGGATCGCCGTCGCCATGCCCTCGACGCGGAAGTCCGCGAGGGCGCGCGCGGCGCGCTCCAGGGCCTCCTTGCGGGTGCGGCCCGTGACGATCAGCTTCGCGAGCAGCGAGTCCCACGCGGGGCCGATGACGCTGCCCGACTCGACGCCCGCGTCCAGGCGCACACCCGGACCGCTCGGCGGCGCGAAGAGCGTGACCGTGCCGGGAGCGGGCAGGAAGCCGCGTCCCGGGTCCTCGCCGTTGATGCGGAACTCGAAGGAGTGACCGCGCAGTTCGGGATCGCCGTAGCCCAGCTCCTCGCCGTCGGCGATACGGAACTGCTCGCGCACGAGGTCGACGCCCGCGACCTCCTCGGTCACCGGGTGCTCGACCTGGAGGCGCGTGTTGACCTCCAGGAAGGAGATCGTGCCGTCGTTGCCGACGAGGAACTCGACGGTCCCGGCGCCGACGTACCCGGCCTCCTTGAGGATCGCCTTCGACGCGCTGTACAGCTGCGCGACCTGGTCCTCGTTCAGGAACGGCGCGGGCGCCTCCTCGACGAGCTTCTGGTGGCGGCGCTGGAGCGAGCAGTCACGCGTCGAGACGACGACGACGTTGCCGTGCTGGTCGGCGAGGCACTGGGTCTCGACGTGCCGGGGGCGGTCGAGGTAGCGCTCGACGAAGCACTCGCCGCGCCCGAAGGAGACGACGGCCTCGCGCACCGCGGAGTCGTACAGCTCGGGGACCTCGTCGAGCGTGCGGGCGACCTTGAGGCCGCGACCGCCGCCGCCGAAGGCCGCCTTGATCGCGATGGGCAGGCCGTGCTCCTCGGCGAAGGCCACGACCTCCTCGGCGCCGGAGACCGGGTCGGGGGTGCCCGCGACGAGCGGGGCACCGGCGCGCTGCGCGATGTGGCGCGCGGCGACCTTGTCGCCGAGGTCGCGGATCGCGGCGGGGGGCGGGCCGATCCAGGTCAGCCCGGCGTCGAGGACGGCCTGGGCGAACTCGGCGTTCTCGGAGAGGAAGCCGTACCCGGGGTGCACGGCGTCCGCGCCGGACTCGGCGGCGGCGTGCAGCACCTTCGCGATGTCGAGGTAGCTCGTCGCGGGCGTGTCACCGCCCAGCGCGTACGCCTCGTCGGCCGCGCGCACGTGCGGCGCGTCCCGGTCCGGCTCCGCGTACACCGCGACGCTGCCGATGCCCGCGTCGCGGCAGGCCCGGGCGACCCGGACGGCGATTTCACCGCGGTTGGCGATGAGCACCTTGCGCACGATGGCTCCCTTTTCTCGCTCTTCGTCCCTGGGGGTGGGCCCCGACGCCTGTGAACACGCCGAGTTTAGGGACAGCCGACACGAGGCGCCGGAGGCGGCCGGGCGGTGAGTTTGCCCACACCGACTGCCCCGCGACCCCAGGCGACCGGACGAAAGTCCATGTAAGGGCCCTGAACCACCTCAGCGTAGCTCCGCACGGCGGGCCGGGTCTCTGTCCGCCCGCGCCGCGAGGGGCGCGCTTTCTTTGTGGGGTCCCGACGAAAGGGGGCGGATTTCTTTGAGTGCCGCCCGCCCCGGTGTCCCGCGCGAACCCTTGCCCGGCCGCCTACTGCTCAGTAGCGTGCGGGAGAGCCATGTGTACCCCCGGTAACAGTGGCTCGGGGGCGGAACGGAAGCGGGTGTGCCGAGGATGACGCGGACCGTGGTGGCCTGGGTGACGGGCTTCGTCCTGCTGCTGGAGACCTTCGGGATCATCCTGCTGTGCCTCACGCTGGGCGCCGTCGTCGACAACCAGTCCATGTCCCTGGCGGGCACCGACCCCGACGCCGTCGTCAGCGGCTCCTACGTCCTCGCCGTCGTCGCCGGGCTCTTCCTCTGCGCCTGCGCCTTCGTGGCCTTCCGCTGCGCGGTGCGCCGCCACGCCCCCGGGCGCGCGGGCCGCGTCCTGCTGATCGTCGCGGCCGTCGTGCACGGCGTCCTCGCGGCCGTCTCCCTCGCGCTCCTCGGACTCGCCGCCTTCCTCGGCCTGCTCGTCGTCCTCGCGCTGCTCGTCCTCATACTGGTGAGCCCCGACGCCGCGCCCGCGCGCCCGCGCGCCGAGGTCAGTCCTTCCACAACTCCGTGATGCCGAAGCCCAGTTCGCGCAGCAGCGTGCGCAGGGTGGGCAGCGAGAGGCCGAGCACGTTCCCGTGGTCGCCCTCGATGCCGTCCACGAACGGGGCCGAACGCCCGTCGAGCGTGAACGCCCCCGCCACGTACAGCGGTTCACCGCTCGCCACGTACGCGGCGATCTCCGCGTCGTCCGGCGTCCCGAACCGCACCGTCGTCGAAGCGGTCACCGAGGCGCGCGCGCCCGAGTCCGTGTCGATCACGCAGTGCCCGGTACGGAGCACCCCGGCGCGCCCGCGCATCGCCTTCCACCGTGCCGCGGCCTCCTCGGCGTCGGCGGGCTTCCCGTAGGCGACGCCGTCGAGGTCGAGCACCGAGTCGCAGCCGACCACGAGCGCGCCCCGCGCGTCCTCGCGCTCCGCGACCACCGCGGCCTTCGCCTCCGCGAGCACGAGCGCCAGCTCACCCGGCGTCGGCGCGCTGATCGCCTCCTCGTCCACACCGCTCACGATCACCTCGGGATCGAGCCCGGCCTGCCGCAACAGGCCGAGCCGCGCCGGGGACTGCGAGGCGAGGACGAGACGGCGGCGCGGGGAGGGGGAGGGCGAGGGCGAACCGGGTGCGGACATGGGAGAGATCGTAGGCCGTGCGGCGTACGTGCTCACACGTATCCCCCGAGCCCCAGGAGAAGCATCGCGAGCACCATGACGCACGCGAGGAGCACGCCCGCGCGGTGCAGCTTGCGTTGCGCCGCCCGCCACTCCTCGGGCGGCTCCTGTTCATCCCGGTCCGACCACAGCATGGGTTCCAGGCTGCGACCGCGGGGGCCCGCGCGCCTGAGTACGCGTACCTAAGCGGGCGGGGACACGGGGAGCGCGGCGGGGATCGGGGGAGCGCGCGGGCGGCCGGGGCGCGCTGGGGGATCGCTCGGCGCGGGGCTTCCGGCGGCCCGGGTCTCCGGCGGCACGGGCCTTCGGCGGCACGGGGCCGGGGCGGGGCCCGGGCGGGGAGGTCCGTGAAGCGTGGTGGGGTAGGGGCATGAGCAACCCGTACTCCGATCTCGACCGCCCCCCGCTGCACGCCACCGCGCTGCGCCGCGCGCTCCTGCGGCCCGGCGGGCTGTGGACCGCGCTCGACGTCGTGCCCCGTACCGGCTCCACCAACACCGACCTGCGCGAACGCTCCGCCGGCACCCCCGAGGGCGCGATCCTCGTCGCCGAGGAGCAGTCCGGGGCGCGGGGCAGGCTCGACCGGCGCTGGAGCGCCCCGCCGCGCTCCGGGCTCTTCTTCTCCGTCCTGCTGCGCCCCGAGGTCCCGCCCGCGCGGCTCGGCTGGCTGCCCCTGCTCGCCGGAGTCGCCCTCGCCACCGCCCTCTCGCGCGCCGCCGGGGTCGACACGGCCCTCAAATGGCCCAACGACCTCCTCCTCACCATCGACGGCGAGGAGCGCAAGGCCGCCGGCATCCTCGCCGAGGCCACCCCGGACGGCGCCGTCGTCCTCGGCATCGGCCTCAACGTCTCGCTGCGCGCCGACGAGCTGCCCGTCCCCACCGCCGGTTCCCTCGCCCTCGCCGGTGCCCTCACGCTCGACCGCGACCCGCTGCTCCGCGCGGTCCTGCGCTCCCTCGCCGACTGGTACGAGCGCTGGCGCGAGGCGGACGGGGACCCGGCCGCCTGCGGGCTCCAGGCCGCCTACGCGGCCGGGTGCTCCACGCTCGGGCGGCAGGTGCGGGCGGAGCTGCCCGGGGACGCCGAGCTGATCGGCGAGGCCGTCGCGCTCGACGGGGACGGGCGGCTCGTCCTCGTGACCCCGGGGGGCGCACGGGAGGCCGTGGGGGCGGGGGACATCGTCCATCTGCGCCCCGTCCCGCCCCCGGAGGAACGACGGGGCGGCTCGGGCGGCGAGTGAGCCAGGGCACACCTGCCGTATCGTGGAGCGCGGTCGTGGCGTTGGCCCGCGGCAGAGGGGAAGGGCGCAGGCAGTGACCGTCGACGACACCGGTTCGGGCGCGGACGGCCCGGCCTCACCGGGCGGCGGACGGCGCGCCCCCGAGGGGGCGGGCGACCCCTCCGGCACCCCTCCGGCACCCCACGACGCCGACCCCGACCCCGTACCGGAGCCGGACGCGGCGGCCCCCGGCGGACCGGGGCGGCCCGAGGGCTCGGACGGGGCGGGCGGCTCCGGGGAGCCCGGCGACTCCGGCCGTTCCGGCGGCCCGGACAGCTCCGACCGTTCCGCCTCCGCCACCTCCGACCACTCCGCCCCTTCCGAGCGCGAGAACCTCGTGGAGTGGACGCAGGACCGCGCGGTGGACCGGGGTGGTGAGCCCGAGCGTGCCGACCACGGCCCCTCCGTCCCCGGCGCCCCCCGCGACGAGCCGCCCGAGGACGACCCGCTCGCGCTGCGCCTCGAAACGCTGATCCTCGGTGCCGAGCGCCGCTACACCCCCTTCCAGGCGGCTCGCACCGCCGGTGTCTCGATGGAGCTGGCCTCGCGTTTCTGGCGGGCCATGGGCTTCGCCGACATAAACCAGGCCAAGGCCCTCACCGAGGCCGACGTCCTCGCCCTGCGCCGCCTCGCCGGTCTTGTGGAGGCCGGGCTGCTCAGCGAGGCGATGGCCGTCCAGGTCGCCCGCTCGACCGGGCAGACCACCGCACGGCTCGCCGAGTGGCAGATCGACTCCTTCCTCGAAGGGCTCACGGAGCCCCCCGAGCCGGGGATGACCCGTACCGAGGTCACGTATCCGCTGATGGAACTGCTCCTGCCCGAGCTGGAGGAATTTCTCGTCTACGTGTGGCGGCGCCAGCTCGCGGCCGCGACCGGGCGCGTCGTGCAGGTCAGCGACGACGAGGAGATGGTCGACCGCAGGCTCGCCATCGGCTTCGCCGACCTCGTGGGCTTCACGCGCCTCACGCGCCGCATGGAGGAGGAGGAGGTCGGCGAACTCGTCGAGGCGTTCGAGACGACCTCGGCGGACCTCGTCGCCGCGCGCGGCGGGCGCCTCGTGAAGACCCTCGGCGACGAGGTCCTCTTCGCCGCCGACGACGCCGGCGTCGCCGCCGAGATCGCGCTGCGCCTCATCGAGACCCTTTCGGGCGACGAGACGATGCCCGAACTCCGCGTCGGCATCGCCTTCGGCACCGTCGCGACCCGCATGGGCGACGTCTTCGGCACCACGGTGAACCTCGCCTCGCGCCTCACCTCGATAGCGCCGCGCGACGCCGTCCTCGTCGACTCCGCCTTCGCCGAGGAACTCATCCGTACCGGCGAGGCGCCCGCCTCCGAGACGGCGGCGGCGGAGGAGACGGACCGCGCCGCGAAGGAGGGCGACCCCGCCCCCGCCTACCGCTTCGCCCTCCAGCCCATGTGGCAACGCCCGGTCCGCGGCCTGGGCGTGGTCGAACCGTGGCTGCTGACGAGGCGGACGCCGAAGGCGGACGAGGAGCGGGGCTGACGGGCGCGGGAGCGCGCTCGCGCCCCTTGCCGCGCGGGACCGCCGCCGGGCCGCCCCTCCGAGATCTGCCCCGGCGCGGACCTCGGGGACGTCCCGGGCCGCCCCGGCCCGCTCGGCTGCTCCGTCCCCGTCCTGCCGAAGCCCCCCGCGTGTAACGGTCGTTAACATCGGCGGATCGCAGTCGGGTAACCCACCGAGACCGGAGGCCGCCGTGCCCGTATCCCCCGAGAACCCCGAAGCTCCCGCCGCCGAGCGCCGGTACGGGACCGACATCCTCGTTCGCCGGCACGAGGGCGGGCACGTCGCCGAACTCGTCCTCGACCGGCCGCGCGCGCTCAACGCCATCGCTACCGCCACCGCCGAGGCGCTTCGCGCGGCGTGTGCGGAGCTGGCGGGGGACCGCGAGGTGCGCGCCGTCGTGCTCACCTCCTCCGCCGAGCGCGCCTTCTGCGTGGGCGCCGATCTCAAGGAGCGGAACTCCTTCACGGACGCGGAACTCATGCGCCAGCGCCCGGTGACCCGCGCCGCGTACACCGCCGTGCTCGACCTGCCGGTGCCCGCCGTCGCCGCCGTGCACGGCTTCGCGCTCGGCGGCGGCTACGAGATCGCCCTCGCCTGCGACCTGATCGTGGCCGATCCGAGCGCCGTCGTGGGCCTGCCCGAGGTCTCCGTCGGCGTCATCCCGGGCGGCGGCGGTACGCAGCTCCTCCCGCGTCGCGTCGGCGCGGCCCGCGCGGCCGAACTCGTCTTCACGGCCCGCCGCGTCGAGGCGCGCGAGGCGAAGGAACTGGGGCTCGTGGACGTGCTGGTGGCGGACGGCGAGGACCGTACGGAGGCGCTTGCGCTCGGCGCCCGTATCGCCGCGCACTCCCCGCTCGGCCTCCGCGCCGCCAAGCGCGCCCTGCGCCTCGGGCAGGGGCTCGATCTGCGCGCGGGCCTGGAGGTCGAGGACGCGGCCTGGCGCTCGGTCGCGACGTCCGGGGACCGCGCGGAGGGCGTGGCGGCCTTCAACGAGAAGCGGAAGCCGCAGTGGCCGGGGGAGTGAGGGACGGGACGGGGCGCTGGTCCCGTAGCTGCCGGACGCCCCGGCCCCGTACTCACTCTCCGTAGCCGCTCGTCCGGCAAACCCCCCGCCACCTGCTTAAAGTGGCCGAATGAGCGACGGAGCGGAGGACGCCCGGTTGCGGGCCGTCGTGGAGCTGGCGCAGGCCATGGCCGCGGCGCGGTCCGCTCGGGAGACGTGGCGGGCGGCGGCGCGGGGGGCGCGGCGGGCGCTCGGCGGGAGTTTCGCGGCGCTGTCGGCGTGGGAGCGGGGGCCCGGGCGGCTGCGGGTGCTCGTCAACGAGGGGGAGCGGGCGCCGGGCGAGGAGGAGTTCCCCGAGGACGAGACGTACCCCGTGCACCGGTTCCCCGAGATCACCGAGTTCCTGCACGAGCGCTGGGCGCGCGGCGGCGCCCCGCA
>NZ_JAAGLR010000346.1 GCF_010548245.1 Streptomyces sp. SID11385
GCTGCCGCCCGCGCGGCTGCCGCGCCCCGGCCCGCCGCGTCCACGGCCGCCGCGTGCGGTACGTGATCGGCGACGAGCCCGGGCAGGTCAACGGCATGCGATGGCGCCGCACCGGCCGCTGAGGGACTGACGCGGCGTGCCGCCCGCACCGTACGTGCCCGGGCGCCCACGCACCGTACCCTCGTGGCCACCGTGCCGTCCCTGACCACCTCTCCCGGGCCGCCCGCGCGCGCCCCGGTACCGGAGCGTCCACCCATGTCACACGAGACTTCCCAGGGGCACGACTTCTTCGTGCCCGATCCAGAGGGCCTGAGCCCGAACACCGAGGGCTACTTCGGCCGCTTCGGCGGCGCCTTCATCCCCGAGGCGCTCGTCGCCGCCGTCGACGAGGTCGCCGTCGCCTACGACAAGGCCAAGAGCGATCCCGCCTTCGCCGCCGAGCTGAACGACCTCCTCCTCAACTACACCGGGCGCCCCAGCGCCCTCACCGAGGTGCCGCGCTTCGCCGGGCACGCGGGCGGCGCCCGCGTGTTCCTCAAGCGCGAGGACCTCAACCACACCGGCTCCCACAAGATCAACAACGTGCTCGGGCAGGCGCTGCTCACCCGCCGCATGGGCAAGACCCGCGTCATCGCCGAGACCGGCGCGGGCCAGCACGGGGTCGCGACCGCGACCGCCTGCGCCCTCTTCGGCCTGGACTGCACGATCTACATGGGCGAGATCGACACCGAGCGCCAGGCGCTCAACGTGGCCCGCATGCGGATGCTCGGCGCCGAGGTCGTCGCCGTGAAGTCCGGCAGCCGCACCCTCAAGGACGCCATCAACGAGGCGTTCCGCGACTGGGTCGCCAACGTCGAGCACACGCACTACCTCTTCGGCACCGTCGCGGGCCCGCACCCCTTCCCCGCGATGGTCCGCGACTTCCACCGCGTCATCGGCGTCGAGGCCCGCCGCCAGCTCCTGGAGCGCACCGGCAGGCTCCCCGACGCCGCGATCGCCTGCGTCGGCGGCGGCTCCAACGCGATGGGCCTCTTCCACGCCTTCCTGCCCGACGAGGGCGTCCGGCTCGTCGGCTGCGAGGCCGCGGGCCACGGCGTCGCCTCCGGCGAGCACGCGGCGACCCTCACGGCGGGCGAGCCGGGGATACTGCACGGCTCCCGCAGCTACGTCCTCCAGGACGAGGAGGGCCAGATCACCGAGCCCTACTCGATCTCCGCCGGGCTCGACTACCCCGGCATCGGCCCCGAGCACGCGCACCTGCGCGAGAGCGGGCGCGCCGAGTACCGCCCGGTCACCGACCGGGAGGCGATGGAGGCGCTGCGGCTCCTGTCGCGCACCGAGGGCATCATCCCGGCCATCGAGTCGGCGCACGCCCTCGCGGGCGCCCTCGACGTCGGCCGTGAACTCGGCCCCGACGGGCTCGTTCTCGTCAACCTGTCCGGCCGCGGTGACAAGGACATGGACACCGCCGCGAAGTACTTCGGCCTGTACGACGACGCGTCGGTCGTCGTGGACGGCGTCGTCCGCGCCGACGCGGAGGGGGAGCCCCAGTGAACGAGATCCACGGCGGACAGTCCGCGCTGCTCAGCGCCACCCTCGCGGGGGCCCGCGCCGAGAACCGCGCCGCGCTCGTCGCCTACCTTCCGGCGGGCTTCCCGAGCATCGAGGGCGGCGCGAAGGCCGTGCGGGCCGCGCTCGAAGGCGGCGCCGACGTCGTCGAGGTCGGGCTGCCGCACTCCGACCCGGTCATGGACGGCCCCGTGATCCAGACGGCCGACGACATCGCGCTGCGCGGCGGCCTCAAGATCCGGCACGTCATGGACACGGTCCGCCAGGCCTTCGAGGCGACGGGCAAGCCCGTCCTCGTCATGACGTACTGGAACCCGATCGACCGCTACGGCATCGAGCGCTTCACGCGGGAACTCGCCGAGGCCGGGGGAGCGGGCTGCATCCTGCCCGACCTGCCCGTGCAGGAGGCCGGCGAGTGGCGCGCGCACGCCGAGAAGCAGGGCCTCGCGACGGTCTTCGTCGTCGCGCCGAGCAGCACCGACAAGCGGCTCGGCGAGATCACGGCGGCGGGCAGCGGCTTCGTCTACGCGGCCTCGCTCATGGGCGTCACGGGCACCCGCGACTCGGTCGGCGAACAGGCCAAGGACCTCGTGACCCGCACCCGCGCCACGACGGACCTGCCGATCTGCGTCGGCATCGGCGTCTCGACCCCGGCCCACGCCGCCGAGGTCGCCGCCTTCGCGGACGGCGTCATCGTCGGCTCCGCCTTCGTCAAGCGCCTCCTGGACGCGCCCGACGAGGAGTCGGGACTCGCGGCGGTACGGGAACTGGCGGGCGAACTGGCGAAGGGCGTCCGGCAGCGGGGCTGAACCGGCGGGGCCGGGCCGGCGGCCGGGGCGAACCGGCTCGTCCGGTGCGGCCGAGGCGCGGCACGGCCGCGGGCCGGGTACGGCGGGGATTCTCCCGGCCGTGCCCGGCCCGCGGGCTGTCCGGCGCCTCCGGGACCCGCCGTGCCTTCCGACGTCCGTGAGGGGCGGACGATGAGCCGACCGGTTCCCGGCAACGCGGCGTGTCCCGCTTCACTCGTCCGCGTGAAGAAGCGGTGCGGCAGGCACGCGTGCCCGTCCGGTTCGTTGGCGGGGGTGTGAGCGAGAAGAATCGTCAGGGAAAGCTGTCCGCGCGGGACCGCATCGCGGCCGACCGCCGTCGCGAGGAGGCCCGCGAGAAGCGGCGCAAGAGCCTCGTCATGGGCGCCGCCGTGCTCGGGGTGCTCGCTGTGGCGGGCGGCGTCGGCGCCGCCGTCACGATCGGCAAGAAGGGCAGCACGGATGCCGCGGGGCCCGTCGTGGCGCCCAAGGGCGCGACGGGCGAGGACGGGCTCGCCATCCCGCTCGGCGAGAAGTCGGCCCCCTCCGTCCTCACCATCTGGGAGGACTTCCGCTGCCCGGCCTGCGCCCAGTTCGAGAACGGCTTCCGGTCCACGATCCACGAGCTGACCGGCTCGGGGAAGCTCCGCGTCGAGTACCACCTCGCCACCCTCATCGACGGCAACATGGGCGGCAGCGGCTCGGCGACCGCGGCCAACGCGGCGCTCTGCGCGCAGGACGAGAACAAGTTCCCCGCCTACCACGACGTCCTCTACGCCCATCAGCCGGCCGAGACGACCGACCCCTACGCCGAGCCGGACAAGCTCATCGCCCTCGCCAAGAAGGTCAAGGGCCTCGACACCCCCGCCTTCCGCGACTGCGTCAAGGGGAACACCCACCGCGCCTGGGTCACCAAGTCCAACGAGAAATTCACCCAGGGCGACTTCCGCGGCACCCCCACGGTGATCCTCGACGGCAAAGACGTCTTCAAGAACCCGAAGCCCGCCTTCACCCCGGACCGCCTGAAGGAACTGGTGGAGGCGAAGGCCGACAAGAGCTGAACCCCTCGCCCGAGGCCGCGGAATCAAGCCCGTCCGGCGCTTGAGGACACGGCCGGAGGCCGCAGGAGGCCGGCCCCGCCGCGGGGCGACGTTACGGAGACGTTGCCAACACCGCGCCCCGCCCCGCGCTCCCCACGCGATAGCGTTGAGTCGTCATGGACCTTGCCTACATTCCCAGCCCGTCGCGCGGAGTGCTGTACCTCGGCTCCATCCCGCTGCGCGGATACGCGTTCTGCATCATCATCGGCGTCTTCGTCGCCGTGCTCATCGGCAACCGGCGCTGGATCGCGCGCGGCGGCCGGGCGGGCACGGTGGCGGACATCGCCGTCTGGGCGGTGCCCTTCGGGCTCGTCGGCGGACGGCTGTACCACGTCATCACCGACTACGAGCTGTACTTCACCGAGGGCAAGGACTGGGTCAACGCCTTCAAGATCTGGGAGGGCGGCCTCGGCATCTGGGGCGCGATCGCCTTCGGCGCCCTCGGCGCCTGGATCGGCTGCCGCAGGCGCGGCATCCCCCTCCCGGCCTGGGCCGACACGGTCGCCCCCGGCATCGCCTTCGCCCAGGCGATCGGCCGCTGGGGCAACTGGTTCAACCAGGAGCTGTACGGCAAGCCGACCGACCTGCCCTGGGCGGTGAAGATCACCAGCGACAGCGGCGGCCGCATCCCCGGCACGTACCACCCGACGTTCCTCTACGAGTTCCTGTGGTGCATCGGCGTCGGCCTCCTCGTGATCTGGGCCGACCGCCGCTTCCGCCTCGGCCACGGACGCGCCTTCGCGCTCTACGTCGCCGCGTACTGCGCGGGCCGCGGCTGGATCGAGTACATGCGCGTGGACAGCGCGCACCACATCTTCGGGGTCCGCCTCAACGTGTGGACGGCGATCATCGTCTTCCTCGCCGCCGTCACCTACTTCGTGCTCTCCGCCCGGCTCCGCCCGGGCCGCGAGGTCATCGTCGACAAGGGCGGCGAGGGCGACGTCCCGGAGCCGCGCGACGCCGAGGACACGAAGGACACGCGGGACGCGAAGGACGACGGGGACGACGGTATTGGGACGGCCAAGGCGAAGACCGAGGCCGGGGCCGAGGCCGAGGGCGACGGGACGAAGGCCGACGCGGCCGAGGACGACGGGGCGAAGGCGGACAAGGACAAGGACAAGGACACGACCGAGGACGCGACCGCGGAAGCGGGCGACTCCGTCCCCGAGAACGCCGAAGCCTCCGGCTCCGCGGCCTCCCTCAAGAAGAGCTGAGCCGGCGGCCCACGAGCCACGGCCGCCCGGAAGGGGCGGGACGGATCACCTCCGTCCCGCCCCTTCCGGCCTTGCTTGTGCGGTGCCGCAGCGACCCCGTCGAGCCCCGGGCCGGAGGAGCGGATAGTGGCCGCCGCGCGGGCGCGGGGGGACCTGGTCTTCTGCGCGTGGACCCCGGCGCGCCTGGGGGAGGCCGTGCGCCCGTCGCTTGCCGGAGCCGGTGGCGGAGGGCAAGGAGGACGGCACTGCGCTGCTGGGCTCGCTGAGCGGGACCCGGGCGCGGTGGGTCCGGACACACCGGCTCATCGAGGACGAGCCGAACGACCATCTCACAGGGAGGTACGTGTCGTCTCGGCCGCCAGCGCACACGCGCGCGCGTACTCCCGCACCAGCGGGCGGCGTTCGTCGGCGCGCCAGGCCAGGGCGAAGCGGCTGGGCGCGATGCCGCTCACCGCACGGGTGACGACTCCGCCGAGGGTGATCAGCGGAGTGTTCCCGGCCGCCAGCAGGACCACGCCGAGACCCGCGACGAGCGCCTCGTACGTCTCCTCCGTGCTCGCCACTTCCGCACCGATGCGCGCCGGCCTCCCGCCGCGGGCATCGGTGGCAAGCCAGTAGTCGCGCAGCGGCCCGGCGCTGTGGGGCAGGGCGAGGAACGGCTCGCCCAGCAGGTCGGTGAAGTCGATGATCTCCCTGTTGGCGAGCGGGTGGGTAGCGGGCATGGCGACCACGCGGGGCTCCTCGGCGATCACCATCCACCGGTAACGGTCCGCATCGGGCAGCGGCAGCCAGACGAACGCCGCGTCGCACGTGCCGTCGGCGAGCCCGGCGGTCGAGTCGTGCCAGGGGACCTGGCGAAGCCTGAGGCGGGCGTCGGGGTGGGCGGCGGTGAAGCGGGAGCGGATCGCCGGCAGCACACCCCCGCGGCCGGGGCTGGTACTCATCCCCACGACGAGGACGGCCGCCTGGTCGGCCACGGCCCGGGCGACCGCCTCCTGGGCAGCTTCCCACTCGGCGAGCATGCGCTGAGCGTGAGGCAGCAGCGCCGCGCCGGCCGCGCTCAGACGTACCTCGCGCCGGTCGCGCTCGAACAATGCGGCCCCCACCTGTTTTTCCAGCGCCCTGATCTGCTTGCTCAGCGCGGGCTGTGAGACGTACAGCCGCTCGGCCGCGCGCGTGAAGTGCAGCTCTTCGGCCACGGCGGCGAAGTACCGCAGGTCCCGTCCGTGAACGTCCATAACCATCAGCTATCACAGCGCATCTTGGACGGACAACTGGGCGGCCCTGCAAGGTGGTTCACACACGATCCGCTCAGAGCGGCGGGTCACCCGGCACAGGGGGAAGAACATGAACAAGGTATGGCTGGTCACCGGGGCGAGCAGCGGGTTCGGCCGGGCGATCACCGAAGCCGCGGTGGCGGCGGGCGACATCGTGATCGCCGCCGCCCGCCGCACCGCGCCGCTCGACGACCTGGTCACCGCACACCCGGACCAGGTCGAGGCGCTGCCGCTGGACGTCACCGACATCGCGGGCATCCAGGACGCGGTCGACGGCGTGGTGGCCCGGCACGGCCGCATCGACGTCCTGGTCAACAACGCCGGACGGGGCATGGTGGGGGCGGTCGAGGAGACCACCGACGCCGAACTGCGGAATCTGATGGATCTGCACTTCTTCGGCCCGGCCGCGCTCACTCGGCTCGTACTGCCGCACATGCGCCGCCGGGGCTCGGGGGCCATCGTGCAACTGACCAGCATGGGCGGGCGGTTCGCCTTCGCGGGGGTCGGGGCCTACTGCGCCACCAAGTTCGCCCTGGAAGGGCTCTCCGAGGCGCTGGCCACCGAGGTCGCCCCGCACGGCATCCGCGTGCTGATCGTCGAGCCCGGCGCCTTCCGCACCGGTTTCGCCGGCACCGGAGCTCTGCGGCAGTCCGCGGCCCTGCATGCCTATGAGGACACCGTGGGCCCCGTCCGTTCCGGTCTGCCGGGTGGAGCCGGCCAGGAGCCCGGGGACCCGGCCAAGGCCGCGGCCGCCATCCTCACCGCGCTGGACGCAGACGAGGCGCCGCTGCGTCTGCCGCTGGGCAACGACGCAGCCGACGCGATCACCGGCCACCTCGACCGTGCCCGCACCGAACTCCACTCCTGGGAAAAGCTCACCCGCTCCACGGACTTCGACAACTGACGGCCCGGCCGCCCGCCTTCCGTCCCGCCGTCCCCGCCCGGGCGCGGCGGCGGGGACCTGTCGCGCGCGAGGCGCGGCTTCCCGTTGCGGGCCCGGCCTGTCCATGGTGGCCGGCATCGCCGCCGTACCGGTCGCGTACCTCCCCGAACGTCGCAGGAGTGCCCTCATGACATCGCCGCAAGCGTCCTCCATCGCCTCCCGCACCGCGGGGCCGGCCCGGGACGAGTCGCCCGTAGTGCTCGGCGCCGCCCTGCTGGGCTTCTTCCTCATCTCGCTGGACGCCCTGATCGTCACCGTCGCCCTGCCCGACATCGGCCGCAGCCTGGGCGGCGGCATGTCCGCGCTGCAGTGGGTGGTGGACGGCTACGCCCTCGTCTTCGCCGCCCTGATGCTCTCTGCCGGCGCGGTGTCGGACCGCATCGGGGCCCGGCGGGCTTACGGCGGCGGGCTCGTCCTCTTCGCGCTGGCCTCGGCCGCCTGCGGGGTGGCACCCGCCCTCGGCGTGCTGGTGGCCGCCCGTCTCGTGCAGGGCGGTGCGGCCGCGGTGATGATGCCGGCGTCGCTGGCCCTGGTCCGGCAGGGCTTTCCCGACCAGGCCAAGCGGGCACGTGCGATCGCCGTGTGGACCGTGGGCGGGGCGGTCGCGGTGGCAGCCGGACCGGTCCTGGGCGGGGCGCTCACCGCCTTTGCGGGCTGGCGGTGGATCTTCTTCGTCAACCTGCCCGCGGGCCTGCTGGCACTCGCCCTGCTCAGCCGGGTGCCCGCGTCCCCCCGGCTGCCCTCGCGTCTGGACACGGCCGGGCAGCTCACGGCCGTAGCCGCGGTGGGGGCACTGGCGTTCGGAGTGATCGAGGGCGGCGAGAAGGGCTTCGGCAGGCCGCTCGTGGTGGTGTCACTGCTGATGGCCGTGGTCTCGGCGGCCCTCTTCCTTGCCACGCAGGCCAGGGGAACGCATCCGATGCTTCCGCCGCCGTTGTTCCGCTCCCGCGTCGTGGCGGTCTCCCTGATAGTCGGCTTCACGCTCAACGCCGCCTACTACGGTGGGGTGTTCGTCTTCAGTCTCTACCTCCAGCAGGAGCGCGGACAGTCGGCTCTGCACGCGGGCACGCTGTTCATTCCGATGACGGCTCTTGTCGCCGTGGTGAACCTGGCCTCGGCGAAGCTGGCCGCGCGGTTCGGCCCCCGGGTGCCGATGGTGGCGGGACAACTGGTCGGCGCGTCAGGCTCGCTGGCACCGCTCACGGTCAGCCCGCACACCCCCGTGGGCGCCGTGGCGGCGCTGATGGTGCCGGTCGGCCTCGGCGGAGCGCTGGCCGTTCCCGCCCTGACCGCCCTGCTCCTCGACGCCGTGCCCGCGGACCGGGCGGGCACCGCCTCCGCCGCCCTCAACACAGCCCGCCAGACCGGCGGAGCCATCGCGGTGGCCGTCTTCGGCGCACTGCTTTCCGGGGCGGACACATTCCTGTCGGGCATGCGGTGGAGCATGCTGCTCGCCGCGGTCGGGCTACTCCTGACGGCGGGCGCGGCAGCGACACTCCCCAGCGCCGGGCTCCGGCCCACGGAGCCGTGAGGCAGGGATCGCACCCCACCAGGCCCGACAGCATCGCCGCCCGAGTGCGCCAGCCGATCAGCCCGCCGGGGCGGACCGCGGCTGGTGAACATCAGGCAGTGTGGAGTGCCGGCGCCCCGCGATCGGTGGTTCTCATGAAGGAGTGTGATGGGCCCGCGAACTCGTCATCGTGACCGCCGCTCACCCCACCCCGAGCCGTTCCGCGAGGGCCTTCGTGCGGTGGGCGACCGCGACGAGTGCCGCGTCCACGAAGCGGCCGTCCGGGAGCACGAGCGCCCCGCCGTCCCGCGCCGCCGCGCCCAGCACCTCGTCCGCCGCCGCGACCTCCGCGCCGCTGGGACGCCACGCGTGCTCGATGACCGCGAGCTGACGGGGGTGGATCGCGGCGCGCCCGAAGAAGCCGAGGTCCCTGCCGTGCCGGCACGAGGCCGCCAGGCCCTCCTCGTCCCGCACGTCCGGGTACACCGA
>NZ_JAAGLR010000380.1 GCF_010548245.1 Streptomyces sp. SID11385
TTGTCGTAGCGGGTGGCGAGGGCTTTGTTCTGCTTGAGTTTGCTGAAGCAGCGTTCGACGAGGTTGCGGCGCCGGTAGGCGGCACGGTCGAGGCCGCACAGCCTCTCGCCCCTGCTGAGGCGGCCGTTGATCTGGTCGAGTCGTTCCGGGATCGTGCTCTTGATGCCTCGCTTGCGAAGGTAGGCGCGGATTTTCCGGGACGAGTAGCCCTTGTCCGCCGCGACGCGTTCGGGCCGGGTCCTGGGGCGGCCCGGGCCCGGCCGGTTGATGCGGATGCCGGCCATGACGGCTTCGAACTGGGTGCAGTCGTTGACGTTCCCGGCGGTCAGGGTGAAGGCCAGCGGGCGGCCGTTCCCGTCGCAGGCGAGGTGGATCTTCGTGGTCAGCCCGCCGCGGGACCGGCCGATCGCCTCACCGGGCCGGACCTGCCCCTTTTTCGGGCCCCGGCCGCGTGCTGATGCGCCCGCACCGTCGTCGAGTCCACGCAGACCAGCGTCCAGTCGACCTCACCCACCGCGTCCGAGTGCTGCTGGACATGAGCCAGCAGCCGCTCCCAGGTGCCGTCGGCCGACCAGTGACGGAAACGCTCGTAGACCGTCTTCCACGGCCCGTACCGCTCGGGCAGGTCACGCCAGGCAGCCCCCGTGGACAGCTTCCACAAGATCCCGTTCACCACCTGACGCCTGTCCCGCACCGGCCGCCCCATCCGGCCCGGCACCAACAACGGAGCGATCAACGCCCACGCCTCATCCGTCAATTCATGCCGTCGCACCACGAACAGAACAACGACCCACCGACTTTACGGACACGCCCTAGTACTCCAGCTGTAGATCGTGATCTCCATGCATGGCAGGCGGCTTGTCGCCGGTAATGGTTGGTCTGTGATCGCGCCTGGTGGCGGCGTCGCCAGTCCGACCAGCCGAGCCGGTGAGCGAGGCCGTGAATGGGGTGGACGGCGGCGAGAAACAGATGCTGGATCTCGTTGCAGGTGAGCGGGATCAGTTCGTCGGGGCCTGACCTGCGGGCGTGATCGTCGGTGCGGACGACGGCGAGGAAGGCATGAGCGAGCATGGCGAGGGTGACCCAACGGGCCCAGAACGAGTAGCGGCGGACCTGGTGTTCGTCGAGCCCCGCCAGGCCCTTCTCGGTCTGGAAGGTTTCCTCGACCCGCCACCGGGAGCCGGCCGTCTTGGCCAGGGTGTGCAGCGGGACGGGTACGGTGGAATGGCAGCGCGAGTAGGCGAGTTCGCCGGTGGTGCGGCTCTGCCGAATCAGCAGCTGACGGTGTCCCGGCGGCCCGCCTGCGAGGTCGATGACGGCCCAGTCGTGGAAGCGGTGGCCCTTTGCGCCGCGTCCAACTGACGGCTTCTGCCAGGCTCGCTTGGGCAACATCGCCGCGAGCGTGTCGGTGCGGAACTTTCTTGGTGGTCACTTCGGCTGAGCAAGCCACCGCGAGGACGTAGCCCAGACCGCGTTCTTCCAGGGACGCCCGCAATTTCGGGTTGCCGCCATAGACCTCGTCGCCGGTCACCCCAACCGATGCGGTGTCCGGCGTCCAGGAACCGCTCGATCATCACCCGGGCCAGCTCCGGCTTGGTGGCGAAGACGGTGTCCTCGTCGAGCCCGGCCGCCCGGCAGCGATTGGGGGCACCGGTCCACGAACGCGGAACGTACAACTCCCGGTCCACCGCCGCGTGCCCCCGCTCACCGGCATAGACGAGATAGACAGCGACCTGTGAGTTCTCGATCCGGCCGGCGGTGCCGGTGTACTGGCGCTGGACCCGACGGTGTGGATGCCTTTCTTCACGTCGCCGGTCTCGTCCACGAGCCGCGCCGCCGCCTCGTCGTGTAGGTGCTCGACGACGTACTCGCGCACATCGTCACGCACGGCATCCGCATCCCAGGACGCTCGGCACAGCAGGTGCTGCATGCCGTGCGGGTTCGTCTCCCCGACCCACTCCGCGATAGTCCAACAGTCCTTGCGCGGCAGGTCCGACAGAAGTCCCATCACCAACCGACCGGCCCGCAACCGGGGTTCAACCCGGGCGAACCGACCCGCGATCCGGCCCATAACCACGTCGAACGCCTCCCGCCAACGGCCGGGATCTATGCTGTGACCTGCGGCCACCGACTCCTCGTTCGTCTTCACAAACGACGATGATCATCGGTAGCCGTACTCGTGCCCGCCCCGACCGGCGAGATGCCGGGTCTTGGTCTGAGTGCTGGCTCTGCAGTTGAATCGGCCGATGAACGTGTCCCCCCGAGAGATCCGCATGCCCCTCAACGAGGTCGTCGCCGTCCTCCAGGACCTGAACGAGTTCGTGGTCTCCCTCGACCGGCTCGGATCCCGGCAGGCATCCGGAAGCGCCGACGAACACACCGTCGGCAAGTTCATCGACGACTGGGATGTCGCACGGCGCCTGGCGCGCGCCCGCCACGTCATCAGCGTCGCGCTGGATGCGCAGCTGAGCGAGGCAGAGAACGCCGAGATCGACGCTCTGTGCGAACAGGGCCGCTTCTACGGCAGCCCCTTTCACTGATCAGTTCGCCTGAGACAGCAAGCCGGAACCTGGCCCGATCTGCGAGATCACGATCTACAGCTGGAGTACTAGGCTGGCCCGCTCCGTAGACCGCACCGCACATGCCGTGGGTGCACCTTCGCCTTCTGTAGGCTGGTGAGCCTCAACCTCGCATAATCACCCCTGCCCGACACTTCCAGCCTCCTGGTCGACGAGGTTGAAGGCGCCGCGTCTGGACGAGCCGCAGGTGAGTCGTTCTCCGCGAAAGTGGCCCTCAAACATCGATGGCCTCGACCGTGGTTCGGTATTGCACCTGTCAGGGAGCAGCTTGGTGCGATCATATGGGCAGTTCGTGTATGTCATCCCGGGCATCAGTCACGTGCACGATATCGGCCCCGGAAAGCCGTTCTCAACCAGGTCAGGAACCTGCGGTGGACCGTGGGTTTCGGCATCCCGAAGCACGCGTGTTCATCGGTCGCGAGTCGTTCTCTCTCACCTACCGATCTGCCGGAGAAGAAAAATTCCGACGCGTCGGCTGGCAGCCGACGCGGTTCCCGCCGGCCGAAGCCAGCAGCATCATCGCGCGCCGGTAGCGCACCGAGCTGGTGCAGCCTTGCCGCACGATCTGCTGCAGCCGCTGCCCCTCCTGATCGGTCAGTCTTCGCACGCGCACCGGCTCGGCCATCGCGACTCCCAGGGCAAGTTGAACCAGCCGCGTCCGGTCCTGGACTCGCGGCTGACCTAGCATCTCGTGCGATGAAAGAAGCCGAGAACGTCTTGGACTGGCTGCAGGGTTGGTACTCCGCCCAGTGCAACGAGGACTGGGAGCACGAGTGGGGCATCAAGATCGACACGCTCGATAACCCCGGTTGGTCAGTCCGCATCGACTTGGGGGAGACCGACCTGGAAGGACACGACTTCCCCCGCCACGATCTCAAGCGCGGCAAGGACGACTGGGTCATGGCCTGGACATCCGAGATGACCTTCCAGGCCGCGTGCGGACCAGGCAACCTCACCGAGGCACTCACCCTCTTCCGCAAGTGGGCAGTCGAGAACACCCCCAACGAACGGCAAGACGATCACAGCCCGATACCTCCAGCTCCGGACACCGCCCCAAGCCGGTGAACCTATGCGGTCAGAGCACTAGGCACGTCGAGCTGGAAGGGGTATCGCGCGGCTGCGGCCGGATCACCGTCGCCGCCGGTGGATGCGCGGGGGCGCGGACGCCCGTGCAGAGAGCCGCTCCTGAGCACCGGTTACGTGGTGGACTTCCTCGCGGAGCGTGTCGCTCCGGCGATAGCGGTTCGCATGCGTCCGGCCAGTCCGCCGCGCTCGCTGTGCGTTGCGGAGCAAATCCGCGGAGAGCGATGGGGTGCTCTGCTTCGCGGGGTGGGCTGTTTCGAGTTTGTGAGTGGTTACCACGAGGAGCTCAGGGCAGGGCGTCGCTCGGGATCTATAAGTCAGTCCGTGCGGAGTTCGGGACTCCTGCGGTCGCGGATATCTGACCCGAATTTTTACTACTACGCATCGGATCTGTACCCGCAGTTTATCGGGTTGCGTGAAGCGGCATACGTGATGGGTGTGACCGAGTCTGCGGCATACAGGCTTATCAGAGCTGGTAATTTTCCGTTGCCGGCGGCCCGAGCCGGGCGGAGCTACAGAGTCTCAGTGAAGGCGCTCATGCATTACAAGGACATCCCGAACGCTATAGTCCACGCGGATGACGTTGAGAATGGCGCTCTTTATGCGGGAAGAGGCAGGGAGTCTTAGTGCCACCAAGTCGTACGGTTCATCCTCCCTCATAAGGCGGCGATCATCCGGAGCGCTAAGGCAGTTGCCTGAACCGTTGGTGTCAAGGAAGCATCTTCATCCGGGTTGCCCAATGGGAAAATGAGCGAGTCCTGATGCCGTGAAGGTCGTGGACGTACGCAGCACCTGCCCATTCGGCTGGGGTCGTACCTCACCTTCCTCACCAGCGGACGCAGGCTGTTATCGCTCTGTGCGCGCCGCGCGTTCTTCGTTGCGGGCCTTGATGCGGGCGGCTTCCTTGCGGGTTTCGGTGTGGGTGGCGCGTTCGTGGCGGAGCCAGTCGGGGCATTCCTGTTTGAGGGCCTCGATCTGGGGGGTGGTGAGGGGGTCGGTGATGCCGCCGCGGGCCAGGCCCGCGATGGAGATCTCCAGGCGGGCCGCGATCACCGGGCGGGGGTGGGGGCCGTTGCGGCGCAGTTCGCGGAGCCACTCGGGCGGGTCGGCCTGGAGCGCGTTCAGCTCGTCGCGTGAGACGGGGCCCTCCCGGAACTCGGCGGGGGTGGCTTCCAGGTACACACCCAGCTTCTTCGCCGCGGTCGCGGGCTTCATGGTCTGGGTGGTCTTGTGCGACGTCATACGTCCAGCGTAACGACTGCCGGGGGCGTACGGCGCCACGGCCGCCGGTAGCCTGGAGCGGTGACTGGCTCGGACGCTTCCCCTTCGTTCACGCTCGCCTACGTTCCCGGCGTGACCCCCACGAAGTGGGTGCGGGTCTGGAACGAGCGGCTTCCCGGTGTTCCCCTGACCCTCACGGCCGCCCCGGCGGGCGAGGCCGAGGGCCTGCTGCGCGCGCGGGGCGCCGACGCCGGGTTCCTGCGGCTGCCCGTGGACCGTACGGACATGAGCGCCATCCCCCTGTACACCGAGGCCACCGTCGTCGTGATCCCCAAGGACCACCTCGTCGCGATCGCCGAGGAGGTCACGACCGCGGACCTCGCCGACGAGACCGTGCTGCACCCGCTCGACGACGTCCTGGAGTGGGACGCGCTCCCGGGGCACCCCGCGAAGGAGCGCCCCGCCACGACCGCCGACGCCGTCGAGCTGGTCGCGGCCGGGATCGGCGTGCTCGTCGTGCCCCAGTCCCTCGCCCGGCTCCACCACCGCCGCGACCTCACCTACCGCACGGTCACGGACGCCCCCGTCTCGCGCGTGGCCCTCGCCTGGCCCGAGGACGCGACGACGGACCTCGTCGAGCACTTCATCGGCATCGTCCGCGGTCGTACGGTCAACAGCAGCCGCGGCCCGCAGCCGGCCACCGCCGAGCGGAACGAGCGAGGCGGGCGGGGCGAGGGCGGACGGAGCGGCGGGAAGCCGGGGCGCGAACGGTCCGGGGCGGCGAAGGGCGCCGCCAAGGGGTCCGGCAAGGGGTCCGCCAAGGGCGCCGCGAAGGGGTCCGCGAAGGGCTCGTCCAAGGGGACGCCCCGCGGCGCCGCCAAGCGCGGGAAGCCCCGCAAGCGCTCGTAGCGCGCCCCGCCCGTCAGCCCACCTTCTCCCCCCGCTCCCGCAGCTCCCTCGCCACCGCCTCCCGTACGCGTGCCTCCTCGCCCCGCTTGCGGTGGCGGCGGAGGCGGAGCGCTGCCACCGCGCAGGCGACGAGGGCCAGGGCGAGGACGAGCAGGGTCCAGGGGATCGCCGTGCCGTGGGCCGTCGCCTTCACCGGGGGGAGGGGGGTCGTCGAGCCGGAGGCGTCGGTCAGGAGCGGGGTCAGGGTGATCTTCGCCGTCAGCGCGAAGGACGGGGTGACTCCCGTGGCCGGGACCGTGACCTTCCAGCGTTCGCCGGGGAGGAGTTCGGGGGTGTCCTTCGGCTTCCGTACGTGAGCGGTGAACCAGCCGAAGGGGCCGGTGAGTCCGGCCGTCTGGCGGGCCGCGACGGCCGCGTTGCCGGTGTTGTGGACCGTGTACGTCAGCGTCGCGTCGCCCCGTGCGAAGGGGTCGGCCGTGCCGTCGTACGAGACGTGCGCGTCCTCGATCGTGAGCGCCGGCTTCAGGGCGCCGCTCACGCGCAGCTTCACCTTGATGCCCAGGCGGCGGTCCACGTTGATGCCCTCGGCGTCGTCCGGCTGCTTGAGCGAGGTGAGCAGGCCGCCCACGTAGTCGCCCGGGGTGGCCTCGCGCGGGACCGAGACGGTGAAGGGGATCTCGGCCGTCTTCCCCGGCCGGACGGTGAGCTTCGTGGTGTCCGCACGGAGCCAGGCGCCGACGCCGACCGACTTCTTCCCCGCCGCGAGCAGGTCGAGCGAGCCCGTGTCCGTCGTGAAGCCGTCGGCCGCGTACACCGTGAGCGTCAGCGGCTTCCCGCCGCGGTTCGCGACGACCATCGCGTCCTCGACGTGGCCGCCGGGGTTCACGCTGTAGCTGTAGCTGGAGCGGTCCTCGCCGAAGGAGTTGGGGGCGGTGCGGACCGTCCAGGTGACGTCCTCGTCCGCCGCGTGCGCGGGCGGCGGTGCGAAGACGCCGGTCAGGAGGAGGGCGGCGAGGAGGAGCGGGAGGAGGCGGAGGGGAGTGCGGGCGGCGGTGGGCATCTCGGGTCCTGGGGGGTCCTGGAAGGGGAGGGAGGGGAGCGGGGGAGGGGCGGGCGCCGGACGGGCGCCCGCCCCGGGTACGTACGGCTCAGCTGCTGAGCGCGGTGATCGTCAGGGTCGCCCGGTACGAGCCCTTCGCGGCCGAACCGGGGATCTTCAGGTCCAGGTCCGCGCCGAGCTTCGCCTTGCCCTTGGCGTGGCCCTGCGTCGCGGAGCCGAGGCCCCGCGAGACGGAGAGGCCCTTGCCCTGCGTGTCGAAGCCGGAGCCGATCGGCGCCCCGGCCTTCGCGCCCGCGCCCTCCTGGAGCACCTTCGGCGTCCAGCCGAGGTTGGAGCCCGAGAAGGTCTTGTCCGCGTCCTTGAAGTCGCCGACGCTCGCGGAGACCGACCAGGGCGCGAGGGTGCGGCGGCTGTCGGTCACGGCTATCGGGTTGATCGTCCCGGCCGCCTCGAAGTGGTCGCCGTCCTTGTCCTTGGCCGTACCGAGGTCGACGAGGCCGTTGTAGCCGTCGATCGTCCAGCCGAACTCACCGGGCGCCGCCTCGGGCACGTCGACCTGGAGGTCCTGGCCGCCGCCGTGGTGCGGGTGGACGGTGACCTTGTCGACGATCGAGCCGACCGGCTGCCCCTCGCTCGTGTTCGCGCAGTCGTCCTGCTTCAGCTCGACGGCCGCGTTGGGCGCCGCGCACGTACCGCTGCGCAGGTTCTCGACGACCAGCTTGTCCTTGCGGACGCCGACCTTGACGTAGCTGCGCACGTGCTCCTGGTTCTGCACGGAGTTGTACCAGTAGCTGCCGGGGTTGAGCGGGTCGGCGCCGTTTCCGGCACCGCTCGTGCCGCTGTTGTCGGGCGGGGTGATGTCGTAGTACTTCGAGCCCGAGGCCGAGTTGGCGGTCACGTAGAGGACGCCGCCGGGGCCCGGGTAGACCTCGTTCTGGCCCGGCTGCTCCTCCGGGTCCGCCTTCTGACCGTTCTTGATCAGGTAGCTGCGGGAGTAGCTGTGGTCGTGACCCTGGAGGACCAGGTCCACGCCGAGCTTCGAGAAGGCCGTCGGGAAGTCGGTCCTGCGGACCTTGTTGTCGCTGTCCTTGGCGTGCGAGGCGGGGGAGTAGATGGCGTGGTGGTAGACCAGCACCTTCCACTTCGCCTCGGAGCCGTGCTTCTCGATGATGTCGTTCACGTAGGACAGGTGCGCCGCGTCACCGCCGCCGCCCTGCGAGGTGGCGTAGCTGTTGCTGTTCAGGTCGATGAACAGCGTGTCCTTGTAGATGTACCAGTAGTCGCCGCCCGAGGTGTTCGAGGACGGGTTCCCGTTGGAGTAGTACGGGGCCGAGCGGTCGGTGTTCGGCGTGTACAGGTGCTGCTCGTACGCCTTGCCGCCGACGTCGTGGTTGCCGATCGTCGCCGCCCACGGGTACTGCTTCAGCTTGGCGGGGGCGAGGAAGGCGTTCCACTGCGACTCGTTGTTCGCGCTCTCGACCTGGTCGCCGCCGGAGACGAGCAGTTCCGCGTCCGGGTTGGCGGCGAGGGACACGTCGACGGTGTCCTCCCAGCCCGCCTGGTCCTTCGCGGTGTCGCCCGAGGAGCCGATCTGCGGGTCCCCGTAGAAGAGGAAGTCGTAGTCGCCCTCGAAGTCCTGCGTCGTGAAGGAGTACGTGGGCGACCACGAGCCCGCGGTGCCGACGCGGTACGAGTACGCGGTGTGCTCCTGGAGACCGGTGAGCGTCGCGTGCCGGTTGAAGCCGCCGCTCGTCGCGATGTTCGCGGAGCCGCTCGCGTCGAAGACCGAGGCGTCGGCGGGGAATTCGCCGTTCGCGAGCCGCGCGGTCGGGACGAGCTGCACCTGCTGGGCGCTGTCCTCGGTGGTGTACCAGGAGACGGTGCGCTGGGTCTCGTTGGCGCCGACGCCGAGGATGATTCCGGTGGCGGACGCGGCGTCGGCCGCGGTGGCGGGCGAGGCGAGCGCGCCGCCGAGCGCCATCGTCATGCCCAGGATCGCCGCGGCGGTCCCGGTGGCCACGCGGCGCCGCGCGGGCCGGGCGGCCCGCGAGGAGGGTCTGGTGTTCATGGTGTCCGTTTCTCGTGGGGAACGAGTGAAGGTCAACAGCGTCTCGGGAGCGGGTAAATGACGTGCAAACGCGGGGGCGGTGGTGGTTGAACCCCGTACAGCCGGATGGGAATGGTTTTCGGCCAGGGGCAGGGCGATCGGTCTCGTACGGCGGCGCTCAGCCCGCCAGCACCCGTTGCACGCACCACACGAGCCCCATCGCCGCGACCCCCGCCGAGACCGCGCCCGTCACCCACAGCGCCGTGCGCGGGGCGCGGCGGCGGAGCAGCAGGAGGAGCGGGAAGACGAGGGCGATCAGGCCGAGTTGAACCGCCTCGATGCCGACGTTGAAGACGAGCAGCGACCACAGGAGCGTCCACGACCACGCCTCGTCGATGCCGAGCGCGCCCGCGAAGCCCAGGCCGTGGACGAGGCCGAAGCAGAAGACCATGCCGAGCCGGGTCCAGCCGGTCCGGTCGAGGCCGAGCGGCCCGTCCCCGTACGCCGCCTCGCCCTGCGCCCGCCCCCGCGCGAGCCGCCACAGCCAGCCGCCCGCGACGACCGCGATCGACAGCGCGATGACCGGTTCGACGACGCGCGCCGGCACGTCGACCGCGCCGAGCGCGGCGAGGAGGAAGGTCACCGAGTGGGCGAGGGTGAAGCTCGTCGCCGCGAGGACGATCTCGCGGGGGCGGCGCGAGCCCACGATGAGGGCGAGCAGGAAGAGGATGTGGTCGATCCCGCCCAGCAGGTGCTCCGCGCCGAGCCTGAAGAACTCCCAGAACCGTTCGTACCAGGTCTGTTCCACGGAGAACGAGGGGTGCGCGGCGTCGAGCGCGGCGCTGCCCGAGCGGCCCGCGACGTCGTAGGTGGCGATCGTCTTCGTGCCCTTGACGTACCCCTCGGCGTCGGGGAAGAGCGTGCCGCGCACCGCGAGCGTGCCCGCGCGGTCCGCGCACGTCCAGTCGAGCAGGAGGTGGGTGTACGGGACGCCCTCCCTGCGGTCCATCGTGAAGCCGCCCACGCGCGCGGGCGTGCACGCGGTGCCGCCGGACGTGACGGCGAAGCGGTCCTCGACGTACGCGAGCGCGGTCCTCGCGTGGGCGTCGAGTGCCTCGGCCTGCTCCTTCGCCTCGCCGTCCTCGAAGGCGGCGGTGCCCGCGCGGAAGAGCGCGTCGTCGTGGCCCGCGTCGGCGGCGGAGACGACGAACAGGTCGTATTCGAGGGCGAGATCGGTACGTATCCGGCCCTCCGCCTCGCCGCTCACGTGCAGGAAGACGGTGGAGCTGAAGCCGTGCGCGAGGGCGGGGCGCGCGGTGGCGAGGAGGGCGAGCACCAGGACCGCGAGTGCGGTGAGGACGCGGCGGATGTGCGGGGACATGGGTCTCCTTCGGGGTCGTCACCGCACGTTTCAGGCCATGCGTGAACGGGTGCCGCCGCGATGGAGAACCTTGGAAGAACAAGCGCGCGGGCGGGGCCTGCGGGGCTCCCGCGCGGTGTGGGGGGCGTACGAGGATGGGGGGCCCAGGGCGCCTGGGTGGCGGACGGGCGGGGGGAGACCGTGCGGGGGCG
>NZ_JAAGLR010000404.1 GCF_010548245.1 Streptomyces sp. SID11385
AAGGCACCGCCTCCGGAGCGCGCCCCGACACCGAGACCCGGCGGCTCATCACCCGTCCCGGTAACGAGTGAGCGGCCAGGACGTAGGGCTCCGCGTGGGGTCGGCGGCGATGGGTGGGCACGGCGCACGGCCGGTGCGCGACGGGCGGACGCGGGGCGGGGGAGCCTCCCGGCCGCGCCGCGCACGCCATCAGCCGCCGGGTACGCGTGAATTGACGGCTATCCGCCGCCGTGGTCTACTCCGGATCATGACCGACACCGATGTGCGCCTGTGGCGACGGGTCCATATGGACCTGCTGCGCTACGCGGGCTGCGTGTGTCGCCGTTCTCGCTGAACTCCCCCTTTCTCCGGCACCTCTTCGTGCCTTCCTTCGCGCACGCGCCGTGGCCTGTCGTGGCCCTCTCGCGCTGCGCACCCTCAGCGAACCCAGGACGGTTCACATGTCTGTCACCGCGCCCGCAACTCCCGTCCCCGCACCCGGCACCGAAACGCCCCCGGCCGGTTCATCGGCCCCCGCCGCCGCAGGGCCGACCCCCGCCGAACTGCTCGAATTCGTCCGCACCACGGCTGCCAACGCCCGCCTCGTCGCCACCCTCCCCCTCGATCCCGAGAACCGCACCTGGGTACAACTGGTGGGCCCCGGTGGCAGCGAGGCATGGCTGATCGGCTGGCCGCCCGGCACCGGCACCGGCTGGCACGACCACGGGGGCTCGCAAGGCGCCTTCGCGACCGCCGCCGGGACATTGCGCGAGGACTCGCTCGCCGTGCGGCTGCCCACCGAGGGCTGGCGCACCCTGGAGCTGGAGGACGGCGTCGACCGCTACCGTGCGCTCTCCCCCGGCGAGGGCCGTGCCTTCGGACGCCACCACGTCCACCAGGTCCTCAACGAATCCGGCACCGAGCACGCCGTATCCGTGCACGCCTACTACCCGCCGCTGCCGCTCATGCGCCGCTACAGCCGCACGGGACCGCTGCTCCGTCTCGAAGAGGTCGAGCGTCCGGAGGACTGGCAGTGACCACTCCACCGCCCGGGCCCACCGGGATAGACGTGCTCCTCGACCGGGTACGAGCCGGACTCGACCGGCTCGACGCGCACCAGGCCAGGGACGCCGCCGCCGAAGGCGCCCTCCTCGTCGACATCCGCTACGCGGCGCTGCGTGAGCGCGACGGGATGATCCCGGGCGCGCTGGTCGTGGAGCGCAACGAGCTGGAGTGGCGGCTCGACCCCTCGGGCAGCCACCGCGTCCGCGAGGCGACCGGCCACGACGTGCGGGTCGTGGTGATCTGCGACGAGGGCTACGCGTCCAGCCTCGCGGCCGAGTCCCTGCGCCGTCTCGGCCTGCACCGTGCCACCGACCTGGACGGCGGCTTCCAGGCCTGGCGCGCGGCCGGCCTCCCGGTGGAACCGGGCCCGGGCACAAGCGCCCGGCCCGCGGACGGCTGAGGACGGCGAGGAGCCTGACGTCCCCCACGCGCGGGAACGTGCGTGGGGGAACGGCGAACGGTGAGTGAGCACGGGGAGCGCCGTAGCGCTCCGCCCAGCCTGCCATCGGCCGAGGGCCGCTCCCTCCGGCCCGCCACGCTGGGCCGGCCACCTCACGGCCCCACCTCCCAGCAGACCCAAACGCCCCGCCCCGACGGTCCGACAGCCCGCGCGCCACCCCGGGGCCGGCCGCCTCCGCGCGACCACCCCTTCCCCCGGGCGACATCCTCCCGCGCGCGACGCCACCCGCCGCACGACCTCCGCACCCAGCCCCGTCCGCTACACCCCGTCCGGGAACTCCTCCAGTTCCTCCCCCTCCGATTCCAGCGCCTGCCGTACGACCCGTAGGGCGAGGCCCTCGGGGTAGCCCTTGCGGGCGAGCATGCCCGCGAGCCGGCGCAGGCGCTTGTCACGGTCGAGTCCCCGCGTCGCCCGGAGCTTCCGGTCGACGAGCTCGCGGGCGGTCGCCTCCTCCCGCTCGGAGTCGAGTTGCCCCACCGCCTCGTCGATGAGGCTGCTCTCGACCCCTTTGGTCCGCAGCTCCCGCGCCAGGGCCCGGCGGGCGAGCCCTCGGCTGTGGTGCCGGGACTCGACCCAGGCCCCGGCGAAGGCGGCATCGTCGATGAGACCGACCTCCTCGAAGCGCGAGAGCACCTCTTCGGCGGCCTCCTCGGGGATCTCCCGCTTGCGCAGTGCCTCCGCGAGCTGCTTACGCGTGCGCGCCGTCCCGGTGAGGAGACGCAGGCAGATCGCCCGGGCCTGTTCCACCGGGTCCTGGGGCTGCTCCTCCCGGCGCCTGCCCCGGGCGGAGGGGAGCCCTGCCGGTGGTGGCTCCCCTCCCTCCGTACCGTCGCCGTGCCCGTCCCCCGTGAAGGGGGCCGTGTACTCGCCGCGTCGTGTCACGGCTCAGCCCTTGGCGGCCACGGCCTTGGCTCCCTTGGGCGCCTTGGCCGCCGCCGGAGCGGGCACGGTCTTGGCACCGGCCGGCGTCTCGGTCGTCTCCTCGGCCTCGGCCGGCTCGCCCTCGGGCTTCTCGGCCTTCTCCGGCTTCACGCCGACGCCGAGCTTCTCCTTGATCTTCCGCTCGATCTCGTCCGCGAGATCGGGGTTGTCCTTGAGGAAGTTGCGGGCGTTCTCCTTGCCCTGGCCGAGCTGGTCGCCCTCGTACGTGTACCAGGCGCCGGCCTTGCGGACGAAGCCGTGCTCGACGCCCATGTCGATGAGCCCGCCCTCGCGGCTGATGCCCTGCCCGTAGAGGATGTCGAACTCGGCCTGCTTGAACGGCGGGGCGACCTTGTTCTTCACGATCTTGCAGCGGGTCCTGTTGCCCACCGCGTCCGTGCCGTCCTTGAGGGTCTCGATGCGGCGAATGTCGATGCGCACCGAGGCGTAGAACTTCAGCGCCCGGCCACCCGTGGTGGTCTCGGGGGAGCCGAACATCACACCGATCTTCTCGCGGAGCTGGTTGATGAAGATCGCGGTCGTCTTCGACTGGTTGAGCGCGCTGGTGATCTTGCGCAGCGCCTGGCTCATGAGGCGGGCCTGGAGGCCGACGTGCGAGTCGCCCATCTCACCCTCGATCTCGGCGCGCGGCACGAGGGCCGCCACCGAGTCGATGACGATGAGGTCGAGGGCACCGGAGCGGACCAGCATGTCCACGATCTCCAGGGCCTGTTCGCCGTTGTCCGGCTGGGAGAGGATCAGGTTGTCGACGTCGACGCCGAGCTTCCTCGCGTACTCCGGGTCGAGCGCGTGTTCCGCGTCGATGAAGGCGACGGCACCGCCGGCCTTCTGCGCGTTGGCCACCGCGTGCAGCGTCAGCGTGGTCTTGCCGGAGGACTCCGGGCCGTACACCTCCACGACGCGGCCGCGCGGGATCCCGCCGACGCCGAGGGCGATGTCGAGCGCCGTCGAGCCCGTGGGGATCACCTCGATGGGCTCATTGGGCCGCTCGCCCATGCGCATGACGGCGCCCTTGCCGAACTGCCGCTCAATCTGTGCGAGTGCGGCGTCGAGCGCCTTCTCGCGGTCCGTGCCTGCCATGGGTTCCACCCGATTTGCTTGAGTCGATCGCTTCACGTCGAAGACGCTACTGCCTGCCACTGACAATGCGCCGCGACCGCCTCCTGACCTGTGGATAACTCCCGGTCCCGGACACGCGGGAAGCGTGGGACAGGGGTCACCACCTGGGCAGAACGGCGCATCAGGTTTTTCATAAGAATGCGTGTTCGATTTCCGTGTCAAGTCGGCACGCCGCCCGCGACCGAGGTCCACGGCCGCTGTCCCGCCCGTCGAAGGCGGGGCCGTCGCAGGTCGAGCACGGTCGATCGATGCGTGATGGTGTGGTCGCGTGCGGGAAGGGGTGCTGGGAACTCTGGGAGGTTGTGATGGTGGATGACCGGCTCCGGCTGGCCGCGGTGCTGGCGGCGGCGGAGGATGCTTCGCCGGTGGCCTCGCTGGATGTGGTGGCCCGCAACCTGCGGGACCGTTTCGGCGCGCGGTACGTATCGTTCCTGTTCATGGACGTACCCGGCTGGAAGATGGTGCGGGTCACCGAGGAGGCGGAGACGCAGAAGGGCCGCCGGGCGGAGCAGATCCCGCTCGTCGGCAGCGTCTACGACGAGGTGCTGCGCACGCAGAAGCTGGTTCGGGCGGCCGACGGCGGCAACGGGCAGCGGGTGCTTGCTCCCGTCACCAACCGGGGCGACGCCATCGGGGTGCTGGAGCTGTTCCTGCCCGAGGTCACCGCCCAGGCCCTGGAGCAGGTCGAGGAGGCCGCGCACGCGCTGGCCTACATCGTGGTCACCGATCGCCGCTTCACCGACCTCTACCACTGGGGCCAGCGCACCAGCGCGGTCACCCTGGCGGCCGAGATCCAGCGCCAGCTCCTGCCCGCGGCCCCCTCCTGCGAGGCGGCCGAGTTCACCCTCGCCTGCGCGCTCGTCCCGGCCGACACGGTGGCCGGTGACACCTACGACTTCACCCTCGACCGCGACACCCTGCACCTGTCGATCACCGACGCGATGGGCCACGACACCGACTCCGCCCTGCTGGCCACCCTCGCCGTCAACGCCTCCCGCGGTGCCCGCCGCTCCGGCGTCGATCTGGCCGAGCAGGCCCGGCAGACCGACCAGTCCCTCCTGAGCCGGCCGCACGGCGGCTTCGTCACCGGGCAGCTCGTGCGCATCGCGCTCGACGGGTCCGGTGGCCGGCTCTTCAACGCCGGGCATCCCTGGCCCCTGCGCCTGCGCGACGACGAAGTGCACCGGGTGGAGCTGAAGGTGAACACCCCCTTCGGGATCGACCCGACCGCTCCCTACCAGGTCCAGGACCTCGACTGCCGTCCCGGCGACCGCTTCCTCTTCTACACCGACGGGATGCAGGAGCGGACAGCCGCCACCGTCGACCTTCCGGGGCTGATGCTCGACACCGCGGTCGAGCATCCCCGCGAAGTCGTCCGCGTCCTCACCGCCGCCGTCCACGACGCCAGCGGCGGACGCCTCACCGACGACGCCACCGTCATGTGCCTCGACTGGCACGGCCCCCACGCCGGTGGCCGCCACGCCTCCGCGGGCGCCGACGCCTGACCCGCGGCGGCCACGGGGGCCGCACGCGCGCGCCGTGCCCCACGGCGCTCAGTGCTGAGCGTGCAGGGACTCCGCCGCCACCGCCGCGACCGTCTCCGCGACGAGCGAGAGCGCCGGGACGTCCAGCTTCCACTGCTGCCAGTACAGCGGCACGTCCATCCTCCGGCCGGGCACCAGTTCCGTGAGGGCCCCGGAGCGCAGCAGGGGGGCCGCCTGCTGTTCCGGTACGAGGCCCCAGCCGAGTCCCGCGCCCACCGCGTCGCAGAACCCCTCCGACGTGGGGACGTAGTGCCGGAGCGGTCCCGCGCCCGGCGCGCCGGGGACCATCGACCGTACGAAACGGTCCTGGAGCTCATCGCGCCGGTCGAAAACGATCACAGGCGCGCCGGGCAGCCGCTCCTCCAGCGGCCCGTCCGCCAGGTGACGCGCCACGAATCCCGGGCTCGCGACCGGGAAGTACCGCTCCAGGCCCAAGGGGCGTACGGTGCAGCCCGCCACCGGCTCCGCCGAGGAGGTCACCGCCGCCATCACCCGCCCCTCGCGCAGCAGCGCGGCGGTGTGCGCCTCGTCCTCGCGGCGCAGCTCGAAGCAGACCGGCGGGCTCTGCGGGACCCGGGTCAGCGCAGGCAGGAACCAGGTGGCCAGGGAGTCCGCGTTGACCGCGATGGGCAGCCGGGCGGGACCGGCTCCCGCGGCGATGCCGAGTTCCGTCCACGCGTCCCGCTCCAGCGCGGCGAGCTGGCGCGCGTAGCGCACCACCACCTGCCCGGACTCCGTGGGCCTGACCGGCTTCGTGCGCTGGAGCAGCACCCGCCCGGCGCGCTGCTCCAGCGTCTTGATCCGCTGGCTGACCGCGGAGGGCGTCACGTGCAGTACCGCCGCGGCGGCGTCGAAGGTGCCCTCGTCGACGACGGCGAGAAGCGTGCGGACCTGGTCGTGGGGCAGGTAATCCATCACGGGCGCTAATGCTACGTAAAAAACTTTAGCTGTACTCATGCCGTGGCGCTGCCTAGCGTCGGAGCGTGAACAACGGCATCCTCTCGGCGACTCTCGCCGGGTTCGGGACGGGCATGTCCCTCATCGTCGCCATCGGCGCGCAGAACGCGTTCGTCCTCCGGCAGGGGGCGCGTCGGCAGGCGGTGCTCGCGGTCGTCGGCATCTGCGCCGCGTCCGACGCGGTCCTCATCGCGCTCGGCGTGGCCGGGCTCGGCGCCGTGGTGACCGCGTGGCCCGTCGCGCTGACCGCGGTCGGCCTCGCGGGCGGCGGCTTCCTGCTCTGCTACGGGGCTCTCGCGGCCCGCCGCGCGCTGCGGCCCGCCGGTCCGCAGGCCCTGACGGCGCGGGGCGCGGCGGTCGGTTCGGTGCGCACCGCCGTCCTCACCTGCCTCGCTCTGACCTGGCTCAACCCGCACGTCTATCTGGACACCGTGCTGCTGCTCGGCTCGGTCGCCTCGGACCGGGGCTCGCTGCGGTGGGTCTTCGCTCTCGGCGCGATGCTGGCCAGCCTGGTGTGGTTCGCCGGTCTCGGCTACGGGGCCAGGCTCCTCGGCACCGTCCTGGCCCGCCCCGGGGCGTGGCGACTCCTCGACGGGCTGGTCGCGGCCACGATGCTCGTGATGGGCGGCTCGCTGCTGGTCCGTACGTTCTGACACGCACGCCGCGCGGGCCACCCACTTCGTGCACGCCACGTACGCCGCGTACGCCGCGGGGAGTCAGTGGCCCGGTCGCGGCCCTTCGTCGTCGGGCCCTTCCCCCTCGTGGTCGTGCCCTTGCCCGTCGTCGCGCCGTCCACCGTCCTCCTGCGGCGCGTCGTCCCGGGGCGCCGGGGACGCGCCACCTGGCGTCTCCGTCTCCGTCTCCGGTGACTCCGCCTCGGCCGATGGCGGGGTGCCCGGCTCGTTCGGGCCGCGCAGGGCACGGCGGACGCGGGCGAGCACCGGGGAGCCGCCGGGGCGTGGGCGGGGGCCCATGACGCGGGGGTCGTCGGTCACGTCGTACCGCTTCACGTACGCCGCGAGGAAGGCCTGCAAGGTCGCGACGGCCGGGATCGAGACGAGCGCGCCGACCGCGCCGAGCAGCGCGGTGCCCGCGATCACGGAGCCGAAGGCGACGGCGGGGTGGATGTCGACCGTGCGCGCCGTGAGCTTCGGCTGGAGCAGGTAGTTCTCGAACTGCTGGTAGACCACGACGAACACCAGCACCCACACCGCGTACCACGGGTCCACGGTGAAGGCGATCAGCATGGGCAGGGCACCTGCCAGATACGTGCCGATGGTCGGGATGAACTGCGAGACGAGCCCGACCCACACACCGAGCGCGGGCGCGTAGGGAATGCCGAGCGCCTGGAAGAGGATGTAGTGCGCGATGCCCGAGATGAGCGCCATCAGGCCGCGCGAGTAGAGGTAGCCGCCGGTCTTGTCGACCGCGATCTCCCAGGCCCGCAGCACCTCCGCCTGCTTCGCCGGTGGCAGCACCGAGCACAGCGCGCGGCGCAGCCGGGGGCCGTCGGCCGCGAAGTAGAACGCGAAGAGCAACAGCGTCAGGAGCTGGAAGAGGCCGCCGAGCACCTGCGCGGAGACGTCGAGCACGCCGGAGGCGCTGTTGCGCACGTAGCGCTGGAGCCAGTCCGAGTGCAGCACGCTGTCCTGGACCTCGAAGCGCGACAAGTCGGTGTGGAACGTCCCGTTTACCCATTTGATGAGCGAGTCGAGGTACTTGGGGAAGTCCTCGACCATGTTCTGGATCTGCCCCGCGAGCATCGAGCCGAGCAGCGTCACGAAGCCCGCCGCGAAGATCAGGACGCCCAGGAAGACGAGACCCGTCGCGGCGCCGCGCCGCATTCCGCGCGCCGACATCCAGCTCACCGCCGGCTCGATCGCGAGAGCCAGGAAGAAGGCGATCAGGACGTTGATCAGCAGCCCTGTGAGCCGGTGGAAGGCCCAGGTGCCGAGCTGGAAGCAGGCGATCAGGAGCAGCGCGGAGACCATGGCACGCGGCAGCCAGCGGGGCATGCGTCCGCCCTGCCCGCCGGCGTCGGAGCCGGAGGCAGGCGGCCCTGGCACGTCCGCGCCCGGCGGAGCCGTGCGTCCGGGGGTCTCGTCTGTCGCTGCCACGTCAGTCAGTCTCGCCTACACCTCGGACATTCGGACAATCGCTCGGTCCACCGACGCTTCCCGGCCATGATCATGGCCGGATCGGTCCCGTCCTCCGCAGCGCGGAGAGGTAGGGGGACGGGTCGGTACGGAGCCGGGGCCGCGCCCACCGCACGTACGGGGACGGGGCGACCCCCGTCAGCGTTCGCTCTCCGGCACGTCGGCCGCCTCGCACACCGCGCGCCACACGTCCTTCGCCTCCCAGCCGTCGGCGAGCGCCTGCTCCACGGTGCGCCCGCCGAGCTGGGACATGACGTGATCGTGCGCGAAGGACTCCACGTACCCCGCGCCGAAGTGCTCCGTCATCTTTCGCCAGAAGACCGTCAACCGCATGGGGCCAGTATCCGCGATCGCCGCGGCTCCCGGCGCGCCGGGCCGCTCAGCCCGCGAGCGCCCGCACCCCCGCCGTCACGAGCACGGCGGCGCCGACGACCACGAGGAACGGCGCGCGCAGCAGCAG
>NZ_JAAGLR010000431.1 GCF_010548245.1 Streptomyces sp. SID11385
CGTACGGCGGCGAGCGCGGGCACCCGGTCCTGCTCGGCGCCGCGCACTGGGCCGGGGTCGCGGCGGGGGCGGCGGGCGACCAGGGGGCGCGGGCCTACCTGCGGGAGCACGCGGCGGAGCTCCGGCTCGTCGAGTGCGGGGACCTCTGCGACCCGTACGACATCGACACCCCCGAGGACCTGCGGCGGCTGCGCGGGACGTCCTGACCCCCGCGACCGACCGGGCTGGCACCGAGGGACATCGCCCCGGGCGACCCCGGCCATTGACTTCCGCGATAAGAAAACTAGTATCCATTAGCAAGCGGAGAGCACGGGTCTTTCCGTCCGTAGGCCCCCACCCCTCCCCGCCTGCCCCCTGAAAGCGCGTGGCACGCAGTGCCACAAGCGCCCTGCCGCACACAACGTGCCGTCCCCCCGAAGCCGAAGGAGTGCCCCTCATGTCCGCACCCGCTCCCGCCGTCGTCGTCGCCGACGCCCCGCACGCGAGCCGGCAGGAGGAGATCCTCACCCCGGCCTCGCTCGCCTTCCTCGCCGAGCTGCACCGCGCCTTCGCACCGCGCCGCGCCGCACTCCTCGCGCACCGCGCCGAGCGCCGCGCGGAGATCGCCCGTACCGCCTCGCTCGACTTCCTGCCCGCCACGCGCGCGATCCGCGAGGACGACTCGTGGCGCGTCGCGCCCGCCCCCGAGGCGCTTCAGGACCGCCGCGTCGAGATCACCGGTCCCACCGACCGCAAAATGACGATCAACGCGCTCAACTCGGGCGCCAAGGTGTGGCTCGCCGACTTCGAGGACGCCTCCGCCCCCACGTGGGAGAACGTCATCGGGGGTCAGGCGAACCTGATCGACGCCTTCGAGCGGAAGATCGACTTCACCGACGAGCGCACCGGCAAGAGCTACGCGCTGCGCCCCGACGCGGAGCTGGCCACCGTCGTGGTCCGGCCGCGCGGCTGGCACCTGGACGAGCGCCACCTGGAGGTCGACGGCGAGGCGGTCCCCGGCGGGCTCGTCGACTTCGGGCTCTTCTTCTTCCACAACGCCGAGCGGCTCGCCGCGCGCGGCAAGGGCCCGTTCTTCTACCTGCCGAAGACGGAGTCGCACCTCGAAGCGCGGTTGTGGAACGACGTGTTCACGCTCGCGCAGGAGAGGCTGGGCATCCCGCACGGCACGGTCCGCGCGACGGTCCTCATCGAGACGATCACCGCCGCCTACGAGATGGAGGAGATCCTCTACGAGCTGCGCGAGCACGCCGCCGGGCTCAACGCGGGCCGCTGGGACTACCTCTTCTCCATCGTGAAGAACTTCCGTGACGGCGGAGCGAAGTTCGTCCTCCCGGACCGCAACGCCGTGACGATGACCGCCCCGTTCATGCGCGCGTACACCGAACTCCTCGTCCGCACCTGCCACAAGCGCGGCGCGCACGCGATCGGCGGCATGGCCGCGTTCATCCCCTCGCGCAAGGACCCGGAGGTCAACAAGACCGCGTTCGCGAAGGTCCGCGCCGACAAGGACCGCGAGGCGGCGGACGGTTTCGACGGCTCGTGGGTCGCGCACCCCGACCTCGTCCCGGTCGCCATGGAGTCCTTCGACGCGGTGCTCGGCGCGCGCCCGCACCAGAAGGAGCGGCTGCGCGAGGACGTCGACGTGGCCGCGAGCGACCTCATCGCGATCGACTCGCTCGACGCGCGGCCGACGTACGACGGGGTCGTCAACGCGGTGCGGGTCGGCATCCGTTACATCGAGGCGTGGCTGCGCGGCTCGGGCGCGGTCGCGATCTTCAACCTGATGGAGGACGCGGCGACCGCCGAGATCTCCCGCTCGCAGCTGTGGCAGTGGATCGACGCGGGCGTCGAGGTCGAGCACGAGGGCGCGCCCGTCCTCGTCACGCGCGACCTGGTCCGGCGGATCGCCGACGAGGACCTGGCCGCGCTGCGCGCGGACCTCGGCGAGGAGACGTACACCGCGGGCCGCTGGGACGAGGCGTACACGCTGCTCCTGGAAGTCGCGCTCGCCGACACGTACGCGGACTTCCTGACGGTGCCCGCGTACGCGCGGTTGCGGGGCTGAAGGGGCCGGGGCTCCGCCCCGAGCCCCGGGGGGCTTCGCCCCACCCCCCTTCGGGGCTCCGCCCCGGACCCCTCTCCTCAAACGCCGGAGGGGCTGATTTCCGGGCTCAGCTTTGTTGGCGGCCGTGCAGGTCGGGGACGTGCTGGAGCCATGCCGGGCGGCCCGCGAGGGTCCTGTCGCGGCGGCGCCGCTCGGCCTCGGACAGCTCGCCCGCGCTCGGGAACCCGGTCGGCAGCCAGCGCGCGGAGAGCGCGGCACGCTCGGCGAGGTGCCGTACGTAGGCGTCCCTGACCTCCTCCGGCCCCGCGAAGCCCTCCTCGCCTTCGAGCCACGCGTCCGGGACGAGTGCGACGACCTCGCGCAGCAGTTCCTCGCCGACCCGCGGGGCCAGCTCGGCGTCGGCGGCGCGCGTGTCGGGCGCGTAGCCGCCGAGGGCGTGCGCCCGGAAGTCGTACGCCTTGCCGCGCGCGTCCTCGGCCCCCGCCCAGCGGTGGTGGAAGACGAGCGCGGCGCCGTGGTCGATGAGCCACAGACGCGGTGGCGCGATGCCGCGCGTGGGCCACACGAGCAGGTTGGTGCTGTGCACGGTGCGGTCGACGTTGGCGGTGAGCGCGTCGAGCCAGACGATCCGCCCGGCCTCGACCGGATCGACGGGGAACTCCCCCGCGACGAAATCGGCCGCCCCGGACAGGTAGTCCATCCCGAGATTGATGCCGCCGCTCGCGTCGAGCAGCTCCCGCACCTCCTGATGCGGCTCCGCCGCCCCGAGCGCCGGGTCGAAGTCCACCAGCAGCAGCTCGGGCACCCGCAGCCCGAGCCGCCGCCCCAGCTCCCCCACGATGACCTCGGCGACGAGCGCCTTCCGCCCCTGCGCGGCCCCGGCGAACTTGACGACATAGGTGCCGAGGTCATCGGCCTCGACGACGCCCGGGACGGAGCCGCCCGCGAAGAGGGCCTTGTCGTAGCGGGTCGCGGTGACCTCTCTCAGCATGTCCCAGGGCTCCCTCGCTCGGTCCGCGCGCACTCCACGACGGCGTCCCGCGCGGAGTCACCCCGGTCGAAGGGGTACGCGGGGGCGGCGCGGGAGACGTCCATGACACTGATCGTGTCACGTCGCCCGTCGCGCGCGGCGACGGCGCCTTCGTCCGCGGGGCCGACAGGGGAGGGGGCGCGGCCCCTGGGACCGCGCCCCCTCCCGTCGTCCCCGCCGACTACGCCGTTCCGGTCGGGCGCCGCGCCGCCCGTCCCGCCTCCGCCACGTCGCTGATCAGCCGCAGCCGGTACGTGTACGCGTAGTCCCGGTCCGCGAACAGCTTGTACGCGTCATGGGTGTGCGCGCCCCAGCTCTGGTCGCCGCCTACGCCCATCTGCCGGTGGTTGACGCGCAGGATCACCTCGTCGCGCGGGGTGAGCTGGAAGTCGTGGCGGTCGCCGAGGGAGAGGTCCTCCGGGGTGAAGTGGGAGGCGTTGACTTCGAGGAGTTCCTCGCCCCACACGAGCAGGCCCCGGCCGCGGCGGTCGGTGAGGGCCGCCCAGCGCACGTCGGTCTTGTTGCCGTTCTCCTGCGGCCGGAGGTACGGCGTCCACTGCTCGCGCACGGTGGAGGACCAGCGGCCGACATCGGTGCCGTCCTTGCGGTCCCAGTGGTTCTCCTCGGGCCCGCGGCCGTAGTAGTGCAGCCGGTCGAAGCCCGCGGGTACGTGCAGGATCGTGCCGACCTCCGGGAGGTAGGGGAGGTCGGCCGCGCCCGGGTGGAGGGTGTTGTCGACCTTGATCTCGCCGTTGCCGAAGACGGTGTACACCGTGCTGTACGCGGATTTCGTGGACGTCGGCAGGGTGCCCTCGACGGTGACGGTGACCGCGCGGCCGTCGCCGAGCGGGCGTGCCGTCACCTTCTCGACCGTGCGGCGGGCGCCCGCGTCCCGCCAGGTCTGGTTGCGGGTGTGCTGGCCGTTGCCGCGGTCGTTGTCGGTCGGGGCGCGCCAGAAGTTGGGGACCGCTCCGCTGAGCAGCAGTGCGGTGCCACCGGCCTCGAACGTGGTGAGGAGTCCGGTCGACTTGTCGATGACAGCCTTGAGCCCCTTGTCGCCCCTGACGGTGATCCGCTCGGCGCCGTCCTCGTACGACAGCTTCGGCACGGCGGCGAGCGGGACGGGCTTCACCTCGGGGCTGCCCGCGTCGAGGGGCAGCTGGACGCGGGCCACCTCATAGCCCTCGTCGGCCCACGGGGTGCGCTCCTTGGTCGTGAAGGAGAGCTGGAGGAAGTACTCGGCGCCGGGGGCCGGGTCGTCCGGGAGGTGGACGGGGACGGTGATGTCCTTGCTGCTGAGCGGGGCGACGTCGAGCTGTGCGCGGCTGAGCTTCCCGCGCCGGACCACCTCGCCGTCGCAGGCCAGTTCCCAGCTGCCGTTCCAGGCGCGGAGGTTGGTGAAGAGGTTTTCGTTGGAGAGGGTGAGGGCGCCGGGCGCGCCGCCCTTCTTGAGGCTCGCGCCGATCGTCTGGTAGATCCGTTTGACCTCGGCGGCCTTCCCGGTGTGGGCGCGGTCGGGCAGGACGATGCCGTCGCCGCTGAAGGCGCCGTCGTTCGGGTTGTCGCCCCAGTCGCCGCCGTACGCGGCGAAGGTCTTCTCCCTCGCCTTCTTCGCCTCGTGGCCGACCGTGCGGGCGTCGAACCAGAAGCGCACTCCGTCGTCGTCGGGGCCGCGTCCGTTGTCGGCGAGTTCGGCGGCGCTCAGGGCGCGGGCGTGGACGCGGGCCCGGCGGATCGTGCCGCTGAACTCGCGGACGGGGTTCTCCACCTCGCCGGCCAGGGAGAGGGACGCGGTGGAGCCGGACGGCGTGCGCGTCGTGGTCTTCGTCGCTCTGGCCTCGCCGTCCACGTAGAGGGTGAGAGTGCCCTTGTCCGCGTCGAAGACGCCCGCGATGTGGTGCTCGACGCCGGTCCAGCCCTCGTCGGGCGTGGGCCAGGAGGCCGTGATCCACTCGCCGTCCGCGTAGAAGAAGAACTCCAGGGTCTTCCCCGACTGCTTGAGCGCGTAGTGGGTGTCGCCCTTGGCGAGGATCGGCTGGTCGTAGCCGCGTACGTGGGGGGTGGCCCAGGCTTCGAGGGTCAGGGAGCCGCGCAGGTCGAGGCCGTCGTCGCGGGCGAAGACGGTCGCGCCGGAGACGCCCTTGTCGCGGCTGAAGGAGCCGGACGGGTTGACGATCCGGCCCTTGAGGCGCGCGGGCCCGGTCTCGGTGAACACGACGCGCTCCGGGGTCGGCCAGTTCAGGGCCTGGTCGACGAAGTCCCAGATCCAGCCGCCCTGGAGGACGTCGTAGCGGCGCACGACGTCCCAGTACTCCTTGAAGTTGCCGGTCGAGTTCCCCATCGAGTGGGCGTACTCGACCATCACGTAGGGGCGGGTGTCACCGGTGTCCTTCGCGCGGGCCTCCACCTGGCTCGGCGACTCGTACATCTTCGAGCGGATGTCACTGACGCCCGGGCTGTTGTCGCCTTCGTAGTGGATGACGCGGGTCGTGTCGTAGCCGTGGATCCAGTCGTACATGGCCTTGAAGGCGGACCCGCTGCCCGCCTCGTTGCCGAGCGACCAGATGACGGCGCAGGCGTGGTTCTTGTCGCGGTGGACCATGTTCTGCGCGCGGGCGACGCACGCCTTCGTCCAGTCGGGGTGGTTGGTGGGGTACTCGCCGTTGACGCCGTGGGTCTCCAGGTTGGTCTCGCCGACGAGGTAGAGGCCGTATTCGTCGGCGAGTTCGAGCCACAGGGGGTTGTTGGGGTAGTGCGAGGTGCGTACCGAGTTGATGTTCAGCCGCTTCATGATCCGGATGTCGCGGACCATGTCGGCGCGGCTGAGGGCGGAGCCGCGGTCCGGGTCCATCTCGTGGCGGTTGGTGCCGCGCAGCGAGACGGGCTGCCCGTTGATGCGCATGAGGCCGTCCTTGAGCGCGAACTCGCGCAGGCCGACGCGGTGCGACAGCGTCTCGACGACCTTCCCGTGCGGGTCGCGCAGGCGCAGGACGGCGGTGTAGAGGTAGGGGTCCTCGGCGGACCACAGGCGCGGCGAGGGGACGGACTTGGCGTACTCGACGCTCACTTCGGACGCGGTGAGGGCGGCGGAGCCGGTCAGCGGCCGGCTCCAGACGGCGTGCCCGTCGGCGTCGTAGAGCTGGGTCTCGACCTTGTACGCGGCGCCCTCGGCGTCGCCCGCGTAGTCCCGTACGTGCGCCGTGACCGACAGCTCCGCCGCCCGGTAGCCGTCGCCGAGCGGGGTCTCGATCTTGAAGTCCCGCAGGTGGACCGCGGGCGTCGAGAACAGGTACACCGAGCGGAAGATACCGCTCAGCCGGATCATGTCCTGATCCTGGAGCCAGTCGCCGTCGGAGTAGCGGTAGACCTCGACCGCGACCTGATTGGTGCCGTCCACGAGGTACGGGGTGATGTCGTACTCGGCGGGCGTGTACGAGTCCTCGTGGTACCCGGCGAGTTGCCCGTTGACCCAGACGTAGTGCGCCGCCTTGACGCCCTCGAAGTGCAGGAAGGTGCGCCGGCCGCGCCAGCTCCCCGGCACGGTGAACGTGCGCCGGTACTGGCCCACCGGGTTGTACCGGGTCGGCGCGGCGGGCGGCTGGGCCTCCTCGCCGAGCCCGTTGGCGCCCCACCACGGGTAGGTGATGTTGACGTAGAGGGGCTTGTCGTAGCCGTGCAACTGCCAGGCGGACGGCACCGGGACGGTCTCCCAGCCGGAGTCGTCGAGGTCGGTGCGGTAGAAGTCGTCGAGCTTGTCGGCGGGCCGCTCCACGTACGCGAACTTCCACCGGCCGTCGAGGCTCTGCCGGTACGGGGAGCGCGTGCGGTCGGCGGCGAGCGCCTGCCGGACGCTCTCGTACGGCATGAGGGTGGTGTGCGCGGGCTCGGTGCCGAGGCGGAAGAGGTCGATGTGCCCGTTCCACTCGTCGCCGCCCGCGCTCACGTCCCCCGTCGCGCCGAACGTCCGTGCTGCGGGCAGGACTTGGGTCATCGCGAGCGTGCCGAGCACGACCGCCCCCGCCTCCAGGAGGCGACGGCGGCTCACGTTCACGCGGGACGGGTGCGGCATGGCTGTGCCCTTCCGGCCGGGATCTCTTGCGGAACCGCGCCCACCCTAGGAACAGAACAGAACCGAGACAATAACGACGTCGGATTCTGTCGCTTTCTGAGCGATAGGCCAGGGGCGGTCCCGGCGCGGCTCCGGTCGCGGCCCGCCCGGGTCACGCGGGTGTCCCCCATGTGCCGCGCCCACACCGTCGCCCCCACAGGTACGGTGCGCGGCACCATGTCCGGGGGCCCTGCCCGGAACCTACGGTCTGGCCGACAGTTCACCCGCGCCGCCACCGTCGTCCGTCGCAGGTCCGTCCCCCGTGGGGACGTGGTGGCCCCAGCGAAAGCCGGTCCGCCATGTCCCTCGCTCCTGCCCGCTCCGGAAGACTCGCCGCCCTCGCGGCCCTCTCGCTCGGCACGCTGCTCCTCTCCGCCTGCGCCTCGCCCGGCACGGGTGGCTCCGAGGGGGCGAAGAGCGGGTCCGCGCCCGTGAAGGTCGGTCTCGTCTACTCCAGGACCGGGCCGCTCGCCGACTACGGCAAGCAGTACCTCCAGGGCTTCAAGGCCGGTCTCGACTACGCGACCAAGGGCACGAACAAGGTGGGCGGCCACAAGATCGTGGTGACGGAGCGGGACGACGCGGGGGACGCGGCGAAGGCGACGGCCGCGGGCAAGGACCTCATCGGCAAGGGCTACAAGATCCTCGCCGGGACGACGGACTCGGGCATCGCGCTCCAGATGGCGCCGCTCGCCGCGCAGAACAAGGTGCTCTTCCTCGACGGGCCCGCCGCGACCGACGCGGTGACCGGCATCAACGCGTACACCTTCCGCTCGGGCCGCCAGTCCTACCAGGACACCCTGACCGCCGCCGCGATGCTCGGCGACGCGAAGGGCAAGAAGGTCACGGTGCTCGCGCAGGACTCGACGTTCGGGCAGGCGAACGTGGCGGCCGTGCGGGCCGTGCTCGGCAAGGAGGGCGCGAAGGTCTCGAAGGTGCTCGCGCCGCCGTCGGCGACCGATCTCACCCCGTTCGCGCGGCAGGTGAAGTCGGCGAAGCCGGACCTGGTCTTCGTGGCCTGGGCCGGGGCGACCGCGCCCGCGCTGTGGACGGCGCTCGACCAGCAGGGCGTGCTCAGCTCCTCGAAGGTCACGACCGGGCTCGCGGGCACCGCCTCGTACCCGGTCTTCGGCAAGGGCGGCGACAAGATCACCTTCCTCGCGCACTACTTCGGCGGCGCGGCGGGCACCGAGGCAGAGAAGGCGATGACCGCATCGGTGAAGGAACAGGGCGGCGTGCCGGACCTGTTCACGCCCGACGGCTTCACCGCCGCGCAGATGGTGGTGCGGGCGGCGGAGGAGAGCCCCGAGGACACGGCCGGGATGATCAAGGCCCTGGAGGGCTGGTCGTTCGAGGGCGTCAAGGGGGCGAACGAGGTCCGCGCCGAGGACCACGCACTGCTCCAGCCCATGTTCCAGGCGAAGTTGAAGGGTACGGGCGCAGGCGCGCGGCCAGAGCTGGTCAAGAAGCTCGACAAGGGCGAGGTCACCCCGCCGGTCCAGCCGATGAAGGGCTGACCCGGTGAGCACGACACAAGCAGTGCGCGCGGAAAGGCCGTTGGCCCCGCCCGTCCTCTCGCTCGAAGGCGTGGGCTGGACGGTCGGCGGGGCCCGGATACTCGAAGACGTCTCGCTGGACGTCCGCGAGGGCGAGTTCCTCGCCTTCATCGGGCCCAACGGGGCCGGGAAGACGTCCCTGTTCAACCTCGTGAGCGGGCTCGTGCCCGCCACCTCGGGCCGCGTCCTGCTCGACGGCGACGACCTCACCCGCGCGGCCCCGCACGCACGGGCACGGCGCGGCCTCGGACGGACCTTCCAGACCTCCAGCCTGTGGCCCGCGATGACGGTCGCCGAGCACGTGCGGCTCGCGGCGCAGGCCGCTGCGGGCGGCTCGTACCGCGTGTGGCGCAGGGCGGCCGCGTACCGCGAGAAGGTCGCCGACGTGCTGGAGCGCACGGGCCTCGCACACCGCGCCGGGGCACTCGCCTCGGCCCTCTCGCACGGCGAGAAGCGGAAGCTCGAACTCGCGGTGCTGCTCGTCGCCGAACCCCGGCTCATGCTGCTCGACGAGCCGATGGCGGGGGTGAGCGCCGAGGAGGTCCCCGCGCTCACCGGGCTGATCCGCTCGCTGCACCGCGACGAGGGCCGCACGGTCCTCATGGTCGAGCACCACATGGACATCCTGCTCGGCCTCGCCGACCGGCTCGCCGTCATGCACCACGGCCGGCTCCTCGCGCTCGACGCGCCGGACGCGGTGATCGCCGACGAGACCGTGCAACAGGCGTACCTCGGGGAGGCGTTGTGAACACGGCACCACCGCTGCTCGCGGTACGGGGACTGCGGGTCCTCATCGGCGGGCGGCACATCCTGCACGGCGTCGACCTCGACGTGGCCCCCTCGGGCGTCACCGCGCTGCTCGGGCGCAACGGGGCGGGCAAGACGACGACGGTACGGGGCGCGCTCGGCCTCGTCCCGCGCACGGGAAGCGTCGTGTTCGACGGCGCGGAGACCGCGGGGCTCGCGACGCACGCGCTCGTGCGGCGGGGAATCGGCTACGCGCCCGAGGACCGGGGCGTGTTCGCCTCGCTCACGGTCGCCGAGAACCTGCGGCTCGCCGAACGCGCGGGCGGCACACCGGACTACGCCCGGGTGCACGAACTGTTCCCCGAACTCAGAGCGAGAGAGCGACAGTTGGCGGGCACGCTCTCGGGCGGTCAGCAGCAGATGCTCGCGATCGGGCGGACACTGCTCAACGGCAACAAGCTCGTCATCGCCGACGAGCCGACGAAGGGACTCGCGCCGAAGGTCGTCACCGAGGTGACGCACGTCCTGGAGCGCGCGGCCGAGGCGGTCCCCGTGCTGCTCGTGGAACAGAACCTCGCGATGGTGCGCAGGCTCGCCACCCGCTGCACGGTCCTCGCGGACGGCCGCACGGCCCACCAGGGCCCGGCGGACGCGCTGTTGAGCGACCCGGAGGCGACCCGGCGACTGCTCGGGGTGGGGCGGGCCCGTCCCGCCGCCGGTTCCGAAGCCCCCGCCGGTTCGCCCTCCGCCTCCTCCGAAGCCCCCGCCGCACCGAAGAAAGCGGGTGCCTGATGTCCACCGTCGTCCTGCTCGTCCTGACCGGACTCGGTCTCGGCGCGCTCTACTTCCTCGTCGCCTCCGGGCTCTCGCTCATCTTCGGGCTCATGGACGTGCTCAACTTCGCGCACGGCGCGCTGCTCTCCATCGGCGCGTACGCCACGTGGTGGGCCGCGTCCGGGCACCTCCCCGGCGCCGGGTCCGGCGGCTTCGGCTTCGTCCTCGCGGTCGTCTTCGGCGTCTGCGTGGGCACGTTGGCGGCGGTGCTCGTCGAACTCCTCGTCGTACGACCCCTGTACACGCGCCCGCGTGAACAAGTCCTCGCCACCGTGGGGATCTCCCTCGCCGTCCCCGCGCTGCTCGCGGGCATCTGGGGCTCGGACGCGCACAAGTTCCCCGGGCCCGAGGCGCTCGGCGACACCTTCGGGCTGCTCGGCGCGCGCGTGCCGGTCAACCGGCTCGTGCTCGTCGCCGCGGCCGTCGTGGTGTGGGCCGCGCTGAAGCTCTTCCTGGACCGCACGCGGCACGGCCTCGTCGTACGCGCCGGGGTCGAGGACCGCGCGATGGTCACCGCGCTCGGCATCGACGTGCGCAAGGCGTTCACGCTGGTCTTCGCGATCGGCGGGGCCGCCGCCGCGCTCGGCGGGGCGCTCGGCGGGCTCTACTTCGGTTCGGTCGACCCGCGCCAGGGCACCTCGCTGCTCATCTTCGCGTTCGTCGTCGTCGTGACGGGCGGCATGGGCTCCGTGAGCGGCGCCGCCGTCGCCTCGGTCGTCATCGGCCTCGTCCAGCAGTTCGCCAACTACTACACCAGCGCAGGGCTCGGCGACCTCGCCGTCGTCGTCCTGCTCGCCGCGCTCCTGCTGCTGCGCCCGCGCGGACTGACGGGGAGGCTCGCGTGAGCACCATCACAGAAACACGGACCGAACGCGCCGGGCGGGCGGGCGCGCCGGACCCCAAGCGGCGGCTCCTGCGCTGGTGGCCGGCCGCCGTGCTCGTCGTCCTCTTCGTGCTGCCGTACGGCACGGTGGAGATCCCCGGTCTGCTCGACGGGCCGGTGGGCAGCGCGGGAAGTCTGCAACTCCTGGCGCTGTGCCTGCTGTTCGGCGGGCTCGCGACGGGGTACGACCTGCTGCTCGGGCGCACGGGGCTGCTCTCCTTCGGGCACGCGCTGTACTTCGCGGCGGGCAGCTACGCGACCAACACCTTCCTGCGGGAGGCGGGCCTGTCGTTCTGGCTCGCCGCGGTGCTCGGCCTGGTCTTCGGGATCGCCGCCGCGCTGCTCTTCGGCGCGGTGAGCCTGCGCGTGACGGGCATCGGCTTCTCGATGGTGACGCTCGCGTTCGCGCAGGCGGCCTCGCTGCTCGTCGCGCGCGACCCGGGCGGCTTCACGGGCGGCGAGGAGGGCATCTCGGCGCCGGGCGAGGCACTGCCGGCCTCGCTCGTCGGGATCGGCAACACCGCGAACCTGTACTGGATCGCGCTGGCGTTCCTCGTGCTGTGCCTCGCGGTCGTGCACTGGACGACCCACTCCCCCACGGGCCGCGTGTGGGAGGGCATCAAGGAGAACGAGCGGCGCGTGGAGGTGCTCGGCCTGCGCCCGTACGGGTTCAAGCTCGTCGCCTTCGTCGTCGCGGGCACGCTCGCCGCGCTCGGCGGCATCGTGCACCTCCTGCTCACGGGCGGCTCGACCCCGGCCACGACGACGTCGGAGTTCACGCTCTCGCTCCTCGTGATGGTCGTGCTCGGCGGCTCGGGCACGCGGTGGGGGCCGATGCTCGGCGGCATCCTCTACACCTGGGCGGACCACCGGCTCGGCGACCTCGCGAACTCGGCGACCGTCGCCGACCTCCCCTCGGTGCTGCGGGTCCCGCTGAGCCAGCCGCTCTTCCTCCTCGGCGTACTCTTCGTGATCGTCGTCAACGTGCTGCCGGGCGGGCTCGCGGCGCTCCCGGGACGCGTCCGCGCGGCCCGCTCCGGCACCCGTACCCCCGGCGGCGACAGCCCGGCCGCTGCGGCGGCCCCCACCGAAAGGCAAGACGCGTGAGCACGACGGACCTCGGCACTTCCCCGCTGCCCTTCGACGAGGTGCGGGTGCCGGTCGGCGGCGGCGACCTCGCGGTCCTGCACTGGCCCGCGCGCGAGCCGGACGCGCCGACCGTCCTCGCCCTGCACGGCATCACGGCGAACGGCCTCTCCTGGG
>NZ_JAAGLR010000460.1 GCF_010548245.1 Streptomyces sp. SID11385
GTCCGCGCCCGCCAGGGCCTCCAGGCCGGCCAGGGCCGCCCGGGCCCGTTCCGCCGCGTGCGGGTCGCGCGCGGGCAGGCCGCTCGCCAGGAACTCGTCCTCGTCCAGGCGCAGGGCCGGGCCCCGGCCCGGCGGGGGCACCCACAGGTCGAGTTCGAGGTCGTCGACCCGTACCGCGCCCTCCTCGCGCACCGCGGGGCGGGTGATGTCGCAGTACCAGCCCTTGAGTGCGCCGTCCGCCGTCCGCACCTCCTTGACCGCGTACCACGCCGTCGTCCAGTAGTGCTCGGTGAACACGTCGCCGGGCGCGAAGCGCACGAAGCCGAAGTCGCGCGGCTCGGGCGAGGCCCACGGGGCCTCCACGACGAGGTGCGTGCCGTCGTCGGCGAGCCGCCGGGCCGGGTAGCTCTTCTTGACGCGGCCGGCCTTGGTGAGCACGACGGTCAGGGCGTCAGCCGAGGGACTTGGCATGCCGCACCTCCGCCGCCGCGGGGACGTACCCGAACCACTCGTTGATCGCGAGCATCGGCTCGTTGCCCGCGTCGTTGTTGGTGAACGCCTCCGTGAACCCGGCCGCGCGGGCCCGGCTCAGCGAGTCGTGCTTGGCGAGCTTCGCCAGGCCCCGGCCCCGGTGGGCGCGCGTGGTGCCCGTCATCCCCGTGAAGTACCGGTGGGCGCCGTCCGTGTGCGCGAGGCTGAACGCGGCCGGTACGCCGTCCACGAGCGCCACCGTCGTCAGGTCCCGGTCGAGCAGCGGGTGCTCCCAGGTGTGCGCGCGCCAGTCCTCGTAGTCGTCCAGCTCCGCGCCGACGTCGCTCGGCTCGTCGCCCGCGGCCTCCGCGTCCAGGAGGAAGAGCGGGCGCGGGTCGTGCGCGAAGGCGGCGGCGGGCCGCAGCTCGACACCCGGCGGGGGCGGCGCGAGCGGGGGCAGCGGGGCCGTCAGGTCCAGGCGCAGGAAACGCGCGGAGCGGGAGGGGGACCAGCCCGCGCGGCGTGCGAAGCGGAGATCGCGCTCCCCGTCGAGCACCCAGCTGAAGGCCGTGCGCGCGCCGAGCGACGTCAGGTACTCCTCGGCGGCCGTCACGAGGGCCGTGCCCACGCCCCGGCCCTCGTGCTCCGGGTGGACGTACACGTTGCAGAAGGCGAGGCCCGGTTCGGGGCTCTCGTGCGCGAGCCCCGTACTGCCCCGGCCGACGACCCGCCCCTCCTCGTCCTCGGCGAGCAGCAGCCGGTGGCGCTGCGCGGCGGGGGCGGCGGCGGACTGCCACCGCAGCAGCTCCGGAGTCACCAGCATCGGGGGGATCGCGGCCCGCAGGACGGCGGTGATGCCGTCGAGGTCGGCAGGGGAGTGGGGATCGAGGTCACGCACATGAATCGTCATCGGCGCGAACGGTAGGCGCGGAAGGCGGCGCGTCGCACCCGAATTAGCGCGGCGCGGCTGGGCGCGGCCGGGTGCCGCTAGGCCCCCGCTCAGCCCACCCCCAGGTCCTGGTTGCCGAGCACCCCCGCGAGCGCCAGCCGCTCCGCGTCCGTCGTGTCCGGTTCCGCCGTGTAGACCATGATCCTGAGGTCGCTGTCGTGGACGGTGAGGACGTCGCAGTCCAGGTGGATCTCCCCGACGTGCGGGTGCGCGATGATCTTGCGCGCGCCGGCGGGCGTGCCGACGACCCCCTGCTCCCACAGCGCGGCGAAGCGCGGGCTTCCGGCGCGCAGTTCGGCGACGAGCGCGGCCGGGCGCGGATCGTCCGGGTAGCGCTGGACCACCGCGCGCAGTTCGGCGGCCATGCCCGCCTCGAAGGCGGCGCGTTCGCCCGGCGTCATGACCGCGCGCGAGCCCGAGCCGAGGAAATTGCGCCATGCCGCGTTGCGCTCGCGGCTGCCGAGCGCCGAGGAGTCGCCCATGAGCGCCTCGTACGGGGGATTGGCGACCAGGAGCGTCCACATCGCGTCGAAGACGGCGACCGGCACCCCGGCGAGCCGGTCCAGGAGGCGCTGCACGCTCGGCGGGACCCAGCCCGGCACCGTCCCCGGGCCCGGCGGGGCGAGCCCGGCGGCGCGGTACAGGTGCGCGCGTTCCTCGGGCGAGAGCCGCAGCGCGCGGGCGAGCGCCTCGACGATCTGCGCCGAGGGGTGCGTGGCGCGGCCCTGCTCCAGACGGGTGATGTAGTCGGCGGAGATCCCGGCGAGCTGGGCCAGTTCCTCGCGGCGCAGCCCCGGGGCGCGCCTCCGGCCGCCCGGGGGGAGCCCGGCCGCCTGCGGCGTCACCCGGTCGCGCCAGCGCCGTACCGCCTGTCCGAATTCACCCGTCGCCATGAGGGCAGTGTGCACGCGCGCGGGGGCGTCGTGCCTGGTACCGCTGTTCCCAGGAAGACGGGACCACTGGCCGGGGCGCCCGCCCGGCCGCACCGTGGGGACATGACCACTTCACTGATCACCGGAGCGAACAAGGGCATCGGCTTCGAGACGGCCCGCCAGCTCGTCGCCGCCGGGCACACCGTCTGGCTCGGCAGCCGCGACCCCGAGCGGGGCCGCGCGGCGGCGCGGGAACTCGGCGCCAGGGCGCTCGTCATCGACGTCACCGACGACGCCTCGGTCGCCGCCGCCGTCCGCACCGTCGAGGAGGCGGGGACCGGGCTCGACGTCCTTGTCAACAACGCGGGGATCGAGCCGCGCGGCGAGGACGGCGGGCCGCTGCCCGCGCTCGACGCCACCGCGGACCGGCTCCGTACGGTCTTCGAGACGAACGTCCTCGGCCCGCTGCGCGTCACGCAGGCGTTCCTGCCGCTGCTGCGCGGCTCGGACTCGGCCGCCGTCATCAACCTGAGCAGCGGCCTCGGCTCGCTCGCGGGCGGCGGCGGCTCGCCCTACGGCTACCCGAGCATCGAGTACCCGGTCTCCAAGACGGCCCTCAACATGCTCACCGTCAAGCTCGCCGCCGCTCTCCCCGGCATCCGCGTCACGGCCGTCGACCCCGGTTTCACGAAGACGGACCTCAACCGCCACGCGGGCACGCAGACCCTGGAGGAGGGCGCCGCGGCCTCCGTGCGCGAGGCGCTCGCGGGCAACGAGGGAGAGACCGGCACCTTCGTGTCGGCCGCGGGCCCCGTCCCCTGGTAGACCGCCGACCCGCCCCCCTGGTGGGCCCGCCGGACCGGCCCCCCTGGTGGGACCCGGCGGGCCTCAGCTCCACCGCACCTCGTACGGGCCGAGGGCGAACCGCCGCCCGTCCACCTCGGCCCGTACCGGCGTGGCACGGGTGTTGACCACGAGGAGGCAGTCCGCGTCCGCGAGGACCCGGACCGCCTTCCGCGCGCCGGGCGCGACCTCGACGGAGCGGTAGCGGGTGCCGGGCCCGAAGGCGCGCTGGAAGTCCTGCACGAGCCGCAGCATGGGCAGCGGCGCGCCACCCCCGGCGCGGTCCGTGGACGTCCACAGGCAGCCCGCGCAGGCGCCGCCGCGCCGGGACTGCGGGTTCCAGTAGAACGCGGTCGCCGCGCCGCCCTTCGCGAGCGCGATCATCCCGGCGGCCTGCGCCGCGACGCGTTCGTCCTCGCTCCAGCCGTCGCGGTCGTCGTTCTCGTCGCCCGGCTCGACGTAGTACTCGTTCCACCACAGCGGGAGCCCGCCGCTCTCCTCGCGCACCCAGCGCCCCACGGCGGTGAACTTCTCCGTCGCGGCGAAGACGTCCGGGACGAGGGCGTCCTCCGCGGTGTAGCTGGAGCCGTCGACCACGACGAAGTCGGCGCCCTTCTTGTGCGCGTTCCAGTACCGGAAGGCCGCCACGACGCGCGCGTCGAGCGCCCCCCAGGGCCCCGCCACGGCGGCCGAGCCGCCCGCGGCGCCCGGCGCCACGCTGTCCATCACGAGGTAGGGGCCGCCGACGAGGAGGTCCTTGTCGACCTGCTTGAGCGCGGTCCACACCTTGTTGTAGAGCGCCGTGTACCCCTCGTAGTCCCAGCGGGCCGCCGCGTCGTTCCAGAAGCCCTTGAACTCGTTCCACACGACGAAGTGCCGCACGTCCGGGTAGCGGCGGGCGACCTTCGCCGCGAGGTCGGCGAAATCCTGGTAGTGCGCCGGGTCCGGCGCCGTCTCCAGGGACTTCGCGCTCCAGTCGGTGCGTCCCGGCTCGCCGCCCTTCATCCAGTCGGGGGCGCAGCACAGCGTCAGGACGGGCGCGGACCCGCTCGCGCGCATGAGGGCCACGCGGCGGTCGAGCTCGGCGAAGTCGTAACGGCCCGGGGCGGGCTCGGGGTTGCTCGCGCCCCAGCCCATGACGTGCTGGTTCTGCGGCAGCGGCTCGGCCTTCAGCGCCTTCTCGGCCCGTTCGCCCGCGGACGCCTCGCCCGCGTCGGCGCTGTACTGGGTGTGCGTGAACCCCCAGCCGAGCGCGGGCCCGTCAGCCGGCCGGTCGCCCGCGCCGCCCGGCAGCGTGGCGAGCAGAGTGAGGGCGAGCGCGAGGAGCAGCGCGCCCGCACCGACGAGGACGGTGAGCCGCCCCCGCCGTCCACCCGCCCCCGCCTGATGACGCCCCATCGCTCCCACGATAGGCGGCGACGTGGCGGTACGACAGCTTCCGCCGGAATCGGTACGAAGGTTCCGTCAGTCCCCGTACGCCGTCCGCATCGCGTCCTCGACCAGCGCCCGCGCCTCGCTCTCCGCCAGCCCGAGGCGCCGGGCCCGCTGCGCGTACGCGAGCGCCGTCGTCGCCGCCTCGCGGTGCGCGGAGTCCCCGGCGGCGGCCACCACCGTGCCGTGCCTGCCGCGCGTCTCCACGACCCCGTCCGCCTCAAGGGCCCGGTACGCCTTCGCGACCGTGTTGGCGGCGAGCCCCAGTTCCTGCGCGAGACCCCGCACGGTCGGCAGTCTGTAGCCCGCCGGAAGCGCGCCCGAGCGGGCCTGCTCGGCGATCTGCGCCCGCAGTTGCTCGTACGGGGCGAGGACGGAGGCGGCATCGACCGCGATCTTCAGGCTCACGCCCCGATTCTGCCTCACGGGGCCGCCCGCCCCGCCGACCGAGCGGCCCCGTCCGCCGGGCGCCCCTCACGCCAGCGTCACGAACCGTTCCACGCACGCGGCCACCACGACCGCCACGAGCGGCAGCGTGAACCAGAAGGACGCGCGCAGCAGGCGCTGCCGGCGCACTGTGGGGCGGGTCGCCGCGCGGGCGACCTCGCGGGTCGCGAGGACCAGGAGCGCGAGGGCTCCGGCGAGCGCGCCCGTCACCGACCACGGCGTCCAGGTCACCCGGGGGCCGCGCGGGCCGGGGTCGGCCCGCGGGGGAGACCCGGCGGGCGGGTCGGTGAGCGAGTAGAGCGTCGCGTCCGCGTCGCGGAAGACCGCGCCGACCTCGGGGCGCGCGTCGAGCGTCGCGCGCAGACGCCGCTCCCAGGTCGCCGGGTAGCCCGCGTCGTAGCGCAGCGACAAGGACTGGGAACGGCCCACGATCAGGTACGAGTTCGGGCCCGCCTCCCGCAGCGCGCGCACGAGCCCGTCCACGAGCACCGGGTCGACGGGCGCGGCGATGGGCACGTACGAGACCTTCTCCATGTCGCGCGCGCCCCACGGGAGCGCGGGTGTCACGTGTGCGACCGGGTCGTCGCTGAGCCACAGCAGCCGGGCGGTGGGGGAGTCGTGCGCGTACACCCAGTCCATCGCAGCGACCTCGCCCGGGCGGGTGCGTTCGAACGTCTCGTTGCCCCAGCGCGCGACGAAGAAGCCGCCGAGCAGGACGAGCCCGGCGCACAGCACGGCGACGGGCGCGAGCGAGGCGTGCTCGCGCTCCCGCTCCCGCGCGCTCGCGCCGCTGTACGGGAAGAAGGCGAGCCCCGCGAGGACGGCCGCCCCCGGGAGGGCGAACAGGAAGACGCGCAGCGCCATCTCGCCGCCGTAGGACTGCATCCCGAAACCGAGGAAGGGGACGAGCGCGAGCACGGGGAGGACCCGTTCGCGGTACCGCGCCTCGCGGCGGCGCCACCAGCCCCACGCGCCGAGCGCGAGCACCGCGCCCGCGAGCGCGATCCGCGCGTAGAGCACGAGCTGATGGCTCGAACTGCCGCCCTCGATACGCCCCGAGACCGACGAGGACACGTTCCCGCCGACTCCGCCGAGCCCGCCGAACAGCTCCCCGAAGTGCCCCGACCAGTACGGCTCGGCGAACCACCCGAGCCACAGCACCACGAGCACCCCGCCGAACAGCGGCAGCCCCCGCAGCTCGCACCGCCCGAGCAGCACCAGGAACGTCACCACGCCGAGCAGCACGAACGGCGTGAGCTGGTGCGCCGAGACGCACGCGGCGAACAGCGCGAGCAGCACGAGGACGAGCACGCCGCGCGCCCCCCGCCCGCTCGGAAGGACCTCGGCCTCACCGGGCCGGCGGTCCGCCCACAGCACGCGCGGAGCGCGGAACCAGGCGAGCAGCAGCGCGACGAACAGCAGGTACAGGAGGTACGTGAAGCCCTGCGGCGAGAAGTAGTCCTGCCCCACCCAGCCGCTCAGCGCGAAGACGAACAGCGCCGTCCACTTGCCGCGCCAGGTGGCCCGCACGGACTTCAGGAGCAGTGCCATCGGGGCGAGCAGGGCGAGTTGCAGCACGGTGGGCCACCAGCGGATGACCTCGGTGAGGTCGCTCACGCCGCAGGCCCGCGCGAGGAACGCGGCGGCCGCGAAGAAACCGGGCCAGGACCAGCGCGCGTCGAGGTCGGGGACGGCGTTCCCGGTCCGGTCGAGGTAGTCGAGGAAACCGAGGTGCTGCCAGGCGGTCGGGAAGCGCGGCGCCGCCTCGATCACGGCGGGGAGCGCGTGCAGCGACACGACCGTCGCGAGCAACGTCACGGTGAGCAGCAGCCGTTGCTGCCGCCGCATCCACAGCAGCCCCGAGAAGACGAGGACGAGCAGCCCGGCCCCCACGAGCATCGGCGCCGGGAGCACCGAGACGAGCCCGAGCCCGCCCATCCGGTCGAGATCCCGCTCCCCGAGCCGCGCGGCGGGCACCCAGTACAGCGCGAGCGCGAGGAGGAGCAGCGCCCAGAGGATCGCGGAACGCACGGTGAGACGCGCGCGTCTCGCGGGCGGGGCGTCGTCGGGGGCCGCGTGCTGGGCTGAGGCGGGGTCTGCCGCCGAGTCGGCCACAGAATCTGCCGCCGTGTCGGCCACGAGGTCCGGTCCGGGCGCCGCGATAGCCCCCGGCTCCCGGGCCCCGGCGGGCCTCGGCTCCGTACCGCCCGCCGGTCCGCCCCCGCTCTCCCGTACGGCCGTCACCTCCGCGCCCATCGCGGCCTCGGTCCGCTCCCGGCCGCCCTCTTCCTCCGGCACCGCGTCCCCCTTCGCCCCGCCACCCGTGTCACCCGCGCCCCGCAGCACCCGCCACAGCCTCGCCCCCGCGATCGCCACGATCACCGCGAGCGAGGAGATCTCGGCGATCCCCGCGCCCACGAGCCCGAGCCGGGGCAGCAGGACCAGCGTGAGGCCGAGCACGAGCACGCACAACAGGCCCTGGAGCCAAGCGAGTTCACCGGTCCGGCTGCGGGCCCGCAGTACCCCGTAGTGCACCTCCATGACGACCCGCAGCGCCGCCCCCACCGCGAACCAGCGCAGCAGCGGTGTCGCCGCCTCCGCGTACCCGGCGCCGAAGAGGCCGAGAATCCACGGGGCGCCCACGAAGAGCACGACGCACACCGGCAGCATGATCCGCGCCATCCGCCCGAGCGCGGCGCGCGTGTGCGCCGCGAGCCGCGCCGGGTCGTGCGCGCCCTCGACGGTGAGCGAGGAACCCATGTTGACGGCGAGGAGGTTGACGGTGCCGCCGATCGTCGTCGTGATGTAGAAGTACGCGTTGTCCTCGGCGCTCACCTGCGCCGCCACCAGGACCGGGACGAGGTAGACGACCGCGAGCGAGAAGAGCGAGCCCGTCGAGTCGCCCGCGACGAACCGCCCCAGCTCGCGCAGCCCCGGCGGCCGGGCCCGCGCGCCGGTCGCCTCGACGTGGCGCGGCACGAGGCGGCGCAGCACGAGCCACCCGAGGGGCAGCACCGAGACGGCGATCGAGGCGGCCCACGACACGAACACGCCCGCGACCGGGATCGCGGTGGCGAAGAGCACGAGCAGCCCCAGCTTCGCCGCCGAGAACACCGTGTTCCCCACCGGCACCCAGCGCGCCGCGCGCAGCCCCGTGAGCACCCCGTCCTGGAGCGTGAGCAGCGCCCAGCCCACGACGGAGGCGACGAAGCCGAGGCCGAGCAACGGGGTGCCGAGGAAGGCGTACGACGGGCCCCACACCCCGAGCGTCGCGAGGAAGACCCCGGCGGCGAGCGCGACGACGAGCGCGCTGCCCGCGTACACGCGCAGGATCAGCCGGCCCGTCGCGCGCCCCGCGACCGGGATGAACCGCGCGAGCGCCCCCGTCAGCGTGATCGCGGTGAGCCCCGCGATGAGCTTCATCGCCGCGATGGCCGCCGAGCCGTGCCCGACGTTCTCCTCGGAGTAGTACCGCGCGGCCACGAGCCAGAAGCCCACGCCGAGCACGGCCGAGACCCCGGTGTTGAGCATGAGCGCGTAGGCGTTGCGGAACAGGGGGCCGCTCCCCGCCGCCGGGGCAGCGGGGGGAGCGGCGGGCCGCTGGGGCGCGGCGGTCGTCTCGGTCACGGTTCAGCGAGCCTTCCGGGTGGATCTGCGAACGGCGCGCACGAGCCCGTACCCGCGCGTGAGGGCACGGTCGCCCGCGTACGAACGGAGCAGCCCCCGGCCCTGGAGGAGCCGGGCGAACTCCTCCGGCCCGGTGCGGCGGCGCACGGTCAGGCGCTCCAGCGCGTACGGGCCCTGGCGGCGGCG
>NZ_JAAGLR010000494.1 GCF_010548245.1 Streptomyces sp. SID11385
CCCGCCCCCGCCCGGCGCCCCGCATCCCACTGAACACCCCGCCGGGACCCGGCGGTTCCGCCGAGCCCAGCGGCTCCAGCGCGCCCGCGACCGCCCGCGGCGGCGGCTCCGCAACACGGCGGCCCGCACCGCCTCTCCTCCCCCGGCCCATGGAAGGACCCGCACCTTGTCCCTGCACCGACTGACCCAGATCGTCATGGGCGTGCCGAACGTCGAGCAGACTGCCGCCTATTACGCCGACTTCGGGCTCGACCCCGTCACGGAGGAGAGCGGCGCCCCCGCCGCGTCGGCGCTGTTCTCGACCGTCGACGGCGGGGAGCAGCTGCGCATCGTGCACACGCCGCGGCGCCGCCTGGTCGAACTCGGCGTGGGTGCCGAGGACCCGGACGACCTCGACCGGGTCGCCGCGGCGCTGGGCCGGCTGGGCGTCCCCGTCGACCGTGCCCCCGGCAGGGTGAGCGCCGTCGACCCGGGCACCGAGGTGCTGGTACGGGTCGAGATCGCCCCGCGTCTCGACCAGGCCCCGGCCGAGGCCACCCCGTACAACCTCCCCGGCGTCGCCGCCCGCCTGCACGAGCGGGCCCCCGGCGTGCTGCGCGAGGGCAGGGTCCGGCCGCGCAAGCTCGGGCACGTCGTCCTCGGCTCCACCGATCAGGAGGCCTCCCAGCGCTTCTTCCAGGAGGGCATCGGGTTCAAGGTCAGCGACCGGGTCACCGGGCTCGCCGCGTTCATGCGCTGCTCCACCGACCACCACAACGTCCTGGTGCAGCAGGCGCCCGTCGCCTTCCTGCACCACACCTCCTGGCAGGTCGACGACGTGGACGAGATCGGCCGCGGCGCCACCGCGATGCTGGCGGCCGACCCCGGGCGCCACACCTGGGGTCTGGGCAGGCACCACATCGGCTCCAACTTCTTCTGGTACCTGAAGGACCCGGCCGGGACCTTCTCCGAGTACTACTCCGACCTGGACTGCATCGTGGACGACGCCCTGTGGAAGCCGGGCGACTTCGAGGGCGCCAAGTCCCTGTGGGCCTGGGGGCCGCCCCCGCCCCCGTCGTTCCTCGAACCCGAGGATCTCGCCGCGCTGATGACCGGCGCTCACGGTGGCGGGGAGTGAGGAGCGCCATGACCACCGCGCACCACGCCGGAGGGCCCGCGAGCGACTGCGACGTCCTGATCGTCGGCGCCGGGCCCACCGGCCTCACCACGGCCCTGCACCTGGCCCGCGCCGGACACCGCGTCACCGTCCTCGAACGCTGGCCCTCCCCCTACGCCCGCCCGCGTGCCGTCCACTACGACGACGAGGTGGCCCGGCTTCTCGCCAGGACCGGCATCGGCTCCGCCCTCGACGGCGTCACGCAGGCGGCCGACACGTACGAGTGGCGCAACGCCACGGGCGAGACGCTGCTCAGTTTCGACTGGTCGGGGCCGGGACGCTCCGGCTGGCCCCGGTCGACGATGTTCCACCAGCCGGACCTGGAACGGGCCCTGACCGAGGCCGCGGCGGCCCACCCGCTGCTGACGATCCTGCGCGGCCACGACGTGGTGTCGGCCGAGGACGGCCCCGACCGGGCCACCGTCACCGCCCGCACCGAGGACGGCGCGGAGCACGCCTTCACCGCCCGGTGGGTGGTCGGCTGCGACGGCACCAACAGCCTGGTCGCCCGGAGCATCGGCACCGGCTTCACCGACCTGGGCTTCACCTACGACTGGCTCATCGTGGACGTCCTGCCGCACGACCGGACTCCGTGGAAACCGGGCAACCTCCAGGTCTGCGACCCGGCCCGGCCCACCACCGCCGTGTCCGGCGGACCGGGGCGCCGCCGCTTCGAGTTCATGCGGATGCCGGAGGAGTCCCTGGCGGAACTGAGCACCCCGGAGACCTCCTGGCGGCTGCTCGAACCCTGGGGCCTCACCCCGGAGACCTGCGTCCTGGAACGCAGCGCCGTGTACACCTTCGCCGCCCGCTGGGCCGACCGCTGGCGCTCGGGCCGCCTGCTGATCGCGGGCGACGCCGCCCACCAGATGCCGCCGTTCGCGGGGCAGGGCATGTGCTCGGGCATCCGCGACGCCGTCAACCTGGGCTGGAAGCTCGACCTCGTGCTCGCCGGACGCGCCGGCACCGACCTGCTCGACACGTACGGCCCCGAGCGCGCCGCGCACATCCGGCACGCGATCGGCATGTCCGTGGAGCTGGGCAGGGTCATCTGCGTCACCGACCCGGAGGCGGCGCGGCGGCGCGACGCCCACTTCCTGGCCCACGACGCCGACCCGGACCGCGCCCTGCCGCCCATACCGCCGCCCCGGTTGCCGGAAGGTTTCCTGCACCACACGCCCGACGGCGCCCTGGGCGAGGGCGCCGGACTGCTCAGCCTCCAGGGCCGCGTCACCCGCGCGGGCCGCACCGGGCTGCTCGACACCGTCACCGACGAGGGCTTCGTCCTCGTCACGACCGAGGACCCGCGCGCCTCGCTGGGCGCCGAAGGGCTCGCCCGCCTCGACGCCCAGATACTGCACCTCGTCCCGGCGGGCCGCGCCGGGCAGCACCCGTACACCGCGGAGGACGTGGACGGCACGTACCTGCCGCACCTGTCCGCGGCCGGCTGGACCGCCGTCCTCGTCCGGCCCGACCACTACGTCTACGGCACCGCCTGCTCCCCCGAGGGCACCTCCGCCCTCGTCCGGGGTCTCGACCAGGCGCTGACCGCCGGGAGGATCGCCGCATGAGCACCCCGTCCACCCCGGAGCCGGCCCCCGTCTGGCTCCCAGGGCCCGAGGCCGACAGCACCCGGCTCGCCCGCTTCACCGCGTTCGCCGCCGAGCGCACCGGCCGTACCTTCAACGGGTACCAGGAGCTGTGGCAGTGGTCCGTGGAGGATCTGCCGGGCTTCTGGTCCGCCGTCTGGGACTGGTCGGGCATCACCTCGGACACCCCCTACGACACCGTCCTCGACGACAGCGCCGGGATGCCGGGCGCCCGCTGGTTCACCGGCGCCCGCCTCAACTACGCCGAGCACGCCCTGCGCGCCGGACGGGACGAGGACGTCGCGCTGATCTCCGTGTCCGAGGACGGGAGAGTCACCGAGACGGACCGGGCCGCGCTGCGCCGCGACGTGGCCGCCCTCGCCGCCTGGCTGCGCGCGGCCGGCGTCGGGCCCGGCGACCGGGTCGCCGGATACCTCCCGCACACCCACCACGCCGTGATCGCCTTCCTCGCCGCCGCGAGCGTCGGCGCCGTCTGGTCGGCCTGCGGCCAGGACTACGCGACCGCGGGCGCGGCGGGCCGGCTCGGCCAGCTCGAACCCGTCGTGCTCTTCGCGGCCGACGGCTACCGCTGGAACGGCAAGGAGTACGACCGGCGCGCGGAGAGCGCCCGGCTGCGGGCCGCGCTGCCCAGCGTCCGCCACCTGGTACGGGTGCCGAACCTGGGGCTGCCGGTGACCGAGGAGGAGAACGACGGCGGCCCGTCCGTCACCTGGGCGGAGGCGACCGCCGCCGACGCGGAGCCCGAGTTCGCCCGCCTCCCCTTCGACGCCCCCCTGTGGGTCCTGTACTCCTCCGGCACCACCGGTGTCCCGAAGGGCATCGTGCACGGCCACGGCGGGGTCCTCGTCGAGCACCACAAGGTCGTCGGCCTCCACCACGACGTACGCCCCGGCGACCGCTTCTTCTGGTACACGAACACCAACTGGATGATGTGGAACCTGCTGGTCTCCGGACTGCTCGTGGGTGCCGCGATCGTCCTGTACGACGGCAGCCCGACCTTCCCGGACGCCGACCGGCTCTGGCGGCTCACCGAGGAACACCGGGTCAGTGCCCTCGGCGTGAGCCCCGGTTACCTCCTCGCCTCGGAGAAGGCGGGCCTCTCCCCGCGCCGCGACCACGACCTCGGGGCGCTGCGCTCCATCGGCTGCACGGGCGCCCCGCTGCCTGCCGCCTCGGCCCTGTGGGCCCGCGACCACGTCGGGGAGAACGTGCAGCTCACCTCCGTCAGCGGCGGCACCGACGTCGTCACCGGCTTCGCGGGGGGCGCGCCGACCGTGCCGGTGCGCCCCGGTGAGCTGTCGGTGCCGCTCCTGGGGGTCGCCCTCGACTCCTGGGACGAGAAGGGCCGGACGGTCAGGGGCGACGTCGGCGAGCTGGTCGTCACCCGGCCGATGCCGTCGATGCCGGTGTACTTCTGGAACGACGCCGACGGCAGCCGCTACCGCGGGGCCTACTTCGACCGGTGGCCCGGTGTGTGGCGCCACGGCGACTGGCTGACCGTCACGGACCACGGCGGGCTGGTGCTTTCCGGCCGCTCCGACTCGACCCTCAACCGGGGCGGCGTACGGCTCGGCAGCGCCGACGTGCACGCCGTCGTCGAGGAGCTGGCGGCCGTCCGCGAGAGCCTGGTGATCGGCGCCGAACTGCCGGACGGGGACTACTGGATGCCACTGTTCGTCGTCCTGGAACCGGGCCACGAGCTGGACGACGCGCTGCGGAAGGAGATCACCACGGCGCTGCGCACCCAGGCCTCCCCGCGGCACGTCCCCGACACGGTGATCGCCGTCCCGGCCGTCCCGCACACGCGCACGGGCAAGAAGCTGGAGATCCCGGTCAAGCGAATCCTCCAGGGCGCGGCCCCGGAGCGGGTGGTGAACCCCGAGGCGGTGGACGACTACGCGGCCCTGGAGTACTTCGCCCGCTACGCGTCGGCGGACGCGAGGGCCGGGGCGTAGGGGCGGTACGGGGGGGGCGGCGCTCAAGTGCGGTGTGCGCGAGCGCCGCCGCCCGGTCCCGTGCTCAGGGGCGGTACTTGAGGACGGGCAGGATCACCGAGTCGATGAACTCGACGATGTACTCCTCGTCCGCGTAGGCGTTCTCGAAGAGCGGCCGGGTGAAGCAGCCCGCGAAGAAGAGCTGCGGCAGGAACGGCGTCGCCTCGGGCGTCCCGGGCAGCTCGCCCCGCGCGACGGCCCGCGCGACGAAGACGCCGAGGTCCTCCTGCGCGAGCAGGGACTCGTGCAGGGCCCGGGCCGCCTCGGGGCGCGGGGCGAATCCGCTCTCTGCCCGGGGCCGTTGCCCCTGGGCGGGCCGCCCGGTCAGAATGTGCGCAAGAAGCTCCGTGATAACAGTGCGCACCGCTCAGGATTCCTGGGCGACGCACGGGAAGGTGCGCAGCGTGCCCAAGGACACACGGATCGATCCCACCGACGCCCGGCTCCTCCTCGCTCTCTCCGCCGAGCCCCGCGCGACCACCGTGGCCCTCGCCGAGCGCACGGGGCTGAGCCGCAACACCGTGCAGGCCCGGCTCGCGGCGCTGGACCGGGACGAGGCCGTCGCCTCCTTCGAGCGGCGCGTCGACCCGGCGGCGCTGGGCTACCCGCTCACCGCCTTCGTCACGACGCACGTCGCGCAGAGGCTGCTCGACGAGGTCGCGGCGGCGCTCGCGGCGATCCCCGAGGTGGTGCAGGTGCACGGGCTGACCGGCGAGAGCGATCTGCTCGTGCACGTCGTCGCGCGGGACGCCGAGGATCTGTACCGCGTCGCCGGGCAGATCCTGGCCCGCCCCGGCGTGGAGCGCACCAACACGGCTCTGGTCATGCGGCAGTTGGTCGAGTACCGGATGACGCCCCTGCTGCGCAGGGCGGCGGGCGGGGGCAGGGCCGCGAGCGGGGGGAACGCGGCTGGTGGCGGCGGGGAGAGGGGCACGAGGCACCTCTCGTCCTGAGGGCGCCCGCCGCTCCCGGGGGCGGGCCGGGGCGGCCGCTCAGCGCCCCGCCGGTCTCGCCTCCCGCACGTCCGACGCCTCCCGCCTCTCCCCGACGTACGGGTCGTCGGACAGGGCGCGCAGCGCTGTCCGCTCGTTGCGGTTGAGGTGGTCGAGGACGGCCGCGGCGACGGCTCCGGGGTCGCGCCGCCTGAAGACGTCGACGATCGTCTCGTGGACGTGCCGGCGTTCCGGGTTCACGCGCGGGTCGGGCTCGGTCTTGCTGAAACCGATACGGATGTAGCGCTCGGCGGCGCGCCACAGCGAGTGGAGGACGCGCAGGTCCCACGCGGTCGCCGCGGGGGCGAGCAGCGCGGCGTGGAAGTCGTGGTGCGTGTCGTACACCGTCTGGATCGTGTGGTGCGGGTCGCCGAAACCGGCGGCGACGGCCTGGAGCCGGTCGAGTTCGGCGTCGGCGATCACCGCGCAGGAGCGGGCGGCGAGTTCCGGTTCGAGACCGCGGCGCAGCCGGTAGATGCCCTGGAGGTCCTCCAGGTAGAGGGGCGCGACGCGAGCGCTGCGGCCCGGCTCGGTGATGACCAGGCCCTCGGCCTCCAGATTGCGCAGCGCCTCACGGACCGGGATGAAGCTCACGTCGAGCATCGCGGCGATCTTCCGCAGCGAGAACGTCTCGCCGGGCGCCAGGTCCCCGGAAACGATGGAGCGACGCAACTCCTCGGTGACCAGGTCCGGCACGGAACGGGCCTCGATCGGCTGGACGGGCGGCTTCATCGGGGTGCCTGCTTTCGGGCCTGGGGCGCGGGGAGCGGGTCCCCGGCGCGGGTGCGGTCGGCCCGACGATAGCGGCAGCGGCGAGTGCCCGGTACGGGACGGCCCACGAGCGAGGTCGCCCCGTACCGGTGAAGACGGGCCCGTCACCCGTGTTGTTGTCCCCCGCGCCGCGCCCGCGTCCACGAACGGCAGCGCCGATACCCCCTGCTCAGGCGGTGCGGTGCGGTGGGGGTACGGGGCTCGGCGTTCGCCGGGCTCGCCCGCCGTGTACGGGGCGGGCGAGCCGGGCGGCAGCGGCGGGCGAGCCCGGCGGAGGCGGCGGCGACCCGAGTACGCCGCCCCGCCGGGCCGGGCTCAGGCCACCGGCGTGTACTCCGTGCCGCCGACCCAGACGCGCTGGATGGCGCGGGTCGCCGTGATGTCGGCGAGGGGGTCGCCGTCGATCAGGAGGAGGTCGGCGCGGTAGCCGGGGAGGATGGCACCGCGGTCGAGCAGGCCGAAGGACTGGGCCGGCAGACTCGTGGCCGAGCGCAGGGCCTCGCGGGGGGTCAGGCCCGCGCGGACGAGCAGTTCCAGTTCGTGGTGCAGGCTCTGCCCGTACGCCGGGTGCACCGGGACACCGGGGGTGGCGTTGGAGTCCGTACCGGCGAGGATGCGCGTGCCGGCGCGGCGCAGGGCGACGACGCTGCCCTCCGCCGCCGCGTAGTCCATGCCCGGTATGCCGAGGCCGCCGAAGCCCTCCATCATCGTCAGCGTCGGGACCGACACCGTGCCCGAGGTGGTGTAGCGGGTCGCGGCCGAGGCGGTCAGCGCGGTGTCGATGGGGACGTGGTGGATCATGTCGACGCCCGCGTCGAGGGCCACGCCCGCCGAGGCGGCGGTGGTGGCGTGGGCCATGACGCGCTTGCCGCGCACGTGCGCGGCGACGGTCACGGCCTTGATCGTCTCGGGGGACAGCCCTGGGACGTCGATGATGATCTTGATGTAGTCCGAGCCCTCGGAGATCCGGGCCCGGACGAACGCGGTGGCCTGGTCGGGGCCGCTCAGGACCGCGTCGGCGGGGAAGGTCGGGATCTGGCTCTGCGGGCTCCCGGGGGCGACCGCGGGGGTGCCCGCGCTGCGGATGTCGGTCAGTCCGGGACGTCCGCGCAGCGAGTCGACGAGCGCGGGCGGGAAGGTCGCCATGTCCAGGGCGGTCGTCACGCCGTAACTCGCCAGCTGCTGAAGGGTGCTGAGGTCCTGGAGGTGGATGTGGGCGTCGATCAGGCCGGGGAGCAGGGTCGCGCCGCCGCCGTCGATCTTGCGCGCCCCGAGAGCGGTGAGGCCGATCCTGCCGTTCTCGATGACCACGGTGCGCGGGGACGTCAGCGAGGTGCCGTCGAAGACGCGCACATTGGTCAGCGCGATCTTCTCCTTCGCGTCAGCGGTGCTCGGCGCCGCCTGCGCGGCGGCGGGGACCGCCAGGACGCCCGCCGCGGCGATTCCGGTGACCGCCGCGGTCTTGAGGAAGTCGCGCCGGTTCCTGTCGTTCATGCACATCGTCGTGCCTTTCTGTCAGGGACGGATCTTGTAGGGGAGATCTGCCGGAGACACACCTGTCATATGTGATAACAGGCGGTATATGGCTACGCGGTATGTGAAGCGGGGATCACAGGTGGAGCAGGCGTTCGGCGTTGCCGTGGGCGATCTTCGCGCGCTGCGCGGAGGACAGCTTGGCCCCGCGCAGGAAACCGACGGCCTGGGCGGTCTTCTCGAAGGGGTAGTCGATGGCGAAGATGACGTTGTCGATGCCCATCACGGCGATGGCGGCGTGCAGCATCGTGTCGTCCATGACGCCCGAGGTGGTGATGGCGATGTTGCGGCGCAGGTACTCGGACGGCTTGCGCTTCAGGGGCACCTTGGTGTTGATGTTCTGGATCTGGACGTCCAGGCGCGAGGCGTGGAAGGGCAGGAACTCGCCCATGTGCCCCAGGATCAGCTTGGCCTTCGGGAAGTCGTCGAAGACGCCGCCCACGATGACGCGCAGGGCGTGGCCACCGGTCTCGGCCGCCCAGCTGTAGAGCGGGCCGACGAGTTCGGGCCGGTTCTTGAGGATGTCCCAGTCGCCGGCCGGGGCGGGCGTGGGGTGCAGGTAGATCGCCGCGCCGAGGTCCTCCAGGGCGGCCCACACCTGCCGGAACTGGGGCTCGTCCAGGTACTGCCCGTTGGTGTGGCCGTTGACCAGGAAGCCGCCCATGCCCAGTTCGCGGATGGCGCGTTCGGCCTCTCGCACCGCGGCCTTCGGGTCCTGGAGGGGCAGTGCCGCGAGACCGCCGAAGCGAGTGGGGTGCGCCGCGATGATCTCGGCGAGCGCGTCGTTGGCGACCTTCGCGTCCCGTACGGCGATCGCCGCGTCCGGCTGCATCTGCACGCCGGGCGGGGTGAGCGAGAGCACCTGCATGGTGACGCCGTTGGCGTCCATGTCGGCCAGGCGGTACTCGGTGATGTCGGGGAGGCGCTTGAACCAGTCCGCCGTGACCTCGGGCTTGAAGGGGATGGCACCGTTGAGGGCCGTGCCCTGGGTGATGAGCCCGGGCAGTATCACGGCCTCCTCGATGGCGATGATCTTCTCGCGGCGGCCGTGGCCACCGTGGGCGGGCGTCCGGCCGTGTGCTTCGGCGGTGCCGGTGCCGAGCAGCGCGGAGGCGCCGAGCACGGCTCCGCCGCCGGCCGCGGTGTTCAGGACCTGGCGTCTGCTCCAGGGGCGAGTACTCATGTGCGGTGGTTCCTCCTGGTGAGGTGGTGCGCGACACGAACAGCCCGCCCCGGCCGCGAGGTGTGGACCTCGGACAGGGTGCGGCCGGGGCGGGGGCTTGCTGCGGTACTGGCCTTGCCTCTATTCGGTTGTGCGACGCGCTCGCCGGGTCGTCCGTCCGGGCCCTGTGCGCCAGGACGGACGAGCCGGCGTGTGTGCCCGGGTCAGTGGGCGGGCGCGTAGTCCTGGACGATCTGCTTGTACTCCAGGAAGTCCTCGACGGAGGCGAGGCCGCCGAGCCGGCCGACGCCGCTGGACTTGAAGCCGCCCTCCTCGAACTCGACGGTCAGGTTGGCCCAGCTGTTGATGGAGATGAGACCTGCCTCCAACTGGCGCGCCACCCGCATGGGGCGGTTCACGTCCTGGCTCCACACGCAGGCGCTGAGGCCGTACTCGGAGTCGTTGGCGAGGGCGATCGCCTCCTCCTCGGTGTCGAAGACCTGGATCGTCTGCACGGGGCCGAAGGTCTCCTCCTGCACGATCGGCAGCGAGGAGTCGGACACCGACAGGAGCGTGGGGTGGTAGAAGGCGCCGCCCGCCAGTTCGGGCGCGGTGCTGGGGCCGCCCCGGACGATGGCCTTGGCACCCGCGGCGAGGGCGGCCTCGACGGCACCGTCGACCCGTGCGACCGACGCCTTGTCGATGAGCGGGCCCATCTGGCTCTCCGGGTCGGCGGCCGGGCCGGGACGCACGCTCTCCAGGCGGGCGGCGAGCGCGGCGGTGAACTCCTCGGCGATCTCCCGCTGGACGAGGATCCTGCTGCCCGTCATGCAGAACTGGCCCGCGAAGACCGTGCAGGACTGGACGGCGGTCGCGAGTGCCGCGTCCTGGTCGGCGTCGGCGAAGACCAGGTGCGGGGTCTTGCCGCCCAGTTCGAGGCCCACCCGCTTGAAGCGGGCCGCCGCGTTCTGCCCGATGATCCGGCCGGTCCTGGTGCTGCCGGTGTAGCTGATGACCGGCACGTCCGGGGAGTCGACCAGGAGGCTCGCGACCTCGGCACCGGACTCGATGACGACATTCACGGCGCCCTTGGGCAGCTCGGGGACGAAGGCGAGGATCTCGCTCATGAGGGCTGCGGTACGGGCCGCCTGACCGGGCATCTTCACGACGGTGGTGCACCCGGCGGCGAGCGCGGGGGCGAGCGCCCGGATGCAGAGGTAGGCCGGCGAGTTCCACGGCACGATGATCCCGGCGACGCCGACGGGCTGCCGGATCGACATGGCCTGCTTGCCGGGGGCGGTGTCGGTGACGTGGCCGTGCGGGTGCACGGCGAGTCCGGCGGCGAAGCGCAGCGCGCGCAGGATGAAGTGGGTCTCGAAGCCCGCCTCGCCCTTGAGCTTGCCGTTCTCCTCGCACAGCGTCTCGATGACCTCGCCCATGCGCGCCTCGTAGGCGTCCGCGAGGTGGCTCAGTGCGGCGGCCCGCTGCATCGGGTCGACGCGCCAGGAGCTCTCGGCGAAGGTGCGTGCCGCCGCGTCGATCGCCGCCTGCCCCACCGCCGCGTCGGCGTCCGCGTACGTACCGATCACGTCACCCGTCGCCGGGTTGACGCTGTCGGAGGTCTGAGAGGACGTGACCCACTCGCCGTCGATCCAGTGGCGTGCCGTGTGCTCTCGGGTCATGGTGCGACTCCTTTGTCGGGGAGGAACAAGTGGAACAAGGGAGTGGGAGAACTCCCCGGAGGGGGACGGTGGTGGGTGGGTGGGGCAAGGCGGGCAGCGGCGCCCGGGGATCAGAGGCCGAGCAGCCGCTCGGCGTTGAGGTGGGCGATCTTCGCACGGTCGGCCTCGCTCACCGGCGCGGTGCGCAGGAACTCGGTGGCCGTCGCCATGTCCTCGAAGGGGTGGTCGGTCCCGAAGAGGATGTGCTCGGAGCCGAGGGCGAGCAGGGCGCACAGCAGCGGGGCGGCCGAGCAGACACCGCTCGTGGTGATGTACAGGTTGTGCCGCAGGTACGCGGACGGCTTCTCGCGGGCGAGCTCGACGCCGTGGCGGTTGTGGAAGTCCCAGCGCGAGTCGAGACGCCACAGGACGTACGGCAGCGCCTCGCCCATGTGCCCGAGCAGGAGCTTCGCCTCGGGGAAGTCGTCGAAGACGCCGCCGAAGACGAGGCGCAGCACGTGCGAGGCGGTCTCCGTGCCCCAGCTCCACATCGGCCCGATCAGCTCGGGGTGCCCCTCCAGGACGTGCGGCGTGTCCACACCGTTGGCGGGGTGCAGGTAGAGCGGGACGCCGAGCCCCTCCGCCATCTCCCACACGACGCGCAGCTCCGGGTGGTCGAGGTAACGGCCCTGGGTGTGCGCGTTCACGAGCGCGCCGCGCAGCCCCAGCTCGCGCACGCTCCGCTCCAGCTCCTTGGCCGCGGCCTTGGGGTCCTGGAGGGGCAGCGCGGCGAAGCCGGCGAAGCGGTCGGGGTGCTCCGCGATGACCCCCGCGAGCAGGTCGTTGACCTGCGTCGCCTTGGCGACGGCGGTCGCCGCGTCCGGCTCCGCCTGGATGCCGGGGGCGTTGAGCGAGAGCACCTGTACGTCGAGCCCCGCCGCGTCCATCTCGGTCAGGCGCTCGCCGGTCAGGTCGAGCAGCTTCCGGGACGCCTCGCGCCACCGGTCGGGCTGCGCGATCGAGGCCGACCCGGCGCCGTACCCCACGAGTTCCGGGGTCACGAAGTGTTCTTCCAGGCCGATGGTCCGCATCCGAGCGCTCCTGTCCGTTTCACTTATATGCATTGACTTCATGGATAGTGAAACGTAGCTTCCCTCGGTGTCAACCCTTGTGAAGCGTGGAAAAGCGGAGGTGCGCGATGACGGGTACGGAAGACGCTGGGGTGGGTCACGCCGTGGAGGACGCGCCGGTGGACGTGGCCGTGGTGGGATACGGCCCGGTGGGCATGGCGGTGGCCAGCCTGCTGGGGCGTGCCGGGCACCGGGTGCTGGTCCTGGAGCGGTACGCGGGGCTGTACAACCTGCCGCGGGCCGCGAGCTTCGACGATGAGACGATGCGCACACTGGACCGGCTCGGCATCGCCGACACGCTGCTGCCGAAGGTCCGGGTGCAGCGCACCTACGAATGGCGCAACGGCGGCGGGGACCTGCTCATGGAGCAGTCCTTCGCCGAGGTGGGGCGCAGCGGCTGGCCCGAGTGGAACATGATGTACCAGCCGGACCTGGAAGAGGCGCTGGACGGGCTCTGCCGCTCGCTGCCGAACGTCGAGGTCCGCCACTCCCGCTCCGTCGTCGGCCTGGAGCAGTCCGACGGGCACGTCACGCTCGCCGTGGACGGCCCCGAGGGGCGCGACGAGGTGACCGCGCGCTACGTGATCGCCTGCGACGGCGGCAACAGCTTCGTCCGCTCGGCGCTCGGCACAGGTCTCCAGGACTACGGTTTCTCCGAGCCCTGGATGGTCTGCGACTTCCGTTTCCGCCGCGCGACGCGCGTGCCGATGGCGCTGCAACTCGGTGACCCGGCGGGCCCGACCTCGATCATCTCGCTCGGCCCGGACCACCACCGCTTCAGCTTCATGCTCGACTCGGTCGACGACTTCGAGACCGAACGCGCCCCCGAGCGCGTGTGGAAGCGCGTCGCCCCCTACCTGACGGGCGAGGACGCCGAGCTGATCCGCGTCGCCACCTACACCTTCCGCTCGCTCGTGGCCGACGACTGGCGCGTCGGGCGCGTCCTGCTCGCCGGGGACGCCGCGCACCAGATGCCGCCCTTCCTCGGGCAGGGCATGTGCTCGGGCTTCCGCGACGCGCAGAACCTCGCCTTCAAGCTGGACCACGTCCTGCGCGGGACGGCCCCGGACACGGTGCTCGACACGTACCAGGCGGAACGCGAACCGCACGTGCGCGCCGTGACCGAGAAGGGCATCGAACTCGGCCACCTCCAGACCCTCCGCGACCCCGAGCTGGCCGCGGAACGCGACCGGACGCTCCTCGCCCGGCGCGCCGCCTCCTCGGCGCCCGAGCCGATGCGCTTCCCGAGCCTCCAGGGCGGCCTGCTCTCGCGGACCGCGTGCGCGGGGCGTGGCGAGCTGTCGGTGCAGGGCGTCGTCGACGACGGCACGCGACGGGGCCTGCTCGACCAGGTCGTGGGCGGCGGCTTCCACCTCATCGCGGGGGGCGACACGCTCCGGGACGCGTCGCTGCCCGCGGAACTGCGCCGGGCCGGTGTGCGCGTCGTCGCGCTCGGCGGGCAGGCCGACGGCCTGCCGGAGGCGGCCGTCGTCGAGGACGCGGAGGGCACCTACGCGCGCTGGTTCGCGGAGCTGGGGTGCTCGGCCGTCCTCGTCCGTCCGGACTTCTACGTCTACGGGACGGCGGACGGCGCGGAGGCGACGGCGGCCCTCGTCGCGGAACTCCTGGACGCGCTCGACGAGGGTGCCGTGGCGGCCTGAGACGAGCGCCGGCGCGCGCGGTGCCCGTACCGGCACGTGCGCGCGCCGCGCGTAGCGGGTGCGGCCGGACGGCCAGGGGCGTCGGCCGCCGGGGCGGTCACTATGATCGCCCCTGTGACCCCTCGCCTCTCCTCCGATCCCGAAGACTCCGAGCCCACCGAGTCATCCCCTGCCCGGCAGGGAATCCAGTCCGTCGAGCTGGCGATGACGGTGCTGCGCGCCCTGGAGGAGGGGCGGGGCCCGCTGAGCCTCACGCAGATCGCCGCGGCCAGCGGGATGCAGCCCAGCAAGGCGCACCGCTACCTGGTCAGCCTGATAAGGACCGGGCTCGTCGCCCAGTCGCGCAGCTCGGGGCGGTACGACCTCGGCCCCGCGATGCGGCGGCTCGGCGTCGAGTCGCTGCGCCGCATGGACGAGGTCGCCCTCGTCAGCGAGCACCTGCCCGAGCTGCGGGAGCGCACCTCGCACGCGGTGAACCTGTCGGTCTGGAGCGACCACGGACCCGTCGTGGTGCGCTGGGAGTACGGCGCCCACGCCCTGCCCATCACGGTGCGGGCCGGTGCCACGATGCCGCTCCTGAACTCGGCGATGGGCGGGGTCTACCTCGCCTACCTTCCCGCGCAGCTCACCGAGCCGGTGCTGCGCGGCCAGGCGGAGCGGGAGACGCTGGACGCGGCGACCCGCGAGCGGGCCCGGACGATCAGGGCCGAGGTCCTGGGCTCCGGTGTCGCGGCCACCGTGGGCGGCGTCATCCCCGGCGTCACCTCGCTGGCGGCGCCCGTGTTCACGGCGGGCGACTCCTTCCCGCTCGTGGTCACGCTCGTGATGCCGAGCCGCGTCGCCACCGAGGAGGACCTGCCCCGCCTGACCGGGGAACTCCTGCACTCCACGCGGGCCATGTCGGACGACCTGGGGTACTCGGCGGAGCTGTGAGAACCCGCCGCCCCCGGTGACGAGGCTTCCGCCGAGGTGGTCGGGCTACCGGGCGGCCCGCCCTGCCGCCGTGGCGGTCACACGCGGGCCGGCTCCTCCAGCCAGGCGGAGGCGGACTTCTTGATGTCCCGCTCCAGGTCGCTGCCCTTGGTCGCGAAGACCCGGCCCACCGGGAATCCGCTGGCCTCCAGGAGGTAGGCGAGGGCGGCGTACTCCCGCGGGTACCGGGCGGCCGCCTCCGCGTCGATGTCGACGATCCCGGTGGGGAAGGTGAAGGTGCCGAAGTCGTAGACGCTCTTGCGGTCGCTGATGCGCCAGGTTCCGTCCCGCTTCTCCAGGCGGTCGATGAACCGGTTGTGGCCCTCGCAGCCGAGGCGCAGGTCGACGTTCTCGCCGATGATGACGGCGTTGGTCTCGCTGACGGCGCGGGTCCCGTCGGCGGAGAAGGTCACGACGGGCGCGGTGATCAGGTGCTTGGTCCGGAAGGCCGAGGCGCCCATCCGGGCGGAGGCGTCCACGAAGTCGTACGCCCGTCCCTCGAACCAAGTGATCTCGATCTGGCCGTCGGGGTGGAAGAGGCCCTTCAGGCGGTCCCACTCCCCCAGGTCCCGGTGAATCCACCCGGTCATGAGGTCGGCGATGTCCTGTCGGTCCTGAGATGTCACGTTCATGCGTCCAGCCTGCATCCGGCCGGGCGATAGGTCCAACCGAAAGATACGATCGACTGATCGGTGACAGCGATGGACAGGAGATGTGATGGAGCTGCGGCACCTGCGCTATTTCGTCGCCGTCGCGGACGAGCGGCACTTCGGCCGGGCCGCCGCGTCGCTGCACGTCACCCAGTCCACGCTCAGCGCCCAGATACAGGCGCTGGAGCGGGAGGCGGGCGGGCTCCTGTTCTCCCGTACCAGCCGGCACGTCGAGCTGACCGAGGCCGGTGCGCTGCTGCTGCCCGAGGCGCGCAGGGTGCTGGCACAGGCCGGCCGCGCCTTGCGGGTGGCCCGGGAGTCGCTGCGGGGCGAGACGGGGTCGGTCCGTATCGGCTTCTCCGGCGTCGCCGTCCTCCAGGGCGTCCTCTCGGACGACCTGCGCGACTTCCGCCGGGCGCACCCGCGCGTGGACCTCGCGCTGACCGAACTGCCGCCCGTCGCCCAGGTCCAGGCGGTGCGCGACGGCGCGCTCGACCTCGGCTACTGCCCCGACCTGAGCCTCGGCGACACGGACGGCCTGCGGGTCACCCGCCGCGCCCCCACTCCCCTGTCGGTCGCCCTGCGCGCCGACCACGAGCTGGCCGACGCGTCCTCGGTCACCACCTCCGCCCTGATCGCCCACGACCTCATCGTCTTCGCGAGCGGGGCGGAGGACGAGACGGTCCTCTCCCGGCTCTGGCCCGCCGCCGAGGAGGACCGCTCCCGGGTCCGCGTGGCGGGCAGCACGCTCGGCGCCCTCGCTCTCGCCCTCGCCGGTATCGGCGTGGCCGTCGTTCCGACCGCCACGGAACACATCGCCCTGCCGGGTCTTCGCTACCGTCCCCTGCACGGCGCACCACCGGGACCGGACCTGCTGGTCCTCGGCAGGCGCGAGGAGACGGCAGGAGCGGTCCGCGCCTACCTCGACGGCGTCCCCTCCCTCTGAAGCGGCAGCTGTGATTCCGGCCCGTGGGGCTTCACGGCCGGTCGGCGGACCGGAGCGGCGGCCGGTGTCCAAGGCGCTTCTGCGCACCCGCACTTGTCCAGTGACCCAGCGTCCGCGCGGACCAGTGGCAGGTCCGCGCGGACAGCCCGTTTCCTCGGGCACGGGGGGCACGACGCGGTGCGTCAGGCCACCTTGACGCCGGTCCCGAGGGTCCACTTCTGGTTGGCGCCGCCGTTGCAGTCCCACAACTCCAGGCCGGCGCCGTTGGGGTTGGCGGTCCCGGTGACGTCGAGGCAGAGCCCGGACTGCACGCCGGTGATCGTCCCGTTGGAGTTGACGTTCCACTGCTGGTTGGCGCCGCCGTTGCAGTCGTAGATCTCCACGTGCGTACCGGCTGTGACAGCGCCGCCGTGGGCGTCGAAGCACTTACCGAGCACCTTCAGGGTCTTGGCCGAGGAGCTGTAGGTGATCTTCTGGTTGGCGCCGCCGTTGCAGTCCCACACCTCCAGCTGCGTGCCGTTCGCCGGGGTGCTGTCCGGGTCGTCGGCACAGCGGCCGGAGAGGCCGCTGGTCAGGTTGCCGCCGACCGGGGTCGCCGAGCCGGACGGGGTGACCTTGAACAACGCGGACTCGTGCGGGGCCAGGCTCCGGCTGACGGAGTTGGTGAGAGTCTCGTTCGATTTGCCCCAGAGGTTGCGCACCGTGGCGGAACCGCTGAACCCGAGGTCGGAGAAGTTGGCCGTGACCGTCTCGTTGCCGGCCCGGTCGGAACGGTTGAACAGCGCCACCGTGTAGCTCCCGTCCGGGTTCTTCTGCCTCGTGGCCCACACCTGCAGATCGTTGTTGTCCGAGATCCGGCTGGCCACCACGGAGTCGGTCTGGTTGACGTTGGTCACCTCGGCGTTCTTCAGCATGTTGAGGTCACCGGCGTCCAGGTTGGTCAGGTCGCTCCCCAGCATCATCACCGACCGCGTGATCGCCCACAGAGTGATCACGCTCTGCCGCTCGTTCACCGTCAGGCCGTTGTGGTCGCCGTTGCCGACCTCGATCGAGTCCGGGTCGTTCCAGCCACCCGGACCGGCGTACTGCCCCCACTGTGCCAGGTTCGCCCAACGCGGCCCGACATTGCTCCAGTTGGTGAGGGTCGAGCAGTAGCACTCGATGTCACCCCCTGTACGCCAGCTGTTGGAGTACTGCTGCCAGGTCTTGATGTTGTTGATGTCCAGGGTGTTCGACAGGCCGTAGTGGATGGTGCGGCCGGTCTGGTTGAGCGCCTTCGACCAGGCGATGACGTCGTCCTGGTCGCTGGTGTGCACGCCGTCGATCTTGATGTAGTCGACTCCGTAGGAGGCGAACAGGTTCGCCCACGAGTTCACGAACGCCTGTGCCGCAGTGGGGTTCTTGTTGTAGTCGATGAAGTACATGACATTGCCGAACCCGCCGTAGTTCGACTCGAAGGTCGACGTGCTGGAGACGATGTCCCGTGCGTGGTAGGACGTGCCCTCGATCGGGGTGTTCTGGTCGTACGCCGCCTTCGGGATGCCCGGCGTCACGTACATGCCGAACTTCTCCCCCAGGCCGTGGATGAAGTCGCCCAGGTTCTTCATGCCGTCCGGGAACTTGGCCGTGTCGACGGCCCAGCGACCGTACTGGTCGACGGTGGTGCCGGGGTTCTTGATGTAGTAGTCGTCCAGGTTGATGTATTTGTAGCCCGCGGACATCAGGCCCGAGTCGTGCATTGCCTGAGCCTGGGCCTTGATCTTGGCCTCGGTCGGGTTGTTCCTGATGGCGCTCCAGCTGCTCCACCCCATCGGCGGCGTCCGCGACGCCCCGTTGTCCTGGGCCTGCGCGGGCGTCGAGCCCACGAGGGTGGAGAGGAGCAGCGACGATGCCAGGGCAACCGTCGCGACGAGCCTGCGTGGGGACATGCCTCTCCTTTGGTCGGTTCGCTTCGCGTCAGGAGTTGCGGACGGCCGTGGTTGTCGACCGGGGGTCGTCGTCGCCGGGCACGCGTACGGGAATTAGCCCGGCGTCTCACCGTGGGTAAAAAGCGCCACACCGCAATACGGAAACTCACGCTTTGTTGTACGCGCACCCCGAGGGGGCGTCTATGTGTGCGGGGACAAACAGGGTTGTGAACAGGATTTTTCCGCCGTTCCGGAGCGCCGCGTTTCAGACGGTCGACCGCTTTCAGGCGTTTTCCCCTTCATTCGGTACGGAGCGTTGACTGGGAATCAAATACAACTCCAGACTGTGCGGCACCGTTTCCTCATTCAAAGGAGGTTCCGCATGCCCGAAAGAAGAGCCGGCACCGCTTTCTTGATCGTCTGTGCGGCAGTCGTCGCCCTCACGGTCGCCCTGTTGCCGGCGACCGCCTCCCGCGCGGTCGCCGCTCCCAGCATGTCCTGGACCGTCACCGGCCCCGCCGGTGCCACGGCGGTCGCCGCGGAGGTCGGCCTGGACGGTGACAGCGGGCAGCTGCGTTTCGCCGTGTCCCGTCAGGGAGCCGCCGTGCTGAGCCCCTCCCCCCTCGGCATCGTGACCGGCTCCGCCGACCTGACCAAGGGCCTGACGTTCACCGGGCGGCAGGACAGGACGGTCACCGAGGCGTACACGATGACGACCGGCAAGAAGCGCTCCCAGCGCACCGACTACACCGAGACGACCCTGTCCTTCACCGGGACAGGCGGGGCCCGTCTCGACGTGGTGGTGCGGGTGTCGGGCACCGGTGCCGCCTACCGGTACGTCCTGCCCGGCTCCGGCAACGTGACCGTCCAGCGCGAGGCGTCGTCCTGGACCGTCCCGTCCGCTGCCAACGCCTGGCTGGTGCCCGCCCACCGCGAGGACCAGGGGCAGTGGGTGCGTACCACCGCCGGCGGAGCGGCGGCCGGGGACTACGCCGTACCCGCGCTCTTCCAGGTGGGATCGAACTACGCCCTGCTGGCCGAGACCGCACTCGACGGCCGCTACGCGGGCAGCCGGCTGGCGCACACCGCCGGGTCGGCCACGTACACGACGAGCCTGACCAGCCCGCCCGTCACCGCGACACTGCCCCTGTCCACCCCGTGGCGCACCGCGGCCGTCGGCGACCTGGCGACCGTCACCACGTCCACGATCGTCGACGACCTGGCCCCGCCGTCAAAGGTGAGCGACACCTCCTGGATCGAGCCGGGCGCCTCCGCGTGGTCGTGGCTGACCGAGCACTCCAGCCCTTCGGACCCCGCGAGGCAGCGCGCGTACATCGACTTCGCCCAGCACCACGGCTGGGACTACGTACTGGTCGACGAGGGCTGGCAGTCGAGCTGGATGCCGGATCTCGTGGAGTACGCCCGTGCGCGCGGCGTCAAGATCATCGCCTGGTTCAACTCCTCCGCCCTCCAGACGGCGGAGCAGCGCGACAACTGGCTGCCCCTCGTGAAGAGCTGGGGCGTGGCGGGGGTCAAGATCGACTTCAGCTACGAGTACACGCAGCCCACGCTGAAGTGGTACGACGCCGTCCTCGCCCGGACCGCGCAGCTCAAGCTGCTCGTCAACTTCCACGGTGCCGCCACCGAACGCGGGATGCAGCGCACCTGGCCGCACGTCATGACCGGGGAGGCGGTCTACGGCGCGGAGCAGCAGAACAACCGGGCCGCCCGCAACACGATGCTGCCCTTCACCCGCAACGTCGTCTCCAGCATGGACTTCACCCCGGTCGTCTTCAGCATGAGCAACCGGGACACCACCGACGCCCACGAACTCGCGACTGCTGTGGTGTTCGAGTCGGGGTGGCAGCACTACGCGGACAACCCCGAGAGCTACCAGTCGCGTCCGGACGCGTTGCGCATCCTGGATCAGCTCCCGACGGCCTGGGACGAGACGAGGCTCCTCGGCGGCGCACCCGGTCAGGAGGCCTACGTGGCGCGTCGTGCGGGCGACCGGTGGTTCGTCGGCGGCATCTCGGCGGTCGCCGCCAAGACGTACCAGTCGCCGCTGAGCTTCCTCGGCGGCGGCCAGTGGCTGCTGGAGACCGTGCGGGACGGTCCCGGACCGCTCGTCCGGGAGACGAAGGTCGTCTCGGCCGCCGACACCTTGTCCGTACCCCTGCAACGCAATGGCGGTTTCGCCTCGGCCCTGTGCCCCTACACCGCGGGGATGACGACGTGCGGCTCCGCCGCTCTCGACGGCGTGCTCAAGAGCCAGGAATCGGGCCAGTGCGTCGACGTGCCCAACGACTCGCGGACCGACGGCACCGACGTCCAACTCTTCGACTGCCACGGCAAGCCGAACCAGCTCTGGACCCAGACCCCGGCCCGGCAGCTCACCGTGTTCGACGGCAAGTGCCTGGACGTCGACGGAGGAGCGAGCGCCGACGGGACCGCGGTGCAGATCTGGAGCTGCAACAACACCGGGGCCCAGCAGTGGACCGTCCGGTCCGACGGGTCCGTCCTCAACCCCGGCTCCGGCAAGTGCCTTGCCTCCGCCGGTACAGCGCTGGTGATCCGCGGCTGCGACGGGGCGGCCGCTCAGAAGTGGGCACGGGACGCCGTCGCCGCTCCCCTGAAGGGAACGGGCTCCGGGCGCTGCCTGGACGTGCCCGGCGGCCGGACGGACAACGGCACCCGGCCCGCCCTGTGGGACTGCAACGGCGGCGCCAACCAGACCTGGACGTCGACCGCCTCGAACCAGCTCCGGGTCTTCCCGACCGAGTGCCTCGACGTCAGCGGCGGGGCGACCGCCGACGGGAGCGCCGTCATCATCACGGACTGCACGAACGCGGCGAGTCAGCGGTGGCGCGTCAGGTCCGACGGCTCGGTCGTCGGCGTGGCGTCGGGCAAGTGCCTGGACGCCTACGACGCCGGCACGGCGAACGGCACCCAGATGATCATCTGGCCCTGCAACGGAGCCGCCAACCAGAAGTGGAGCCGCGGCTGATCCCGGTCGGCGTCGAGCGGCAGGGACCCGTGGGAGGCCGCGCCCGGCGGGCCGCCCACGGGTCCCTCACCCCTGTTCGCTACGGTCGCGTGGCCGGGGTGACCGCCTGCATGATCACCGCTCCGATGGCTTCCACCGCCCGGGTGTCGTCGCGCGGTGTCTGCGCGTCCCACCGGTTCCACGTCAGGCCGAGGTCGGTACGCCGGACGTTCCATGCCGCGTCCGCGTTGCGCTTCATGAAGTCGTAGTACTGACTCCACAGGTTGTTCTCGCGGACGAACTCGCCCATTCCGCGGGCGAATTCGGACTGCCAGGTCCCCTCGCGCTGTCCGTTGGTCATGATCCCGTTCGTGGTGCGGTCCCGGATGACCCAGTCGACGGTCCGCTTGGCGTCATCGAACAAGCTCCCCCCGCCCTGGTTCCGGTAGATCGCCTGAGCGGCGCTGACGAAGGCTCCGGCGGAGTACACGGTCTGTCCGCTGGAGAGGGTTCCGTCGGCCTGCATGTTCTCGTGGACGCCGCCGGTGGAGCGGTCGAGGAGCTTCGCCCACGTCCAGTCGTAGATCGCGCGCGCCTTGTCCAGGTACCAGCGGTCACCGTTCGACTCGTAGATCAGGCAGCCCAGGATGACCGCGGGGCTGTTGCTCAGCGCGCTCTTCTCGTGCTTCTCGACGCTCCACCACACGCCGCCGCCGAGGGCGTCGTCCCAGCCCCGGTCGTACACCCGGTCGAAGGCGTATCTCGCCTGGTTCAGGTAGGTCTGGTTGCCGGTGATCTTGTAGCCGCGCGCGAAGGCGAGTCCCGCCCAGAGCAGGTCGTCGTTGTAGTCGTTCCAGTCCCAGTCGTACAGCCCGCCACCGCCCTGGTTCTGCTGGAGGAACGTGTCGAGGAGGCGGCCGACCAGGTCGCGCGTCTGCGTGCTCGGGGCGCTGTCGTATACGTCCTGGACCGCCTGGATGTCCAAGGCCTGGCGCCAGAAGTAGTCCTTGGTCGTCTTGTCGAGGGACTCCTTGTAGTACCGCTGGTCCCCGTCCGAGATCAGGAAGGCGTTGTTGAACGCGGCGAAGGCCGCGGCTGCGTTGTCGGTGCCCAACGTCCCGGCGCCGGATGCGGCGAAACCGGGTGCGGACGCGCCGCCGACCGCGGCGATCCCGAGCGCCGCGGTCGCCGTGAGGAATGTTCGGCGTGTGGCCATATCAATCTCCTGGCTGAATTGTGGGGGGATACGGAAAGCGGGGCGGTGCCGTACGTGAGGGAGGTCCACGGCCCATTGCTTGGGAAAACGGGCCGCCATTGCCGTCCGGAGCGATTCAGCTCAGTGTCCAGATCTGGTTCGTTTTTCCGGTCGCTGTCCATTGCTGAAGCGCCGTGCCGGGTGTTTCGGACTCCTTGGTCACATCCACCACCAGTCCGCTGCCGAGATTAACGAGTGTATAAGCGGTGTTGCCGGATGAGGAGTAGTCGGCGGCGGCTTGTAGGACCCATTGCTGATTGGGGCCGCCGTCGCAGGTCCAAACGTCGAGCCGGGTGCCCGTGGCCGGTGAATTCCCGGTTACGTCCAGGCATTTGCCGCTTTCGACGCCGGTCAGGGTGTAAACGTTCCCCTGGAGGCGCCGGAGCGCCCATCGCTGGTTGGCGCCTCCGTTGGCCGGCCACTGGACGACGCCGCTTCCGTTGCCGGTGTCGCCGCCGCTGACGTCCATCAGCTGCCCGCTCGCGGCGCTGGTGAGACGGCGGGTCCCCGACGGCGGGTTGGAGGTGCCCGTCCAGGTGCCGGCTGCCACGTCCAGCGTCCACGCGTTCTGCCAGCCGAGTGCCGCCGTCGTCCCGCTGAGGGTCAGCGGCAGCCAGACCAGGGGGGAGGCACCGAGGTCGTCGGTGTCCCAGCGGTCGCCCGCGTAGATGTAGGTGGTGGCCGAAGTGCCCTGCATCGGGATGATGTTGGCGGTCTGCGTGTCGTACGTGTTGGTGCCGGGGGGCGCGAAGTGACGGAACGGGGTCCAGGGGCCGGCGAGGGAGGTGGCGGTCGCGTAGACGTTGTCGTTGGTCCTCCAGCCCGTCAGATGGGAGGCGAGGAGGTAGTAGCGCCCGCCGGATTTGACCACCGCGGGTGACTCGTAGTCGGGGAAGACCGCGACGGTGCTCTCGACGGTGAGGTAGTCGCCGGCAAGCCGCTCGACGCGCAGACCGCTGGCGGGGTCCCTGCGCAGCAGGTAACCGGAGCCGTCCGTGTCCTGGTACACGCCGATGTCCTTGCTCTGGCGGCCCAGGGGCTGGGAGCTGCCCCGGTAGTGGTACGCGCCGCAGGGGGTGTCGCTGGTGGCGACTCCGGCCCGGGCCTCCCCGTAGGAGGGGCTGTCGATGTGCAGGTACATCACATACGTCTTCGTGGACGCGTTGTAGAGCACCTTGGGCCGCTCGACGATGCGTTGCGGCCCGAGATCCCCGCTGGACTGCCGTGTCAGGGCGGCCCCTTGGTAGGTCCAGTGGGCGAGGTCCGTGGACCGGTAGCAGTCGATGGACCGGAAGCTCGTGTCGGCCGAACTCTCACCGGTCTTGTTCTCACCGAAGGCGTACCAGGCGGAGCCGGCCTTGACGATGCCGAGTCCGTGCATCTGGAGGGTGCGGCCCGAGGAGTCGGTCCAGGACGCGCCCGGGGTGAAGGTGCTGGTGGTGACCGCGTGCGCCGGGGACGGCAGCGCCACCAGTGCGAGCGCGGCGGCCGTGAGGAACGCGAGGAGCAGGGAGGACTTGCGCCGTAGGGAGGTAAGGACGCGGGCGGGCACGCGGGCCTCGTTTCGCTGGGGGTGATGGCCGGGTGGTGGCGACCGGTCGTGCCGGTCGCCACCCGGAGTTCTCGTCTCGGCGGGGCGTGGGCTACCGCACGATCAGGCAGTCGATGTTCGCGCCCTGGGCCGTGGTGAGGATCGCGCGGACGGTGATGCCCTCCCCCTTCGGGAGGTCCGCGGTGACCGACGCCGCCGCCCAGGTGTCCCAGCCGCCCGTGGGCGCCAGGTCGAGAGTGCCGGCTTTGGTGCCGTTGACGTCGATGGTCACGGGACGGTCCCTGTCGCCGCCGTTGGCGTAGCGCACGAGGAGTTGCTTCTTCCCGGCGGTCGCCGCGGAGACCGTCCAGGCCACGGCGGACTGGTCGGCGGAGGAACCGACGAAGTCGGCGTAGCCGGTCCCGGTGTACCCCGGGTGGCTCGTGTCGAGCGCGAACGTGCTGTCGAGCCGCGCGTCCTCGGCCTGGTGGACGGTGCCGCCCGTGACCGCGGGGAACGCGGCCCCGCTCGGCTCGACGACCGCCGCGTTCCCGCCGCCCGTGGACGTGGGAATCTCCGTGGTGACCACGCTCAGCACCTTCGCCTTGGCGTCCCACGCGGAGCCGCCCGCGATCCCGCTGATGAGGGCGGCGGCCTCGCTGGTGAAGGCGGGAAGCGTGGAGCCGCCGTCGATCCGCATTCCCACCGGGCCCGGCAGGCCGTGGTACCGGACGACGTAGCGGCGCTTGTCCGGAGCGCCCTCGTACGAGCCCTTCGGGTGCGCGATCACCACACGGCGGGAGGCGTCGGTGTACGTGAGGCGGGTGGTGACGGTCCTCTGCCCGGTCCGGTACGCCTCCGTGACCCCGTCGTCCTCGACGACCTCGAAGACGCCGTCCGCGCCCGCGTAGACGTCCATCTCCAGTTGCCGTTTGGTGAGGTAGGCCGTGCTCTGCGCGTAGGGGTATCCGGGCAGGACGGCCCCGGCCTTGACGAAGAGCGGCACTTCCCCGGTGGTGGTCGTGTAGGGGAAGTCCTCGGTGTCCGAGCCCGTGTGGCGCCCGTCCCACCAGAAGTTGTACCAGTCGGTCCCGGCCGGCAGCCAGATCCGCTGGACCTCGCCGCCGTCGGAGGTGACCGGAGCGACCAGCAGGGAGGGTCCCCACAGGTACTGGAGGTCGTGGCTGTACGCCTGAGAGCGTTCCTGGTAGTCGAGCACCATGGCCCGGGCCATCGGCATTCCCGTGGCGTGGGCCTGATGGGCGAGCGTGTAGATGTACGGCATCAGGCGGTAGCGCAGCCTGCCGTACTTCGCGAAGTCGGCCTGCGCCTGGGCGCTTTGGTCGAGCGGCCAGCGCGAGGCCCGTTTGCCGCGGTCCTTGGTCGAGGCGGTGCCGTGCGGGCGCCAGATGGGAGCGAAGCTGGACCAGCCGGCGGGCCAGTTGCGGTAGAAGGCGTCGGAGATCAGGTTGCCGTCGCCGAAGCCGCCGCCGTCGATGTTGGCGAACGGGAACCCGCCGAGACCCGCCACCTGCATGCCCCGGATCTGGTCGCGCATCTCGTCGTACGTGGAGTCGATGTCGCCCGTCCAGTAGTGCCCGTACCGCTGCTGGCCCGCGGTGGCGCCGCGGCTCCAGGTCCAGGGGCGCTTCGCCGGGCCGATGTGCCCGCTCCCGGAGGGGTCCCAGCCTTCCTGGCCGATCCCCTTGTGCGCGTTCAGGAAGTAGGCGTTGCGTTCCTCCGCCCACGTACGGCCGTTGGCCGTCGTCGCCGTGTACGGGATCGCTCCGAGGTCGTCGACCTCGTCGATCCAGAGGGCGTCGCCCGGGTACGCGAGGGCCGGGTCGAGTGCCTTGTCCCAGAAGACCTTCCACACCCAGGCCCGCGTGCCGGGGTTGCTCCAGTCGGGAACGGCGTCGTTCTCCTTGACGTTCTTCAGGTCGGCCGCGGCGAAGCTGTAGCCCGGGGGCGGACCGCCCTTCCAGCCGGCCATCTCATTGGTGTTGTTGCGGTTGTAGTCCAGGGTGACGGTGACGCCGTTCGCGTCCGCCCACTTCTTGTACCCGGCGGGGTCGGGCCACCGGTCGGGGCTGAACTCGAACCACGAGCCGGACCACGATCCCGAACCCGCGCGCCAGCGGTTGTCGTTGACCTGGTGGTCGAAGGGGAAGCCCGCGGCGCGGTGCCGGGTGATCTTCTCGCGCCACCAGTTCTGGTCGCTCACGTCGGCGAAGTTCTTGTCGGACATGTGGAGCCCGAAGATGGACCGCTGCGGCAGTCGGGGGCGGCCGGTGAGCTGGGTGTAGCGGTCGAGGAGCTGGGGGAATCCGGGGCCGTTGATGAGGAAGTAGTCCACTTGGGGACGCGCTCCCCCGGCGTCGTGTCCGTCCGCGGAGAAGGTGTACCCGCCCGGGCCGCCGAACCCGAAGGTCGTGTCGAAGGTGGTGTTGAAGAAGATCCCGTACCCCCGGCTGGACAGGTAGAACGGGATGATGGCCGGTGCCTGGTTGGCGGGGTTCGCCACCGCGCCGGAGTAGTTGTGGGAGACCGTGTCCCCGGTGCGGTCGAGTCGCGGCGTACGGCCGAGCACTCCGTGTCCGGCTTTCAGGAAGCGTTCACCGGCCTGCGGGGGGACGAATGACTCCTTGGCGACGCTCGCCTCCCAGCTGATGCCGCGGGTGGCGTCCTCCTTCGCCAGGAGGGCGCCTGTGGAGCGAGCGTAGAACTCCAGCCGGAGCGGCTTCTTGCGCAGGACGATGCGCGGGCCGTCCGGGGCGGCGGTGCGGATGTCGAGGGTGTCCTGGGTGCTGGTGACGCTGAGGGTGCCGCCCAGGCCGGTGTGGCTCGTGGACTGCACCATCTCGTAGCGGGTGTCGGCGAAGAAGTCCTCCCCGGCGCGGACCGCCCGCACGCGCACCATCTGATCGCCGTACGCGGTGAGGCGCAGGCGCTGACCGCTCGCGCTCGTGACGGTGACGGTCCGGCCGCCCTCGGTGGTGTGCCCGGCGTAGTCGCCGAGTTGTTCCCGTGCGGCGGCCGGCCCACCGGCGGCGCGGGCGGGCGTCGTGGCGGAGGTGACGGCGCCCGCGGCCAGTGCGCCGGCCGCCGTGGAGAGCAGCGTCCTGCGCTTGATCTCTTCGTGCTTCATCGGGTCTCCCCTGCGTGTGTCGAGCGGCTCCGTGCCCCATGCGTGTGTCCCGTGCGCCGCGCCGCCCCGGCGTGGTGGAGGAGGGGCGGCCCCGTACGGTGTTCCGGCTTCGCACGCGGGCGGCTCCGTGCCTCGTGGCCGGGATCAGCCCGCCGCCGACGCGCTCGGGCCGAGGTCCAGGTGGTGGTGGCGTACGCGCGCGGGGCCGCCGG
>NZ_JAAGLR010000537.1 GCF_010548245.1 Streptomyces sp. SID11385
CGCGCGCCGCTTGCCCGCGCGCCGACAAGCGCCCGGCCGCCGTCGCGCCCGGCGCCGCGCGGACCCCCTCGGCCTTGTCGGCCTCGCCGTCCTGGGCCTCTTCCTGCTCCTCGCCCTCCTCCGCTGGCTCGCCGCGCACTGGTGGCTGCCGGTCGGGCTCGGGCTCGTCGGGGTGGCCGTGGGGGTGGTTGAGGTGCGGCGGCGGGCCGAGCGGGTGCGGTGGGAGCGGGTGCGGCAGCGGGCGTTGCGGCTCGAACTGGGGACGCTCGACGCGCTGGGGCACCGGGAGTTCGAGTACGCCGTACGGGACCTGCTGCTCCGGGACGGCTGCGCGGACGCCCGGCAGGTCGGCGGCGCGAACGACCGGGGCGCGGACGTGCTCGCCACGGACCCGTACGGGCGCAAGTGGCTCGTCCAGTGCAAGCACCGCAGGGACGGGGCCGCCGGAGCCGCCGTCGGCACGCCCGACCTCCAGCGCGTCAACGGGACGGCGCGGCAGATCCACGGGGCCGATGTCGTCCTCGTCGTCACGAACGGGCGCTTCAGCGGCAAGTGCCCGGAGCTGGCGCGGGCCCTCCACATGCACCTCGTGGACCGGGCCCTTCTCGGCGCATGGGCGAGCGGGGCGCGCCCCCTGTGGGAGCTGCTGCCCCGCGTGCCCGCCCCGCGCCGGGGCTCGTGAGTCGCCGGTCCCGGTCAGAACGGCATGTGGCCACGCGCCTTGCGGCCCGCCGAGCCGCTGTGGCCGACCGCCTTGGAGCTGCTGCTGAAGGGCTTGCTGAAGAGGCGCCCGAGGATGCCGGGGGCCTTGGACCCGGCGCGCGAACCGAGGCCCAGCGTGCGCTGGGTGCCGCGCTGCGGCTTGCGGGAGAGCCGGGGGACGAGGAAGGCGAGGACGAGGAGAACGACGCAGACGGCGACGATGCCGAGGACGACCATGGGGGCTCCTTATGCCGTGGGGGCAATGCCACGAGGGCAATGCCGTGGGGACAAGCGGTCCTGGCCCGGGGGCCGTTGACGACCGCGTGCCCGGCGGAAGGGGCCTGACACGGGCGGGTGTGCGTGCTGCGTACACGCGCTAGGAGGCGTAGCCATGATGCGCCCTTCGCCATGAAGGCGAGGCGGGGTAGCCGTGAGGGCGACGGGCGTGAGCCATGAAGGCGAGCGCCCTTAGCTGTCAAGGCAAAGCGCGTGAGCCATGAAGGCGAAGCGCGTTAGCCGTGACAGCTAGGCGCGTGAGCCATGACGGCGAGGCTCCCTAGCCATGAAGGCGAAATCCCTTAGCCATCATGGCTGTCCCCCGTCCCCCCAAGGGCTCAGCCCCTCCCGTCGTCGCTGCCCCATCCCCGGTGTCGGGTCCAGGTACACCCGCGTCACGCGCGGGAAGCGGTCGCGGATGCGGCGTTCGGCGCGCTCGCAGGCCCACTCGATCTGCGCCGCCGTCGACGCGTCGCGGAAGTCGATCTTCGCGGCGACCAGGGCCTCGTCCGGGCCCTGGACGAGCGTCACGAGGTCGAGGACGGCATCGACGTGGTCCGTCGCGAGGAGTTCGGAGCGGATCGCCGCGCGCTCGGCCGGCGGGAGGGGGCGCCCGGTGAGCAGTTCGGCGTTGGAGCGGCCGAGGACCCACGCGACCCAGACGAGGAGCAGGCCGATGAGGAGCGAGGCGACGCCGTCCCACGTGCCGTCGCCCGTCGCGTGCGCGAGGACGATGCCGGCCGCCGCGAGGACGAGGCCCGCGAGCGCCGCCGAGTCCTCGAAGACGACGGCCTTGACGGTCGTGTCGCTCGTCCATCGCAAGTGCGAGAAGAACGTCGTACGGGCGGCGCGCGCCTCCCCCGCCATCTGCCGGAGCCCCGTGCGCAGGGAGTAGCCCTCCAGGAGGAAGGCGATCGCCAGGACGATGTACGACAGGAGGGGGTTGCCGAGGGTTTCGCCGTGCGTGAGCGTGTGGACGCCGTCGTAGACGGAGAAGACCGCGCCGCCGACGAAGGTCGCGACGGAGGCGAGCAGTGCCCAGATGTAGCGCTCGTGGCCGTGGCCGAGCGGGTGGTCCTCGTCGGCGGGCTTGGCGCTGCGCCTGAGCGCGAGCAGGAGCAGCAGTTCGGTGACGGTGTCGGCGAGCGAGTGCGCGGCCTCGGAGAGCATCGCCGACGAACCGCTGACGAGCCCCGCGACGAGTTTCGCCGCCGCGATCCCGAGGTTGGCCCCGGCGGCGACGAGGACGGTGAAGGTGCTCTCGCCCCCACCGCCCTCGGGAGCGGGAGCGGGGCCGGGAGGCGCGGGCTGGGGTACGGGATCACTGCTGCTCATAGCCGCGCAGTATGCCGAGACGGACGGCCGCGGACCGGTACGCCCCGCCCGGCGGTACGGGTACGGGCCCGGCGGAAACGCCCCGCCGGGCCCGTACCCACGCGACGCGTTGCCTCACCGCTCGCGCGGCACCCGCATCAGGCCCTCCTGGATGACCGATATCGCGAGTCGCCCGTCCTGCGTGTAGATGCGGGCCTGGCCCAGGCCCCGGCCGCCCGAGGACGAGGGGGACTCCTGGTCGTAGAGGAGCCATTCGTCGGCGCGGAAGGGCCGGTGGAACCACATCGCGTGGTCGAGGCTCGCGCCGACGATGTCGCCCGTGACCCAGCCGCCGCGCCCGTGCGCGAGGAGGACGGAGTCCAGGAGCGTCATGTCCGAGACGTACGTCGCGAGGCAGACGTGCAGGAGCGGGTCGTCCCCCGCGAGTTTGCCGTTGGTGCGGAACCACACCTGCGAGCGCGGCTCGCGCGGCTGCCCGGCGGTCGCGTACGGGGGCGCGTCGACGTACCGCAGGTCGACCGCCTCGCGGGCTTCGAGCAGCTTGCGCACGACCTCGGGGCCGCCGACCGCCTCGGCGTACCGGGGCAGGGCCTCGGGCGCGCTCGGCAGCGACTCGGGGTCGGGCGCGGACGGCATCGGCGCCTGGTGGTCGAGCCCGTCCTCGTGCACCTGGAAGGAGCACGAGAGGTGGAAGATCGGCTGGCCGTGCTGGATCGCGACGACGCGGCGGGTCGTGAAGGAGCGGCCGTCCCTGATGCGGTCCACGCGGTAGACGATGGGCGCGCCGGGGTCGCCCGCGACGAGGAAGTACGCGTGCAGCGAGTGCGCGTACCGGTCGGCGGGCACGGTGCGGCCCGCGGCGACGAGCGCCTGGGCCGCGACCTGCCCGCCGAAGACGCGCGGGACGAGGGTGGGCCGGGACTGGCCCCGGAAGATGTTCTCCTCGATCCGCTCCAGGTCGAGCAGGTCGAGCAGGTCGTCGAGTGCTTCGCTCATACGGCGTACTCTCTCCTACTCGCGACGGAGTCCGCCGTACGGGCGGCCGGGTTCGCCGTACGGGCGGCCGGGCTCGCCGTCCGCGCGGCGGACTCCCCCGTCGGTCGGGTCACCGGCTCACAGCCCCATGTTCTTCGCGATGATCATCTTCATGACCTCGCTCGTGCCACCGTAGATGCGGTTGACGCGGTTGTCCGCGTACAGGCGGGCGATCGGGTACTCGTTCATGTAGCCGTAACCGCCGTGCAGCTGGAGGCAGCGGTCGATGACGCGCGAGGCGACCTCGGTGCAGAAGAGCTTCGCGGAGGCGGCCTCGGCGGCGGTCAGCTCGCCCTTGTCGTGCGCTTCGAGCGCGCGGTCGCACACGGCCTCGGCGGCGTCGACCTCGGCCTTGCAGGCGGCCAGCTCGAACTTCGTGTTCTGGAACGCGGCGACGGGCTTGCCGAAGACGGTGCGGTCCTGGACGTACTGCTGCGCGAAGCGGACGGCCGCGGCGGCCTGCGCGTAGGCGCCGACGGCGATGCCGAGGCGCTCCTGCGGGAGGTTCTGGCCGAGGTAGGAGAAGCCCTTGTTCTCCTCGCCGAGGAGGTCGGTGACGGGGACCTTGACGTCGGTGAAGGAGAGTTCGGCGGTGTCGGAGGTCTTGAGGCCGAGCTTGTCGAGCTTGCGGCCGACCGCGTATCCCTCGGACTTCGTGTCGACGACGAGGAGCGAGATGCCGAAGCGGCGGTCGTCCTCCTTCGGCGGCGCGGTGCGGGCGCAGACGATGACGCGGTCGGCGTGGACGCCGCCCGTGATGAAGGTCTTGGCGCCGTTGAGGACGTAGTGCGTGCCGTCCGCCGAGAGCTTCGCGGTGGTCTTCATGCCCGCGAGGTCGGAGCCGGTGCCGGGCTCGGTCATCGCGATGGCGAACATGGTGCGGCCCGAGACGAAGTCGGGGAGCCAGCGCTTCTTCTGCTCCTCGGTGGCGTACGCCTTGAGGTACGGCAGGCACAGCGCGACGTGCACGCCGCTGCCGCCGAGCGAGACGCCCGCGCGGGCGGTCTCCTCGCTCAGGATCGCCTGGAACTTGAAGGACTCCTCGCCGGCGCCGCCGAACTCCTCGGGCACCTCGATGCCGAAGATGCCCAGCTCGCCGAGCTTGTAGTAGAAGTCGCGCGGTGCCTGCCCGGCGGCCACCCACTCCTCGTGCTGCGGCACGACCTCGGCCTCGATGAAGGCGCGGATCGTCTCGCGGAACGCCTCGTGGTCCTCGTTGTAAACGGTACGGCGCACTGACGCCACCCTCCTTCGGCGGCCGGTGCCGGTCCGCCCCTCTGCCGCGACCGGTGCGGGGTCCGCCTCTCGGCGGCCGGTGCGGGCCGGTCGGCGCGGTACGTACGAAGGCGGGGCGCCGGACATACTAAGCGCCCGCTCACCCTTGAAGTTACCCGCACGTATGGCGGGTGTCCAGACGGGAGCGGGGCGGGTGCGGGGCACCCCGTACGGCGGAACCGGCCCGGCTCACACCGCGCAGGAGCCGCCCCCGGGCCGCCCGCGCTGGGCTCGCGTGGAGACGAGGAGCGCCGCCATCTCGTCCGGGTCGACGTCGTCCTCACCCTCCACGGCCGGGTCCATGCCGACCGGCTCGGGCTCGGCCTCGGGGGGCGGCCCGGCCTTCAGCTGCCCGAGCGGGAAGAAAGCGGTCATGAGGCACCTCCGGGGAGTGTGTGGTCGTGCGGAACCGACTGTACGCGGGGGCGTGCAGGCGTACGGGGGTGTCCCTCGTGGGGGGACTTTCGGCGCCGGGGCCGAAACATTCTCCGTAAAGTGGGCGCGCACCCGTCGAGGCCACGCGTGGACCCCGACCGGACGAGGAGACGTACTGACATGAGGGTCGCCATGGATCACACGGGCCCGTGGACGGTCGCGGATGTTCTCGCCCTCCCGGAAGACAGGACCGTCCGCCACGAGTTGCTGGGGGAATCCCTCGTCGTGTCACCTGCCCCCCGAGTCCGCCACCAGCGCGCCTCGCTCCGTCTTGCCACGCTGCTGGCGGCTGCCGCTGTCGAGGCCAAGGCTCCGGTGGAGGTTCTGGAAGCCGTCAACGTTCTCATTCCTTCTGGCTTGTGCGTTCCTGACATCGTCGTCGTCGACGTCGCGCCTACGGACAACGATCCGGTAGCCCTGGATGCCGATGTCGTACACCTGGCGGTCGAGGTGGTCTCGCCGGGCAACAGCGCCATCGACCGCAAGGTCAAGCCTCTCCTCTATGCCGAGGCGGCCATCCCGCACTTCTGGCGACTCGAACTCGCCCCCGCCCCCATGCTCGTCGTTTAAGAGTTGGAGGACGGCCGCTACCGGGAGCGACTCACCGCGCTGTCCGGCACCACGACCAGCCTCACAGCGCCCTTCCCCCTCGACGTGGACCCGGCGACGTTCACCTGGGCGTAGCCGCCCGCACAATGCTCCGCATGGACCCCTCCTTCGACGCCCTCCTCGCCCGCGCCCGCCGTCTCTCCGCCCCCGGCCGCCGTCGTCTCCTCGGGATCGCCGGGGCGCCCGGGGCGGGGAAGTCGACGCTCGCGGAGCGGATCGTGGCCGCCGTGCCGGGTTCCGTGCTCGTACCGATGGACGGATTCCATCTGGCGCAGGCGGAGTTGGAGCGGCTGGGGCGCGCGGGGCGCAAGGGGGCGCCCGATACGTTCGACGCGGCCGGGTACGTGGCGCTCCTGCGGCGGCTGCGGGAGCCGGTGCCGGACGAGGTGGTCTACGCGCCGCTGTTCCGCCGGGAGTGGGAGGAACCACTGGCCGGGGCCGTTCCCGTACCGCCCGATGCCCCGCTCGTCGTCACCGAGGGCAATTACCTGTTGCTCGACACGCACCCGTGGGCACCCGTACGGGACCTGCTCGACGACACGTGGTTCCTCGCCCCGGACCCGGCCACGCGCGTGCGGCGGCTCGTGGAACGGCACGTGCGCTACGGGAGGTCGCGCGCGGAGGCGGAGCGGTGGGTGGCGGAGTCGGACGAGGTCAACGCGCGGCTGGTGGAGGGGAGTCGGGGACGGGCGGAGCTGGTCGTACGGGAGTGAGGGGCCCGCGTGGGGGTGCCCCGCGCCGAGCACGACCGTGGCGCCGGGACGCACCCGTACGCGAGGCCCCTCGTCCTCAACTCCGCACTTCTCGCAGGAAGTCCGCCGCCACCTGGCCCCAGTTCTCGATCTCCTCCGCCGTGCGCGCCACGGACAGGCGGGCGTTCGGGAGGTGTTCCGCGACCGTTTCGGCGGAGGAGACGGGGTGGCCCGGGTCGGTGTCCCAGGCGAGGACGAGGGTGGGGACCGTGATGCGGGCGAGGGTTCCGGGGGCCGGGAGGTCGGAGGCGGCGGCGCCCTCCAGGACGGCGGGCAGGAGGGCGGCGCGGATGTCGATGCCGCCCTGGTCGCGCCCGGCGAAGATCGCCGGGGCGGGGGCGGCGGCGCGCAGGGCGTCGAGTCCGGCGGGGTCCTCGGCCGCGAGCGCCGCCATCCGCCGGTAGAGCCCGGCCTGCGCCGCGCGGGTCTCCCAGGCGGTCGGGACGGCGGTGAGGACCAGCGCGAAGAAGCGCTCGGGGGCGCGCAGCGCGGCATGCAGCGCCGTCGCCGTGCCCATGGAGGAGCCGATCGCGGCGACGGGGGCCTCCGGCGAGAAGTGGTCGGCGAGGGCGAGCATGTCACCGGCCAGGGCGCTCCACTCGTACGCGGCCGGTTCGGGCCTGCCGCCGCTCTCGCCGTGTCCGCGCGCGTCGTAGGCGACGAGGCGGTGGTGCGCCGCGACGGGCGCGTAGTCGGCGAGGCCGTACCGCGCGTCGTGGGCGCGGCTACAGGTGATCCCGTGCGCGAGCAGCACGGCGGGCCCCGAGCCGCGCACGGTGCAGGCGAGGCGGGCGCCGGGGAGGGGGACGACGGGGAAGTCGGCGGCGGGCGGGGCGGATTGCTGCGTCACGGGGGGCTCCTCTGCGGTGGGGACGGGGCCGGGGGCCGGAGGCTGGGACCCGGAGGCCGGGGCCGGGCTCGGCCGAAAGTACACCGGCGGGGCGATGCGGCGCGCCGACTTTGTCCGTCGTTGATCAAGTCGCGGAGGACGGCGTGAACTTCGCACCGGCGCTGCCGGTCTTCAGCCGCTCGGGCCACTCGGGCCGCTCGGGCCGCCAGCGCGGGCTCACCTGGCGCGCGGCGCCCCTCGTACGTCTGCGCGTACCGCCCCGAGGTGCGGCGTCGTTCTCTCGTGGGAAGCCATTGATCAGATCCACCGAGGGGGTGCCGGGGCGCGGGGCCGGAGGCCGACCGAACGCGGCGAACTTGTTCGTTACGAACACGTTCGTTACGCTCGTGGTGCGGCAGGCTCCCCGTGCCGCCACTCCCCTGCCCGAGAACGAGAAAGGGGGACGTCATGGCCGACACCCCGCGCCAGGACCCCTCTCCTGCCGCCCCCGACTCCGCCACCGTCCGCCGCCCTGTCGCCGTCCGCTGGGTCCTGCTCGGCGTCCTTCTCGCCCTGCTCCTGTCGATGCTGGACGGCCTGATCGTCGGCACCGCGATGCCGACCGTCGTGAAGGATCTCGGCGGGCTGGACCGCATGTCGTGGGTGGTCACCGGCTACACGCTCGCGACGGCGTGCTCGACCCCCGTCTGGGGCAAGCTCGGCGACCTCTTCGACCGCAAGCGCGTCTTCCTGCTCTCGGTCGCGCTCTTCCTCGTGACCTCGGTGGCGTGCGGGCTCGCGCCGTCGATGAACGCGCTCATCGTCTTCCGCGTCGTGCAGGGGCTCGGGGCGGGCGGCATGGGCGCGGGGGCGTTCGCGCTGATCGGCGCGCTCGTACCGCCGCGCGAACGCGGCAAGTACCAGGGCCTGACGGCCGCCGTGATGGCGGTCGGGCAGCTCGGCGGGCCGCTCGTCGGCGGCTTCGTGACGGGGCACCTCGGCTGGCGCTGGGCGTTCTACGTGAACGTGCCCGTCGGCCTCGTGTGCCTCGCGTGGTGCGGGCTGCTGCTGCACCTGCCGGCGCGGGAGCGGCAAGGGGCGGTACGGATCGACTGGGCCGGGATCGTCCTGCTCAGCGGGGCCATCTCGGCCTTCGTGATGGCGGCGACGTGGGCGGGGAGCACGTACGCGTGGGCCTCGTGGCAGATCATCTGCCTCGGCGTGCTCGCGGTCGCGCTCCTCGTGGGCTTCGTCGCGACCGAACTCCGCGTCGCGGACCCGCTGATGCCGCCGCGCGTCTACACGGGCCACCGCAACTTTCCGCTCTCCGCCGTGCTGTTGACGGTCACGGGCATGGCCCTGTTCGGGGCGACGCTCTATCTCCCGCTCTACCAGCAGGTGGTGCAGGGCGCCTCGGCCTCGCACTCCGGCCTGCTGCTGCTCCCGATGATGATCGCGACGCTCGTCGCGACGACCGTCGCGGGCAAGGTCATGTCGGCGACGGGACGTTACAAGCTCTTCCCGGTCGTGGGCGCGGCGAGCATGATCGCGGGCATGGGCCTGCTGTCGGCGGCGGGAACGGACACGCCCCACTCCCTCACGACGGTCGCCATGATCTTCCTGGGCATCGGCAGCGGCTTCGCGATGCAGATGTCCAACACCATCGCGCAGAACTCCGTCGAGATGCGCGACCTGGGCGCGGCCTCGGCGGCGACCAACCTCTTCCGCACCCTGGGCGGCTCCCTGGGCCTGGCGATCTTCGCCTCGCTCTTCACGTCGAGCGTCCAGGGCGGCCCCGCGAGGGGCCCTGCCTACGCCGAACACGTCGCCCACGCCACGCACTTGATCTTCCTGGTGGGCGCCTGCGTCGGCGCGGCCGCCTTCCTCGCGGCCCTGGCGATCGAGGAGGTACCGCTACGCGGCAAGGAGCCCACGAAGCCGGTGGCGGGGAGCGGCAGGGGGGCGACGGAGACGGCGTGAGGGCGGGGCCGGTACGGAGGCCGGCACGGGGGACGGGCGCGGCGGGAGGAGGCGGGACGAAGGACGGGCGCGGACGGGGGACGGGCGTGGCGCGAGGCCGGGCCCCGGTTCCGCCGTCCCCGCCCGCCTCACACCGCCGCGAAGGCCCCCCGCGCCAGCCGTAGCAGCAGGTCCTGCATCTCTGTCCGGCCGATGCCGTCCGGGACCTGGTGCGGGGTCGAGTTGAGGAGGCCGAAGACCGCGTGGACCGTCGCGCGGGCGGTCGGCTCGTCCGTCGTGGGGCGGGCCTTGCGGAGGGTGTCCACCCAGAGTTCGACGTACTCGCGCTGGAGGCGGCGCACCCGGCGGCGGTCCTCGGGGCGGAGGCGGTCGAGCTCGCGGTCGTGGAGGACGATCAGGGCGCGGTCGTCGAGGGCGAAGGCGATGTGCCCGGCGAGGAGCGAGTCGAGCACCGCTTCCGGGGGCCCGTCCGCCGCCGCGAGGCGCGCGCGCCCGCCCGCGAGCAGGCGCTCGCTGATGCCGACGAGCAGTTCGGCGAGCATCGCGTCCTTGCCCGCGAAGTGGCGGTAGAGGCCGGGGCCGCTGATGCCCACGGCCGCGCCTATCTCGTCCACCCCCACCCCGTGGAAGCCGCGCGCGGCGAAGAGGCGGGCCGCCTCCCGGAGGATCTGGACGCGTCTCGTCGGCGCGTCTGCGCTCGCGGGGCCGGTGCTCATGGGAAGCCATTCTAGACAAGGTCGTTAGCGCTCGTTAACCTGAACGGCAGACGTTAACGCTCACTAACACGCGCACTCATACGTTCAGCGACCGCCGGGCGACGGAGCCCGGCCGGCGAGGGGATCGACCGCATGGCGGACCAGATGACGGCGACGGGCGGCGGCGGCAGCACGGGCGACACGGCCCCGTACCCCCGGCAACCCCACTCCCCCGGCCCCCGGACCGCTCCCTCCGGCGCCCACCCGGCGGCGGCGCCGCAGCTCGCGCCGGTCCTCACCACCTCCGCCGACCCCACGTCCGAGACGTGGCGCGCCAACGAGGCCGCGCACGCGAAGCTCGCCGACGAGTTGCGCTCGCGCCTGGAACGGGCGCGGCTCGGCGGCGGCGAGCGCGCCCGCGAGCGCCATGTCTCGCGCGGCAAGATGCTCCCGCGCGACCGCGTCGACGGGCTCCTCGACGCCGGTTCGCCGTTCCTGGAGCTGGCGCCGCTCGCCGCCGAGGGGCTGTACGAGGGCGCCGCGCCCGCCGCCGGGGTCGTCGCCGGACTCGGCATGATCTCGGGCCGGTTGAGCGTCGTCGTCGCCAACGACGCGACGGTCAAGGGCGGTACGTACTACCCGATGACCGTCAAGAAGCACCTGCGCGCACAGGAGGTCGCCCTGGAGAACCGCCTGCCGTGCGTGTATCTCGTGGACTCCGGTGGCGCGTTCCTGCCGATGCAGGACGAAGTCTTCCCCGACCGCGAGCACTTCGGGCGGATCTTCTACAACCAGGCGCGGATGTCGGCGGCCGGGATTCCGCAGATCGCCTCGGTGATGGGCTCGTGCACGGCCGGGGGCGCGTACGTTCCCGCGATGAGCGACGAGGCCGTCATCGTGCGCGACCAGGGCACGATCTTCCTCGGCGGCCCGCCGCTCGTGAAGGCGGCGACGGGCGAGGTCGTGACGGCCGAGGAACTGGGCGGCGGCGAGGTCCACAGCCGGGTCTCCGGCGTCACGGACCACCTCGCCGAGGACGACGCGCACGCGCTGCGGATCGTGCGGAACATCGTCGCGACACTGCCCGCGCGCAAGGAACTGCCGTGGGCGGTACGGGAGTCGGAAGAACCGGCGGTCGATCCGGCGGGCCTGTACGGGGCCGTCCCCGCCGACTCGCGCACCCCGTACGACGTGCGCGAGGTCATCGCGCGGATCGTGGACGGCTCGCGCTTCCAGGAGTTCAAGGCCGAGTACGGGCAGACGCTCGTGACGGGCTTCGCGCACGTCCACGGCCACCCGGTCGGCATCGTCGCCAACAACGGCATCCTCTTCTCCGAATCGGCCCAGAAGGGCGCGCACTTCATCGAGCTGTGCGACCAGCGCGGCATCCCGCTGCTCTTCCTCCAGAACATCTCCGGCTTCATGGTCGGCCGCGCCTACGAGGCGGGCGGCATCGCGAAGCACGGCGCGAAGATGGTCACGGCCGTCGCGACGACCCGCGTACCGAAACTGACGGTCGTCGTCGGCGGCTCCTACGGAGCGGGCAACTACTCGATGTGCGGGCGCGCCTACGGCCCGCGCTTCCTGTGGATGTGGCCCAACGCGAAGATCTCCGTCATGGGCGGCGAGCAGGCCGCATCCGTCCTCGCGACCGTCAAGCGCGACCAGTTGGAGGCGCGCGGCGAGGAGTGGTCCGCCGACGACGAGGAGCGCTTCAAGGCGCCCGTCAGGCAGCAGTACGAGAAGCAGGGCGACGCCTACTACGCGACCGCCCGCCTGTGGGACGACGGCGTGATCGACCCGCTCGACACGCGCCGCGTCCTCGGCCTCGCGCTCACCGCCTGCGCCCACGCGCCCCTGCCCGAGCCGCGTTTCGGCGTCTTCCGGATGTGATCCCGGTGCCGCAGCTCCCCGCGACGAACCCAACTCCCCCGACGTCAACGGCGACTTCGAAGGTGGCCATGCCAGGAACCGCTCTGTTCGACACCGTCCTCATCGCCAACCGCGGCGAGATCGCCGTCCGCGTCATCCGCACCCTGCGCGCCCTCGGCATCCGCTCGGTCGCGGTCTACAGCGACGCGGACGCGCGCGCCCGGCACGTACGGGAGGCCGACGAGGCCGTCCGCATCGGCCCCGCGCCCGCGACCGAGAGCTACCTCTCGGTGCCCGCGCTCCTGGAGGCGGCACGGCGCACGGGCGCCCAGGCGGTGCACCCCGGCTACGGCTTCCTCGCGGAGAACGCGGCCTTCGCGCGCGCCTGCGCGGACGCGGGCCTCGTCTTCATCGGCCCCCCGGCGGACGCCGTGGACCTCATGGGCGACAAGATCCGCGCCAAGGAGACCGTCGAGGCGGCGGGCGTCCCCGTCGTCCCCGGGTCCAGCGGGAGCGGCCTCGACGACGAGGAACTCGCGGACGCGGCACGGGAGATCGGGATGCCGGTGCTGCTCAAGCCCTCGGCGGGCGGCGGCGGCAAGGGGATGCGCCTGGTACGGGACGAGGCGCTGCTCGCCGAGGAAGTCGCGGCGGCGCGCCGCGAGGCCCGCTCCTCCTTCGGCGACGACACGCTCCTCGTCGAACGGTGGGTGCAGCGCCCCCGGCACATCGAGATCCAGGTCTTCGCCGACCGGCACGGCAACGTCATCCACCTCGGCGAACGCGAGTGCTCGCTCCAGCGCCGCCACCAGAAGCTCATCGAGGAGGCGCCCTCGGTCCTGCTGGACGAGGCGACGCGCACGGCGATGGGCGAGGCGGCGGTCCGCGCGGCCAGGTCCTGCGGCTACGAGGGCGCGGGCACGGTCGAGTTCATCGTCCCGGGCCCCGACCCGGACGCGCCGGCGGGCACCGCGCCCGAGGCGTACTACTTCATGGAGATGAACACCCGTCTCCAAGTCGAGCACCCTGTCACCGAGTTGGTGACCGGACTCGACCTCGTCGAGTGGCAGATCAGGGTAGCGGCCGGGGAACGCCTCCCGCTCACGCAGGAGGACGTACGGCTCGACGGGCACGCGGTCGAGGCGCGGATCTGCGCCGAGTCGGTGCAACTCCTCGACGGAGATCCGGCGTTCCTGCCGAGCGGTGGCACGGTGCTGCGCCTTGAGGAGCCGGAGGGGCCGGGCGTACGGGTCGATTCGGGGCTCAGCGAGGGCGTCGAGGTGGGCAGCGCGTACGACCCGATGCTCGCGAAGATCGTCGCTTACGGCCCGGACCGGGACACGGCCCTGCGCCGCCTGCGCGGCGCGCTCGCCCGGACGGTGACGCTCGGCGTCCCGACGAACGCGGGGTTCCTGCGCCGTCTGCTCGCCCATCCGCAGGTCGTGGCGGGCGAGTTGGACACGGGGCTGGTGGAGCGCGAGGCGGCCGGTTTCGTGGAGCCCGAGGTGCCGCGCGAGGTGTACGCGGCGGCAGCGGCGGTGCGTCGCGCGGCCGTGACGGCGGCGGGCGAGGGGCCCGGGTGGCGCGATCCCTTCGCCGCCGGGGACGGCTGGCGGCTCGGCGGGACCCCG
>NZ_JAAGLR010000566.1 GCF_010548245.1 Streptomyces sp. SID11385
CGCCGGACCGCCCCGCCCGCCCCAGCACGTACCGAGCGGCGGCGCGTACGCCTGCCGCGCCCCCGTTCACCGCCCGCGCGTCACGCGACCAGCTCCGCCAGCGCGGCCACCAGCCGGTCCACGTCCTCGTCGTTGTTGTACGGCGCCAGGCCGAGACGTACGCCTCCCTCGGTGCCGAGACCGAGCACCCGGGCGGCTTCCACGGCGTAGAAGGAACCGGCGGGCGCGTCGATGCCGCGGTCCGCGAGGGCGCGGGAGATCTCCGCCGGGCCGCGGTGGGCCATGGTGAAGAGCAGGGTCGGGGTGCGCCGCGCGGCGCGCGAGTACACCGTGACGCCGGGCAGCGCGGTCAGCGCCGTCTCGATGCGGGTACGGAGCCCGTCCTCGTGCTCCTCCACGGCGGCGAAGGCCCGCGCCAGCCGCTCCCGGCGCGTCCCGGTCGCGGGGCCGGGGGCCAGGCCCGCGAGGAAGTCGACGGCCGCGCGGGCCCCGGCCAGCAACTCGTACGGCAGCGTGCCCAGTTCGAAACGCTCGGGCACCGCGTCCGTCGAGGGCAGGAGCTTGTCCGGGTGGAGGCCCTCCAGGAGTTCGGGGCGGCTCGCGAGGACGCCGAGGTGCGGGCCGAGGAACTTGTACGGCGAGCAGACGAGCGTGTCCGCGCCGAGCGCGTCGAGGTCGGTGAAGGCGTGCGAGGCGGAGTGCACGGCGTCGACGTGGACGTGCGCGCCGGCCTCGTGCGCGAGGCGGGCGACGGCCGCGACGTCGGGGCGGGTGCCGATCAGGTTGGACGCGGCCGTGAACGCGACAAGACGCGTGCGCGGGGAGAGCACCGCCGCCACGCTCTGCGGGCTCAACTCGCCGGTCTCCGGATCGAATTCGGCCCAGCGGACGGTGGCTCCGCGCGCTTCGGCGGCTTGCGCCCAGGGGCGGATGTTCGAGTCGTGGTCGAGACGGCTGACCACGATCTCGTCGCCGGGCGCCCAGGTCTTGGCGAGCGTGCGGGACAGCTCGTAGGCGAGCTGCGTGGAGCTGCGCCCGAAGACGGTGCCCCGGGGCACCGTGCCGAGCAGGTCGGCGAGCGCGGAGCGGGCCTCGGCGACGAGCGTCTCGGCCCGGCGCTCGCCCTCGGTCGTGGTGCCCCGGTTGGCCAGCGGCGCGCCGAGCGCTTCGGCTATCGCGTCGATCACCGGCCGCGGCGTCTGCGTCCCGCCGGGCGCGTCGAAGCGGGCGGTACCGGCGGCGAGCGCCGGAACGGCGGCACGTACGGCGGAAATGTCGAGGGCCATGCGGGTACTCCTCCTGGAGACGAGACGTACGGGACAGCGCGGTACGGGGCTGCGGACGGACCGGCCGGCCGGTCACGGTACCCGCGCGCGCCCCACCCCTACCCGTGCGCGCCCCGACCGCACGCGGGGCGCCCCCGCCCGTACGCGGAACGCCACCGCCCCGCGCGAGACGGCCCTACCCCGCGCAGACCGCCCCCGCCCCGCGCCACACCCCAACCGCCCCCCCTCACCCCTCCCGCGTCTTCGCCGGCGGCGCCATGTACGTGCGGCGGCTGGGGCGGACGCCGAGGCGGACCTGGGACTCCAGCCAGGTGACGGCCGCGCCGGTCGGGTCGACGACCGGGACGTAGGTGCCGTCCTCGGCGAGGCGGCGCTGGAGTTCCGCGGCGACGCCGAGCATGCCCGTGCAGCCCAGGACGACGACGTCGGCCTCGTCGGCGGCGAGCGCCGCGCGGGCCTGCGCGGTGAGCGCGTCCAGGAGCCGGTCGTGGTCGTCGAGGCCGAGTACCGGCAGGTCGACGACGCGGATCGGGCCGAAGCGCTCCGTCAGGCCGTACCGGCGGATCAGGCCGCGGAGCATGGGCAGGACGTTCGGCAGGACCGTGACGACGCCCGCCTTCTCGCCGAGCGAGAGGGAGGTGAGGGCGGCGGGCTCGAAGCCGCCGACGACGGGGATGTCGACGATCTCGCGGGCGGCGTGCACGGCGGGATCGGCGAAGCAGCTGACGAAGACGGCGTCGGCGCCGGATGCGGCGGCGTCCCGGACCGCGTCGAGGATGCCGGGCCCGGCGAGGGCCTCGTCGTACTCGGACTCGATGGACGCGGTGCCGCGGGTGATGCGGCGCACGTCGATCCGGGTGTCCGGGGCGGCCCAGTGGGCCACTTCCGCGCGGACGGACTCGGTGAACGCGTCGGTGATGACAGGCAGGACGACCGTGAGCTGCACAACGCCTCCAGGGCGGCGGGGTCAAGGTGCGCCCAGGTTGTCCGCCGCTCCCGGCACCGACAAGGTGCGTTCCGCCCTGCCCGCCGCCACCGGGTGTGCGCGAAGCACGGCCGCGAACCCCAGCCGAACCCCACGCCGTACCCCACGCCTTACCCCACTGGGCACTGTGCCCACCCCCGCCCGCAGCACAGTGCACTCCGCACGATGACCGCCCGTCCCCCGGCGCCTAGCCTCACGGCAACCACCCCCCGCCGCCGCCCCACCGCCACCGCCCGCCCCGCTTCACCCCCACGCCCCCCACCCGTCCCCCGCTCCCCACCGCTCCCTGGAGTCCTCATGGCGTCCTCCTCGACCGGGCACGACGACCACGCGCTCGCCCGGGTCCCCGCCGCGGCGCGCTACCACTGGTTCTCGGTGGCCACGCAGCGGTTCGGGCAGCTCAGCACGCTGGCGAGCTTCCTCATCGGCGCGACCCTCGGCTTCGGCATGACCTTCTGGAAAGCGGTCCTCGCGATCACGCTCGGCGCCGTCGTGCTGGAGGTCATGACGGTCTTCACCGGCATGATCGGCCAGCGCGAGGGACTGTCGACCTCGGTGCTCGCCCGCTGGACCGGCTTCGGCGCGGGCGGCGCCTCGCTGATCGGGCTCGCCATCGCGATCAGCGCGATCGGCTGGTTCGGCATCCAGAACGCGGTCTCGGCCGACGGCCTCGTCGATCTCGTCGGCGGCCTGCCCGCCTGGGGCTGGTCGCTGGTGTGCGGGGTCGTCATCACGGCGATCGTCGTCTACGGGGTCGGGTCGATGGCGTGGGCCGCGTACGTGACGGTCCCCGCGTTCCTCGCGATGGCCGGCTGGTCCATCGCGGTGGAGCTGTCCAAGCACGACCTGGGCGCCCTCACCCACGCCTCGCCCGCCGGTCCGCCGCTGTCGCTGCTGGAAGGCACCATGATCGTGGCGGGCGGCTTCATCGTGGGCGCGGTCATCACCCCGGACATGAGCCGCTTCAACCGCACTTCCGGCGACGTCGTGAAGCAGACGGTCGTGGGCATCAGCGTCGGCGAGTACGGCATCGGGCTCATCGGTGTGCTGCTCGCGCTCGCGCTGCGCACCAACGACGTCATCGCGATCGTCACCTCGACGTCCGGCTTCCTCGGCACGCTCATCATCGTCGCGGCGACGATCAAGGTGAACGACTGGAACCTGTACGCCGCCTCGCTCGGCGTCGTCAACTTCGTCGACCAGACCTTCGGCAAGCGCGTCGGCCGCGGCCCCGTGACCGTCGTCATCGGCCTGCTCGGGACGGTCCTCGGCGCGGTGGGCGTACTGGACAGCTTCACGGGATTCCTGAACCTGCTCGGTGTCCTCTTCCCGCCGATCGCCGGGATCATGATCACCGAGTACTTCGTGGCCCGGGTCTGGCGCCGCGACCTGGACGACAGCCGCGCTGCGGGCACGCTCCCCGAGCGCGCGCCGGTCTGGGTGCCCGCCTCGCTCGTCGTCTGGCTGATCGCGGCGCTGATCGGCGAGTACGTCGACTGGGGACTGCCCTCGATCAACTCGGTCGTCGTGGCGATGGTGTTGTACGCGCTCGCCGCACGGCTCGGTCTGGTGCGGGGCTTCGGCGCCTCCCGTACGTTCCGCGAGGCACCCCTCGCCGCGCGGGCGCCGGCCCTGCCGGAACGGTCCGCCTGACCCCTCGGGCGGCCCCCGGGGACCGGCCCCGTACCCCACAGAAAGGAACCCCCATGCTGCGACTGGGTATCGACGTCGGCGGCACCAATACGGACGCCGTGCTGATCGACGGCGACGACGTGCGCGGTGCCGTGAAGGCGTCCACCACGGCGGATGTCACGGGCGGCATCGTGACCGCCCTGCGCGAGCTGCGGCAGGCGACGGGCTTCGACCCGGCCGCCGTCGACGCCGTGATGATCGGCACGACGCACTTCATCAACGCGCTCGTCGAGGGCGAACGCCTCGCGCCGACCGCCGCGATCCGCTTCGGGCTGCCCGCCACCCGCGCCCTGCCGCCGCTGGTCGACTGGCCCGGGCGGCTCGCCGCCGCGGTCGGCGGCCACGGCTACCTGTGCCAGGGCGGTCACGAGTACGACGGCAGCGAGATCGCCGCGTTCGACGAGGCCGAGTTCCGGGCCGTGCTCGACAAGGCGGTCGAGGCCGGGGCCACCTCCTTCGCGCTGTCCTCGGTGTTCTCGCCGGTCAACGGGGAGTTCGAGAACCGCGCCGCCGAGATCATCGCCGAGCAGCTGCCCGGCACGCCGGTGAGCCTGTCGCACGAGATCGGCCGGATGGGACTGCTCGGCCGCGAGAACGCCACGATCGTCAACGCCGCGCTGCGCGACCTCGCCGACCAGGTCGCCACCGGCCTGACCCGTACGGTCGCCGAGGCCGGCATCGACGCGCCGGTGTTCCTCAGCCAGAACGACGGCACCCTGATGGACGTCGACTACGCCCGCCGCTACCCGGTGGCCACCTTCGCCTCCGGCCCCACCAACTCGATGCGCGGCGCGGCGTTCCTCTCCCGCCTGCCCTCCTGCGCGGTCGTCGACATCGGCGGCACCACGAGCGACGTCGGCATCCTCCAGAACGGCTTCCCGCGCGAGGCGTCCGCGGACGTCGCCGTGGCGGGCGTGCAGATCAACTTCCGGATGCCCGATGTCCTCTCGCTCGGGATCGGCGGCGGCAGCCACGTCGTACGGGACGGGACCGGCGCCGCGGTCGGGCCCGCGAGCGTGGGCTACCGGCTCGGCCGGGAGGCGCTCGTCTTCGGCGGCTCGCGGCTGACCGCGACGGACATCGCGGTCGCGGGCGGGCGCGCCGAGGTCGGTGACCCCTCGCTCGTCGCCCATCTGGAGCGGTCGTTCGTGGACGCGGCGCTCGCCGAGATCGACGCGCGCCTCGCGGAGGTCGTCGACCGGATGCGGGTCTCGGCCGAGCCGGTGCCCGTCGTCGCCGTCGGCGGCGGCTCGATCCTCGTACCGGAGGACCTGGCCGGCGCCTCCCGCGTCGTGCGCCCCGAGCACTTCGCCGTCGCCAACGCGATCGGCGCGGCCATCGCGCAGGTGGGCGGCGAGGTCGACCGCGTGTACTCGGTCGTGCCCGAGCAGCGCGACGCGGTCATGGACGCGGCGCGCGAGGAGGCCGTGGACCGGGCGGTCGCCGCGGGCGCCAGGCCCGGGTCCGTCGAGATCGTCGACGTCGAGGAAGTACCCCTGGCCTACCTGCCCGGCAACGCGACACGCGTGCGGGTCAAGGCCGTCGGAGAGCTGAGCCTGGGAGGCCACGATGCGTGAGATCACCGCCGAGAACCTGCCCGACCTCGCGCGCGGTGCCGCCGTCCTCGGCACCGGCGGCGGCGGCGACCCCTTCGTGGGCCGCCTGCTCGCCCAGGAGGCCATCAAGAAGCACGGGCCCGTCCGCCTGGTGAGCGTCGACGAACTGGACGACGACGCGTACGCCATCCCCACCGCCTACATGGGCGCCCCGACGGTGATGCTGGAGAAGCTCCCCGCGGGGCACGAGACCACGGCGGCGCTGCGCGCGGTCGAGTCCCTCACGGGGCGGACGGCCACGCACACGCTGTCGATCGAGGCGGGCGGCCTCAACTCGCTGATCCCGTTCGTCGCCGCCGCCGAGACCGGGCTGCCGCTCATCGACGCCGACGGCATGGGCCGCGCCTTCCCCGAGTTGCAGATGCTGCTGCCGACGCTCGGCGGGGTGCGGGCGTCCCCGATGGCGGTCGCCGACGAGCGAGGCAACTCCGTCGCGCTGCGCACCCCGGACAACGCGTGGGCCGAGCGCCTGGCCCGCTCTCTGACCGTCGAGATGGGGTGCAGCGCCGCCGTCGGGCTCTACGCGCTGACCGGCCGCCAGGTCAAGGACCACACCGTGCACGGCACCCTCACGCTGTGCGAGGAGGTCGGCCGCACCATCCGCGAGGCACGGGAGCGGCACGAGGACCCCGTGGCGTCCGCCGCCGGGGTACTGGGCGGGCGGCGCGTGTTCACGGGCAAGGTCGCGGACGTCCAGCGCGCCACGGCGGGCGGTTTCGCGCGCGGCTCGGCGCGGCTCACGGGTCTCGGCGACGACAGCGGCGCGGTGCTGGAGCTGGCCTTCCAGAACGAGAACCTCGTCGCCGTGCGCGACGGCGAGGTCGTGGTGAGCGTGCCCGACCTGATCTGCGTCCTCGACAGCGACAGCGGCGAGCCCGTGACGACGGAATCGCTCCGCTACGGACTGCGCGTCAGCGTCCTGGGCGTCCCGTGCGACCCCCGCTGGCGCACCCCGGAGGGGCTGGCGCTCGCCGGACCGGGGTACTTCGGCTACGCGCACCCGTACGTGCCTTTCACGGCGGATGCGACGACGGGCTGACGGCGGAGCGGGCCGGGGGCCGACGGGCGAGGGCGGGGCGGGCCCGGCGGACGGGCCCGGCCGCGTG
>NZ_JAAGLR010000594.1 GCF_010548245.1 Streptomyces sp. SID11385
CGATCCCCTCCCCCCACGGCAGGGCCCCACGCCGGGCAGCGTGCCGGGCGCCGCGCCGGGCGCCGCGACCGGCGGCGGTCCCGACGCGGAGCTGAGCGGCGCCGAGCTCGCCGCCCGCTACGGTCTCTCGGTCAGCGGCGCGCGGCCCCCGCTCGCGGAGTACGTGCGGCAGCTGTGGAGCAGGCGGCACTTCATCCTCGCCTTCTCCACCGCGAAGCTGACCGCGCAGTACAGTCAGGCGAAGCTCGGCCAGCTCTGGCAGGTCATGACGCCGCTCCTCAACGCGGGCGTCTACCTGCTGATCTTCGGCCTGCTGCTCGGCACCAGCCGGGGCGTGCCCGACTTCGTGCCGTTCCTCGTCACCGGCGTCTTCATCTTCACGTTCACGCAGTCGTGCGCCATGGCGGGCACCCGCGCGATCTCCGGGAACCTCGGCCTCGTCCGCGCGCTGCACTTCCCGCGCGCCTCGCTGCCGATCTCCTTCGCGCTCCAGCAGCTCCAGCAGCTCCTGTACTCGATGATCGCGCTCGTCGTGATCCTCTTCGCCTTCGGCGTGTGGCCGCAGCCGTCGTGGGTGCTCGTGGTGCCCGCGCTGGTGCTCCAGTTCGTCTTCAACACGGGGCTCGCGCTCATCCTGGCGCGCGTCGGCGCGAAGACCCCGGACGTGGCGCAGCTCATGCCGTTCATCACGCGGACCTGGATGTACACCTCCGGCGTGATGTTCAGCCTTCCCCACATGCTCGCCAAGCACCACCTGCCGCACTGGGTGCACACGGTCCTCCAGTGCAATCCCACGGCGGTCTTCATCGACCTCATGCGCTTCGCGCTCATCGACAGCTTCCACTCCGACCAGCTCCCGCCGCACGTCTGGGCCATCGCCCTCGGCTGGGCGCTGCTGAGCGGCGTCGGCGGCTTCGTCTACTTCTGGAAGGCCGAGGAGAGGTACGGACGTGGCTGACATTCGTATGGAGAAGCCCGCGGCCAAGGGGAGCCCCGCCCCCGCCGGGGCCGCCGCCGGAGCCCCCGGCACAGGTGACCGCCGCCCCACCGTCATCGCCGAGAACGTCGACATCGTCTACCGCGTCAACGGCGCCAAGGGCGGGCGCGGCTCGGCGACCGCCGCGCTGAACCGGCTCGTACGGCGCCAGGGGCCCGGCGGGCGCCAGGTGCACGCCGTGCGGAACGTGTCGTTCACGGCATGGCGCGGCGAGGCGATCGGGCTCATCGGGAGCAACGGCTCCGGGAAGTCGACGCTGCTCAAGGCGATCGCCGGGCTGCTCCCCGTCGAGTCGGGCCGCATCTACACGGACGGGCAGCCCTCGCTCCTCGGCGTCAACGCGGCGCTCATGAACGACCTCACGGGCGAGCGGAACATCGAGCTGGGCGGCCTCGCGATGGGCATGACCCGCGCGGAGGTGCGGGAACGCGCACCGCAGATCATCGAGTTCTCGGGGATCAACGAGAAGGGCGATTTCGCGAGCCTGCCGATGCGCACGTACTCCTCCGGCATGTCGGCGCGGCTGCGGTTCTCGATCGCCGCCGTCAAGGACCACGACGTGCTCCTCGTGGACGAGGCGCTGGCGACGGGCGACGCGAGCTTCCGCAAGCGCTCCGAGGCGCGGATCAGGCAGCTGCGCGAGCAGGCGGGGACGGTGTTCCTCGTGAGCCACAGCAACAAGTCGATCCGGGACACGTGCGAGCGGGCGCTGTGGCTGGAGCACGGGGAGCTGCGGATGGACGGGCCGACGGCGGAGGTCCTGCGGGAGTACGAGAAGTTCTCGGCCCGCTGACGTCGGCGGAGGCGGGGCCCCGGCCGGCCCCTCCGCCCCGGCGTGCCCGCCCCGCCACACACGTCCCCGGCCCGCGCCTCCCGCCACCCGAACAGCCCACACCGCAGGAAACCGCCCCCTTCCGGACGCACACTGACCAGTGCCGAGGGAAAGGGGCCCCACCGTGCCGCCACGTGTCACCGTCATCGTTCACGGACCCGACGTCCGCGGCTCCTTCGCCGAGTGCCTGGCCGGGGTGCTGCGCCAGCTCCCCCCACCCGGGAACGGAGCGGACGGCGGACACGGCGGGCAAGGGGGGCACGGACACGGGTACGGGCGTGACAAAGGCCGGGGCGCCGAGGTCGTCGTCGTCCCCACGGACGCGGAGGCGCGCGAGGCGACCGCGCGGGCGGTGGCGAAGGACGGGCGGCTCGTCGTCGTGGACGTGCCCGAGGGGACGCCCGAGACGGAGGCGCGCGTCGCGGGGGCGCGGCGGGCGGGCGGCGAGTGGTTGCAGTTCGTCGCGGGCCGGGACCGGCTCCCGGCGGGGAGCCTGCACGCGCTGACCGGCGCGATCCAGCTCTGCGCGGTCCCTGCGGGCCGCCACCGCGCCGACGTGATCCTCCTCAACCACACCCGCTCGACGTGGTCGACCGAGGGCGTCCCCTCCCCCGACGGCCCCCTCCTGGACAAGGCGGGCCACAGCCCGCTCCCGCTCGTGACCCTCCCCGGGCTGCTCCGCCTCGCGCCGCTGCTCGGCACCCGCCTCGTGCGCGCCTCGTTCTGGCGGGCGCACGAGGACGTGCTCACCGCGGGGAACGCGCTGTACACGGCGTACGCGCTGCCGCTCCTCGCCGACCGCGTCGCGTGCAGCGACCAGCTCGCGCTCGACGCGCGCACCCAGCGCGCCGCGACGCTCCCGCCGCCCGTGGCGAGCGGCCCGGAGGGCCGCGTCGAGCCGTACGTGGCCGCGTACCGCCTCCTGGAGCCGCACCCGGCGACCGCGCCGCTGCGCCGCACGCTCTACGACCTCATGACCGAGGACTGGCTGCACATCATCGCCCGCGAACAGCGGGGCCACGACCGCGAGTTCTTCTTCGCGGCGGCCGAGGCGGCGCGCGCCTGCAAGCCGGAGGGGCACCGGGCGCCCGAGGGCGTCGACGGGGTGCGGCAGAAGCTGCTCGAAGCGGGCTCGTACGAGCGCTACTTGCGGCTCGCCGGGTTCAACGACCGGCGCAGGCACTGGCGTTCGGTGGCGATGAAGCAGAAGCACCGGCTCGGCGCGAAGGTCCGCGCCCGCCGGGGCCGCGCGGCCCGCAAGGCACCGCTCGACCCGGACCTCGCCGTCTTCACCGCGTACTGGAACAGGGGCGTGACCTGCAACCCGGGCGCGATCGCCACGAAGCTCGCCGAGATCGCCCCGCACATCAAGCCCGTGTGGATCAGCGGCCGGGCCCGCGTGCCGCTGCTGCCGCCGGGGACCGAGCACGTCGTGCCGGGCACGCCCCGCTACCAGGAGGCGATGGGCCGGGCCACCTACCTCGTCAACAACGTCAACTTCCCCACGGGCTGGGAGAAGCGGCCCGGGCAGCTCCACCTCCAGACCCACCACGGCACCCCGCTCAAGCGCATGGGCCTGGACCAGATGCCCTACCCGGCCGCCGCGCACGGGCTCGACTTCCGGCAGTTGCTGCGCCGCGTCGACAAGTGGGACTACAGCCTCACGTCGAACCGCCACTCGACGCTCATGTGGCGCCACGCCTACCCCTCCGGATACACCGAGCTGGAGCACGGCTACCCGCGCAACGACGTGTACTACACGGCCGGTCCGGAGCTGGTACGGGCGGTACGGGCGCGGCTCGGCATCGCGCCCGGGGTGCGCGCCGTGCTCTACGCGCCGACGCACCGCGACTACGAGAGCGAGTGGCACCCGCGGCTCGACCTCGCCCGGCTCACCGAACGCCTGGGCCCCGACACGGTGTTGCTCGTGCGCGGGCACTACTTCTACTCCACCAGCCCGAGCGAGCTGGCCGGGCTGCGCGCGACCCGCCGGGTGCTCGACGTCTCCGCGTACGAACCCGTCGAAGAACTCGCGCTCGCGGCCGACGCGCTCGTCACGGACTACTCCTCGATCATGTTCGACTACGCCCACCTGGACCGCCCGATCGTGGTCTACGCCGACGACTGGGAGATCTACCAGGCCACGCGCGGCGTCTACTTCGACCTCCTGGAGCGGCCCCCCGGCGCGGTCGCCCGCACCGAGGACGAACTGACCGAGATCCTCGCGGGCGACGCGTGGCGCGACACCGCCGCGCGCGCCGCACGCACCGCCTTCCGGGAACGGTTCTGCGCCTTCGACGACGGACGCGCCGCCGAACGCGTCGTCCGGCGCGTGTTCCTGGGCACCCCGGACGCCGAACTCCCGCCCGTGCTCCCGCTCTCGGCACGTACACCCGCCCCGACGCCCGAGGAGGCCGTGTCCGCATGACCGCGACTCCGACGACCGACCAGCAGAACGCCCCGTCCCCGGCGGCGATTCCGGCGAAGCCGCCCCCCGACGTCACCGTCGTCGTGATCGCCTACAACGACGCCGACCGCCTTCCGCGCGCCGTGCGCAGCGTCCTCGCGCAGACCCACCGCGCCCTCGAAGTCGTCATCAGCGACGACCACTCCACCGACACGACCCCCGAGGTCGCGCGCTCGCTGGCCGCCGCCGACCCGCGCGTGCGCCACCTGCGCCTGCCCGAGAACAGCGGCGGGTGCAGCGTCCCGCGCAACCGCGCGCTCGACGTCGCGACGGCCCCGTACGTGATGTTCCTGGACAGCGACGACGAACTCCCGCCCGACGCCGTCGCGAAGCTGCTCGCCGCGCACCGCGCGCGCGAGGTCGACTTCGTGATGGGCGCGGTGCGCAGGGTGCGCGTCGACACGGGCAAGTCGTCCTTGTGGATGCCCCACTTGGTGACCGAGCGGCGCACGGTCGAGGGCATCGACCAGGAGCCGGAACTCCTCTTCGAGCACCTGTCGACGTCGAAGATGTACGCGCGCGCCTTCCTCGACCGCGCCCGGCTCCGCTTCCCCGAGGGCATCCACTACGAGGACCAGCTGTTCTCCGCGCAGGCGTACTGCCTCGCGCGCGCCTTCACGGTCATCCCCGAGCCGGTGTACGTGTGGTACATCGAGCCGTACGCGGCCACCGGGAGCGCGTCGATCTCCAACCAGCGCGACCGCCTGGAGAACGTCGCCGACCGCATCCATGTCCAGCGGCTCATCGACGAGTTCTTGGAGACGAGCGGGCACGGCGCGATCCGCCCGGAGAAGGACTACAAGTTCCTCAAGCACGACTTCCGCATGTACGCGGGCGACTTGCCGCGCCGCGACGACGCATGGCTCACGGGCTTCGCCGAGTTGGTCACCCCGTACCTCGACACGCTCTCCCCCGCGGCGTACGCGCGGCTGCCGCGCACCGAGCGGGTCGTGCTGCGGCTCGTACGGGACGGGCGCCTCGACGAGGCCCGGCGCGCCGCGCGCGGGCTCGGTCTGCCCGTCGGCCCCCGGCACGTGAGCCACGACGAGGAGGGGCACGTGTACTGGGGCGAGCCGCTGCCCGCCTCCGAGGCGGCGCGCACGGAGCTGGACCTGAGCGAGGAGGGCGTCGAGGCCGGCCCGCTCTCGGCGGCGCTCTTCCGGCACGAGGTACGGGACCTGGAGACGGGCCCCGGCACGGTCCTGCGCTTCACGGTGCGCACGTACGACCCGCTGCTGCGCCTCCCGGTCGGCCCGCAGGTCGCCCGGCTCGCGCTCGCGCCCGGGGGCAGGCGGTACGAGGTCGCCTTCCGTATCGACCCGGTGCTCCCGGGCGTCTTCGAGGGCCGGGTGCGCTTCGACCCGGGGCAGGCGCCGCTGTCCGTCCAGGGCTTCGACGGGGTGCGCCACCCGGTGGTCGAACTGCGGCAGGGCCGCGGGCGCCACACCGCGCCGCTCCTGGGCCCGCTCGACTTCACCCCGGTCTCGTCCCGCCCCCGCGCGTACGCCGGGACCGTCGAGCACGTGGTGACGGTCGCGCCCGAGGCGGCGGGCTCGGCGCGGATCGAGGTCCGCTGGCGCCCCGCGGGCCCCACGGCGAAGCTCGGCCCCCTCGCGGGCCGCCTGAGCCGGTCGGTGGTGTCCCGGGCGGCGAAGGTGATCCGGGGGGCGCTGCGCTGACACGGGGAACGGCGGAGGGCGGCCTCTCCGCGAGAGACCGCCCTCCGCCGCGTACTGCCGCGCTACCTCACCCGTGGGCCCTCAGCAGCGTCCGCATCGTGCGCATGGCGACCGAGAGGTTCGCCAGGTCGAAGCTGTCGCTGCTCTGGATCTCCTCCAGGGTCGCCCGCGCGCGCGTCAGGATCGGCGCGTTCTTCCCCGCCCACACCTCGAAGCGCCGCTCCGGGCTGTCGCCCGGCTCGCCCGCCGCGAGGATGTCCTGCGTGAGGCCCGCGTGGGCCGCGTACAGGTCCTCGCGGATCGAGGCGCGCGCCATGGACTGCCAGCGGTCCGCGCGCGGCAGTTCGATGATGCGGTCCATGAGCTGTGTGACGCCGAGCCGGTCGGCGAGGTCGTAGAAGACCTCGGCGACGGCGAGCGGTTCGCTGCCGGTGCGCCCGGCGACGGCGACGATGTCGAGCGCGGGGAAGACCGAGGAGAAGCCCGCGACGCGCGCGGCGAGTTCCTCGGGCACGCCCTCGTCGGTCAGCTCCTTGAGGATCGACCCGTACCACTCGGCGTCCGCGCCGCGCAGCAGTTCGGGCAGGCGGGCCCAGACCGCGCGCACGTCGTCGCGGAACGCCTCGACGGTCTCGGCGAGCTGGAGCGGCTGCGGCCGGTTGTTGAGCAGCCAGCGCGCGCCGCGCTCGACGAGCCGGCGGCAGTGCAGCCGGACGCGGGTCAGGACGGCGGCGGGCACCTCGTTGTCGAGCCGCTCGACCGCGTCCCACACGGCGCCGAGGCCGAAGATCTCGCGCGCGACGAGCTGCGCCCGCACGATCTCCTCCAGCGAGGCGCCGGTCTCCTCGCGCAGGCGGTGCAGGAAGGAGATGCCGCCGGAGTTCACGGTGTCGTTGACGAGAACGGTCGTGATGATCTCGCGGTGCAGCGCGTGCGCCTCGATCTGTGCCGCGTACTGCTCGCGGACCTCCTCGGGGAAGTACGCGAAGAGCAGCTGGCGCAGGTGCGGGTCGTCGGGCAGCGAGGTGCCGATCAGCTCCTCGGCGGCGGTGATCTTCGTGTACGCGAGGAGCACGGCCAGTTCCGGCTGGGCGAGCCCGCGACCGGAGTTGAGCAGTTCGCGCACCTGGCGGTCGCCGGGCAGGAATTCCAGGGCCCGGTCCAGGTGGCCGTCCTTGACGAGGCGGCGCATGAGGCGCTGGTGGGCGTGGAGCAGGCTCGGCGCCTCGGCCTCGGCGTTGGCGAGTGCCACGTTCTGCGCGTAGTTGTTGCGCAGCACGAGGTTGCCGACCTCGTCGGTCATGCTCGCGAGGAGTTCGTTGCGCTGCTTGACGGTCATGTCGCCGTTCTGGACGACGGCGTTGAGCAGGATCTTGATGTTCACCTCGTGGTCGGAGGTGTCCACGCCGGCGCTGTTGTCGATCGCGTCGGTGTTGATCCTGCCGCCCCCGCCGCCGTTGCCCTGGCGGGCGAACTCGATGCGGCCGAGCTGCGTGAGGCCGAGGTTGCCGCCCTCGCCGACGACCTGCGCGCGCACGTCGGCGCCGTTGACGCGGATCGCGTCGTTCGCCTTGTCGCCGACCTCCGCGTCCGTCTCGGTGCTCGCCTTGACGTACGTGCCGATGCCGCCGTTCCACAGCAGGTCCACGGGGGCCTGGAGGATGGCCCGCATCAGCTCGGCGGGGGTGAGCTTGGAGACGCTGTCGTCGATGCCGAGCGCGCGCCGGATGTGCGCGTTGACGGGGATCGACTTGGCGGTGCGGGGGAAGACGCCGCCGCCCGTGGAGAGGAGCTGGGTGTCGTAGTCGGCCCAGGAGGAGCGGGGCAGCTCGAAGAGGCGGCGGCGCTCGGCGTACGAGGTCGCGGCGTCGGGCTCGGGGTCGACGAAGATGTGCCGGTGGTCGAAGGCGGCGACGAGGCGGATGTGCTCGGAGAGCAGCATCCCGTTGCCGAAGACGTCGCCGGACATGTCGCCGACGCCGACGACGCGGAAGTCCTCGGTCTGGGTGTCGTGGCCCAGCTCGCGGAAGTGCCGCTTGACGGACTCCCAGGCGCCGCGCGCCGTGATGCCCATGCCCTTGTGGTCGTACCCGGCCGAGCCGCCGGAGGCGAAGGCGTCGCCGAGCCAGAAGCCGTACGACTCCGCGACGCCGTTGGCGATGTCCGAGAAGGTCGCGGTGCCCTTGTCGGCCGCGACGACGAGGTACGTGTCGTCCCCGTCGTGCCGCACGACGCGCTCCGGCGGGACGACCTTGCCGCCCACGAGGTTGTCGGTGATGTCGAGGAGCGCCGAGATGAAAGTCTTGTACGCGGCGACGCCCTCGGCCATCCAGGCGTCGCGGTCCTGCGCCGGGTCGGGCAGTTGCTTGGCGACGAAGCCGCCCTTCGCGCCGACCGGCACGATGACGGTGTTCTTGACCATCTGCGCCTTGACGAGCCCGAGGATCTCGGTGCGGAAGTCCTCGCGCCGGTCCGACCAGCGCAGGCCCCCGCGCGCGACCTTCCCGAAGCGCAGGTGCACGCCCTCGACGCGCGGCGAGTACACCCAGATCTCGTAGGCGGGGCGCGGCGCGGGCAGGTCGGGGATGGCCTGCGGGTCGAACTTCATCGACACGTACGCGTGCGGCTCGCCGCTCGCCCCCGCCCGCTGCCGCTTGTCGCCTCCCGCGGCGGCGCGCTGGAAGTAGTTCGTCCTGAGCGTCGCCTTGATGACGGTGAGGAAGCTGCGCAGGATGCGGTCCTCGTCGAGCGAGGCGACCGAGTCGAGCGCGCCGTCCAGTTCTTCGAGGAGCCCGTCGGTCAGCTCGGTCCCGGCGCTCAGGCGCTCGGGCGACAGGCGCGCCTCGAAGAGCGAGACGAGCAGGCGCGTCGTGTGGATGTTGGTGCGGAGGGTGTCCTCCATGTAGTCCTGGCTGAACGTCGCGCCCGCCTGCCGCAGGTACTTCGCGTACGCGCGCAGCACCATCGCCTGGCGCCAGGTGAGCCCGGCGCCGAGGACGAGCGCGTTGAAGCCGTCGTTCTCGGCCCGGCCGCTCCACACCGCGCCGAACGCCTCCTGGAAGCGCTCGCGCGCGTCCTCGCCGAGGGGTTCGCTGCTGCCCTCGGGCATGCGGAGCCCGAAGTCGTAGATCCACGCGGTCGTGGCGTCCGCGCAGCGCAGCTCGTAGGGGCGCTCGTCGACGACCTCGACGCCGAGGCGGGTCAGCACGGGCAGCACCGAGGAGAGCGAGATCTCGCCGCCGAGGCGGTAGATCTTGAAGCGCTTCTGGCGCGGGGCGGCGCCGAGCGGTTCGTAGAGCGAGAGAGCGGAGCTGTCGGGGCCCTGCGCGGAGCGCAGCCCCTCCAGGTGGGCGAGGTCGGCGACGGCGGCGCGCGGGGAGTGGTCGGCCTTGTAGCCCTCGGGGAAGGCGTGCCCGTAGGTGCGCAGCAGTTCGGCGGCGCGTTCCTCGCCGAACTCCTCGCGCAGCGCCTCGCCGAAGCCGTCGAGCCACGAGCGGGTCGCGTCGATGAGCCGCTGCTCGATGCGCGCGGCCTCGCCGTCGCTGAGGTCGGGGACCTCGGTGCCGGGCGCGACGCGGACGACGAAGTGCAGCCGGGAGAGGACGGATTCGGTGTTCCAGGCGGTGAAGTCGACCGTCTCGCCGCCCAGTTCCTCCTTGAGGATGTCGATGATCCGCAGCCGCACCTCGGTCGTGTAGAGGTCGCGGGGCAGGTAGACGAGCGCGGAGTAGTAGCGCCCGTAGACGTCCTTGCGCAGGTAGAGCCGCAGGCGGCGGCGCTCCTGGAGGTAGAGCACGGAGGTGACGACGGGGAGCAGTTCCTCCGGGGTCGTCTGGAACAGCTCGTCGCGCGGGTACGTCTCCAGGATCTGGAGCAGGTCGCGGCCGTCGTGGCTGTTCGGGGTGACCCCGGCGGCGCGCAGGACCTCGTCGACCTTGCGGCGCACGACGGGGACGCGCTTGACGGACTCGGTGTAGGCGGCCGAGGAGAAGAGGCCGAGGAAGCGGCGCTCGCCGACGACCTCGCCGTTCTCGTCGAACTTCTTGACGCCGACGTAGTCGAGGTAGCTGCGGCGGTGGACCGTGGCGCGGCTGTTCGCCTTGGTGAGGACGAGCAGCGTGTGCTCGCGGGCCTTGGCGCGCGCGTCGGCGGGCAGGCGGCCGAAGCTCGGGCTGACGGGGTGTTCCTCGGCCGTGTCGTGGTGCGGGTCGGCGCGCAGGATGCCGAGGCCGGTGCCGGGCACGGGGGCGAGGGCGTCGTCGGCGACGAGGTCGTACTCGCGGTAGCCGAGGAAGGTGAAGTGGTCGGCGGAGAGCCAGCGGAGCAGTTCGCGGGCCTCCTGGACCTCCTGGTCCTTGAGCCCGGCGGCCGCGGGGCCCTTGGGGAACTCCTCGGGGAGGTGGTCGGCGACGCGGAGCGCGGAGTCGCGCATCTTGTCCCAGTCCTCGACGGCCTCGCGGACGTCGGAGAGGACGCGGAGCAGGTCGGTGGTGATCTGTTCGAGGTCGGCGCGGTCGCTCTCGCGGTCGATCTCGACGTGGATCCACGACTCGGTGAGCAGGTCGTGCGCGGACTCGGCGGGCGGCTCGGGGAAGACCTCGATGAGCTTGCCCGTGAGGTCGCGGCGGACCGTGAGCTGGGGGTGGACGACGGCGTGGATGCCGCGGCCCTGCCGGGACAGCTCGTTGGTCACGGAGTCCACGAGGAAGGGCATGTCGTCGGTGACGACCTCGACCACCGAGTGCGGGGACGACCAGCCGTTCTCGTCGACGGTCGGGGTGTGCACCCGGACCTTCGCGGTGCCCTGCGGGCGCTCGGCCGCGAGCTTGAGGTGAGCCATCGCCGCGCCGTAGAGGTCGTCGGGCTCACGGCCCTCGACGTCCTCGGGGGCGGTGTGCCGGTAGTAGCGCTGGAGGTAGGGGAGAACACGGGCGCTCTCGAAACCGGGGGTTCCCGGCGAGATGCCGGCCGGAACGGTGATCGGCGGGTGGCCGCCCGTCGTCGGGTTCTCAGCGAGTCGGGCCGCCCGTTCGAGCAGCTCGTCCTTGGCATCGTCCAGCTTGGTCCGCATGATCCTCTGGCTCCTGTCGCGCGCCGTTGCGTGACGTAGAAGGAAGGTGGCGGCGGCACGTTCCTGCGGTGCCGCCTCTGCCGGTATCCGTGCCCTCGGCGGCCGGAGCGGCCACCTCCGGCTGCGCGCCGTACCCGCGCGGTCGTTCAGCGGCGCCCGGGGCACGGAGTGCGTGCGCCGGGCGAGGGGCGGGGGCCTCGATGCCCGCACGGCCTATCGCGCTGATCACGGACCCAGGCTAACGCTCCCCGCCGGGCCCGCGTCATGAGCCGTATGTGTACAAAACACAGCCGTGGACTTTGACAGGACGCACAGCGCGCCGCATGTCCCTTGTCGCATAAGGCCACTGCCGCCCCGCCCACTCCAGCAGGGCCCCGACCAGGGCGTCTCACGAATTTGCGCGCTTCTTACCGCCCCGACACACGAGCCCGCCGGGTGTGACGCGATAGACACGGACCGGCCGCGCGCCGACAGGCCGGCTGCCCCACCGACGAGGACAGCCGGCCCCACGCGCCCGCCGGAGAAGGGCCCCGGGAACGGAGCACGGAACGGGGGGAACCTGAACGCCCCGCCCCCACCCCCGGACCCTCCCGGTCCGTCCGGCGGCGCCTCTCGATTCTTCCCGCGAGAAAGAACGGATCGGGCCGGTACGGGAGGAAATAGGTAGGAGGGCGGGGGTTTTAGGTATACGTACGTGAATCCGGCGGGGACACCCCACGGTGGCATGAGCGGTAGCATGGCGAGCATGGCCGAGCCCACTCGCAAGTACTCCATCACCATGCCCCGCGACATCGCCGCCGCCGCCCGCGCGCGCAGCGGCCCCTCCGGGCTCTCCTCGTACGTGGCGGCGGCGGTGGCACGGCAGATCGAGCGGGACGACCTCAACGAGCTGATCCAGGTCGCGGAGGCTGAGCACGGGCCCGTGACCGAGCAGGAGATCGACACCCTGCGCCAGCAGCTCCACGAGGCCCGCGCACGGCAGTCGGCCGACGCCTCCGAAGCCGCGTGACCCGTACCCCCGCCGTCCCGGGCGGCACCCTGGTCCTCGACAGCGAAGGGCTCGCCAAGACCGTCGCACGCGACCGTACCCTGACCACCTGGCTGGCCCTGGCCCGCACGGAGGACCTCCGCGTCGTCACCTCGGCGGCGACGCTGGTCGAGGTGACCCATCCCCGCGTCAACCGCGCCGCCCTGGACTGGACCCTGTCCCGGCTCGTCGTGGAGCCGGTGACCGAGGACATCGCGCGCCGCGCCTCCGCCCTCCTCGCCTCCGCCGGTCTGCACGGCCACAAGTACGCCATCGACGCCATGCTCGCCGCGACCGCACTCCTCTCCCCCGGTCCCGTCACGGTCCTCACCTCCGACCCGGAGGACCTGACCACGCTGTTGGGCCGCCGGGCGACCGTGATCCCCGTCTGACACCACCCCCTCACGCCCCCGCCAGCGCCGCGCCCACCTCGCCCCGCGCGCCCACGCCGAGCTTCGCGAGGATGTGTTCGACGTGGGCGTCCGCCGTGCGTTTGGAGATGACGAGGCGCTGCGCGATCTCGCGGTTCGACAGGCCCTCGGCAACCAGGCCCGCCACCTCGCGTTCCCGGCGCGTCAGCGCGTCAGCGCCGCGTGCCGCGCGGCGGCGCCTGGGGCCCGGGAGGTCCGCGTCGGCGCGGAGCGCGTCGAGCACCTCGGTCGCGGTGAGCCGCCCGCCCGCCTCGTACCCGCTCCGGTACGCGTCCCCGTCCAGCTCGGCGCGGAGCGCGGCCCGGCTCGCCTCGTGCCACGCCTGGAGCGGCGGCAGGACGGAGACGGGGTCGCCGCCCACCTTCCGCGCCCCCTCGCTCCACCCGAGCAGCCACGCCGCCCGCACCCACCGCCCCCGCCGCACCGCGACCCAGGTCAGCCCCATCCCCGCTATCCCCGACAGCTGCGCCTCCCCGATCTCCGCGCACGCCTCCAGCGCCGCGAGCCAGTCCGTCTCCGCCGCGCCGGTCCCGGCCCCCGGCGGCACCCCGACACCATCGGCGCCCTGCTCGGCGAGCCAGTGCGCCGCTCCCCGCACGACGAGTGCGGCGGCGCGCAGTTGGCACTCGCCGGGGGCGTGCGCGGCGAGGTGCCCGAGGATGTGGTCGCACATCGCGCGGGCCCGGTCCGTCTCGCCGAGGACGGCCCACACGATCGCCTCCTCGTGGTAGATCATCGCGATCCCGAGCCCGTCCTCGCGCGCGTCGAACTCGGCGCGCAGCCGCGCCATCGTCTCCAGCGTCCCGTCCGCGTCCCCGCTCAGCAGCCGCGTCCCGGCGAGGTGCCCCTCGGCGTACCGGGCGACGTCCTCGTGGCCGTACCTGCGCGCCTCGGCGAGACACCGCGTCAGCCGCTCGGCCGCGAGCGGGAGGTCACCGGTCCACAGGCCGAAGGACCCCGAGCCGAGCAGCGCCCAGGCGCGCGCCTCCCTGCCGACCGGCCCCGGCGGGTCCTCGGGGACGAGCGAGAGGCCCTTGTCGAGCCAGTAGTGGCCCTCGGAGATCGCGGCGCGCGCCCGCCAGTACGGCCACAGGTGCGCGGCGAGCAGCAGCCCGGCGCTCGCGCGCTCCGGGCTGTCGCCCGTGAGGGCGAGGCCGAGGGCGGCGCGCAGGTGCGGGATCTCCTCGTGCACGGTGCGGTGCAGCGCGGGCTGCTCGGAGCTGAGGAGCCGCGTGTGCAGCCGGGCCGCGAGGGCCGCGTAGTACGTGAGGAAACGGTCCCGCACCGCCTCGGCCCCGCCCGTCTCGGCGAGCCGCCCTGCCCCGTACTCGCGCAGGGTGTCGAGCATCCGGTACCGGCCGCCGCCCGGCCCCGGGCGCTGCACGACGGACTTGTCGACGAGCCCGATGAGATGCCGGAACACGTCCCGCGTGAGCAGCTCGCCGCCCTCGCCGCCGCCACCGCCGCCGCCCTCGCCCGGGCGGCGCTCCCCCGCGTCCCCGCACACCGCCTCGGCCGCCTCCGGCGTGAAGGGCCCGTCGAAGACCGAGAGCCGCGCCCAGAGCAGCCGCTCCGCCGGGGTGCACAGTTCGTACGACCAGTCGACGGCGGTACGCAGCGTCTGGTGCCGGGTCAGCGCGGTGCGGCGCCCGCCCGTGAGGACGTGGAAGCGGTCGTCGACGCGGTCGAGGAGCTGGTCGAGCGGGGCGGCGCGCAGGCGTACGGCGGCGAGTTCGAGCGCGAGCGGGATGCCGTCGAGCCGGCGCACGAGCGCCCGCACCCGCGCC
>NZ_JAAGLR010000622.1 GCF_010548245.1 Streptomyces sp. SID11385
CTTGCCGGGCTGGTGGGGGACGGCGGGTTCGACGGGGGGCCGGGGCGGTACGGGCGGGCTCGGCGGCACCGGCTTGGGGGGCGCGGGCTGCCGGGGGCCCATGCCCGTCCGGCTCTTCGACTCGATGAGCGCGACCGCGCGCGCCGGCAGCCACGCCGAGGCGGTGCCGCTGTCGTCGGCGCCGGCCGCGAAGAGGTGCGGCGACAGGGACGCCTGGAGGTCGGCGGGGCTCGGGCGCATCGCCGCCTCCATGCCCATGCACGACTCGATGAGCGGCTGGAGTTCCTCCGGCATGCCCTCCGTGTCGGGGCCCTCGCGCAGCAGCATGAAGACCGTCTCGACGGGGTTGGCGCCGTGGAAGGGCGCGTGGCCCGTGGCGGCGAAGACGAGCGTGGAGCCGAGCGAGAAGATGTCGCTCGCGCCCGTGACGCTGCGGGAGTCCTTCGCCTGCTCGGGGGACATGTACGCGGGGGTGCCGACGGCGACGTTCGTCATCGTCAGGCGGGTGTTGGAGACGCCGGAGGCGATGCCGAAGTCGATGACGCGGGGGCCGTCGTGCATGACGAGGACGTTCGACGGCTTCAGGTCGCGGTGCACGAGCCCGGCGCCGTGGATCGACTCCAGGGCCTCCGCGACGCCCGCGGCGAGCCAGCGCACCGCGTTGGCGGGCAGCGGCCCGCACTCGTTGACGATCTCCTCCAGCGAGGGCGCGGGCACGTAGGCGGTCGCGAGCCAGGGCACGGCAGCGCGCGGGTCGGCGTCGACGACGGCGGCCGTGTAGAAACCGGAGACGGCGCGGGCGGCCTCCACCTCGCGCGTGAACCGCACCCGGAAGAGCTGGTCCTGCGCGAGTTCGGCCCGCACCGTCTTGATCGCGACCCGCCGCCCCGAGGCGGACCGCGCCATGTACACGAGGCCCATGCCGCCCGCGCCGAGCCGCCCCAGCACCTCGAACTGCCCGATGCGTCGCGGATCGTGCTGTGTGAGCTGGTCCATCTCTTCCTCAGCCGCCTCCCCGTCCGGGACCACGAGCGCGGCACCTGCGCAGCGCCCGCCCCGGTGCACCGCCACACGGTGCCCCCTGATTGTTCCTTCCGAAACCCGCCCTGGCTAACCGGGGTGGCGTCCCGGAGTGTCCTGAGCTACGGGGAGGGGGCGGGGCGAGGCGGCGGGGGTCGGGCCTACCGGGCGGTACGGGCTACACCGCGACCACCCCGAACACGGCGCCCTGGTCGTCCGCCAGCTCGGCGAACATCCCGTACGCGGTCTCGCTCGGCCCCCGTCGCAGCCGCCCCCCGAGCCGCAGCGCCGCCTCGACCGCGCGTCCGCAGTCCGCCACCCGGAACTGCACGAGCACGTGCGCGGGGAGTTCGGCGGGGACCTCGGCGGCGTCGAGCACGGCGCGGCCGAGCACCGCCGTGTCCACCCCCGGCCCGGACCCCTCGGGCGACCACAGGCGCTCGCCGCTCACCCCCGGCACGTCGTACCCCACGTAGCGGAAGACGTGCTCGTAGAAGGGGTCGACGGCCGCGCTGTCCCTCGTCCGCACCTCGCTCCAGGCGTACGAGCCCGGCGCGGTCAGTTCGCGGAAGCCCTTGTCCGTGCCGGGCTGCCAGAGCCCGAAGACCGCTCCGCCGGGGTCGGCGGCGAGCGCCCGTACGCCCAGTTCCCCGATGGCCTGGGGCCCGCTGACGCCCGTACCGCCCGCCGCGAGGACGCGGGCGAGGAGGCGGCGCGCGTCCGGGGTGGCGAAGTGGACCGTCCAGGTGGTCGGGAGGCGGCCGTCCGGCTTGCGGTAGAGCCCGGCGACGGGGTGCGCCCCGACGTACGCGGTGGACTCGCCCGCCCCCGGCGGCTCGCGGAAGGTCCAGCCGAACAGGGCCCCGTAGAAGCGGCGCCCGGCGGCGGCGTCGGGCAGCGCGCAGTCCACCCAGCAGGGCACGCCCTCGGCGAAATCCGGCATCCCGACCACCTCCCGGCACAGGTCCTCTCCACGTTATTCGCCTTTTCCGATTCCCGCATCCCGGCCCGGAGAACCCGATTGGCGGACCCGGCGGAAACCCCTCCCGATTGCCTTCTCGAATTACCCGCGCAAGATCTTCGGAAATCATGTCACTCGCTCTTCTCCCGTATCTGGCAAGGGAATTGAGAGACCGATCGGCGCACAATTCAAGGCGCGCTCCCCATTTGCAGTCGGCCGAATAGCGCGACACGCCGGTCTCGGTAAGCTGACGGTATGACAGCACACGTACGCACCGTCGACGGCCGCGTGGCCGGAGAGCGCGGGCAGGCGACGCGTCAGAAGCTGCTCGACTGCCTCAGCGAGATGCTCGGCTCATCGCCCTACCGCGATGTGAAGGTCATCGACGTGGCCCGCAAGGCCGGCACCTCTCCCGCCACCTTCTACCAGTACTTTCCCGACGTGGAAGGCGCTGTCCTGGAACTCGCCGACGAATTGGCGACCGAGAGTTCGGGACTGTCGGATTCCCTGGAGGGCCGCAGCTGGGCCGGAAAGACGGGCTGGCAGACCGCACAGGAGCTCGTGGACTCGTTCATGGACCTGTGGCGCAAGAACGAGGCGCTGCTCCGCGTCGTCGATCTCGGCGCGGCCGAGGGCGACAAGCGGTTCAGCAAACTGCGCGTGAAGATCCTCGGTTCCGTGCATTCCTCGCTCCAGACGGCGATCAAGGAACTCCAGTCGAAGGGCCGCGTCGACAAGGACGTGAGCCCGGCGGCGACGGCGGGCGCGCTCGTCACGATGCTCGCGGGCGTCGCCTCGCACCAGAAGGGCTTCAGCTCCTGGGGCGCCAAGCAGGCCGAGATCCGGCCCGCGCTCTCGCAGCTCGTCTACCTCGGCGTCACGGGCCGCAAGCCGACCCGCTGACCCCGCCCCAGGGCCTTCCGCCCGGCCGGGCCGCGCGAGCGGCCACCCTGACCGGCCGGGCCGCGCGAGGCCGACGACCGCAGCGCGCGAGAGCGCGCCACCGCGCCGCCCGAGAGCGCACAATCGGCCCATGTCCGCCAGCGCACACGACGACGCCGTCGACCCAGGCCCCGAGTCCTTCCGCGCCCTGCTCCACGAGCAGCGCGTCTGGGACCCCCGCCGCACCACACTGCCCGCGCTCGACCCCGACCAGGTCCCGGGCCGCCCCCTGCCGCTCTTCCGCCAGTGGTTCGCCGAGGCGGCGGACGCGGGAGCCGTCGAGCCGCACACCGTCTCGCTCGCGACCACCGGAGCCGACGGCCTCCCCGACGTGCGGATCGTCATGCTGCACGACGCGGACGAGGACGCCGGCTTCTCCTTCGCGACGCACGCGGACAGCCGCAAGGGCCGCCAGCTCGCCGAACACCCGTACGCGGCCCTGTGCCTCTACTGGCCCGTACTCGGCCGCCAGGTCCGCGTCCGCGGCCCCGTCGCGCCCGCCCCGCACACCGAGGCGCTCGCCGACCTGCACGCCCACTCCCCCGGCGCCCTCGCCGCCGCCCTCACGGCCCACCAGAGCGAACCCCTCGACTCCCCGGCCGTCCTCCGCACGGCCGCCGACGCGGCCTGGGCCCGCGCCCAGCGCGAACCGGACGCCGACGCCCCGGACTGGACGCTCTACCACCTGCCCCCCGAGGAGATCGAGTTCTTCCAGGGCGATCAGGCACGACGGCACGTACGGGTCCGCTACACGCTCCACGCGGACGGCTGGGCGCGCGAGCTGCTGTGGCCGTAGTGCCCCGACGCCCCCCCCCCGGCCGCCCTCACTCGGTCCACGCCTGGAAGTCCCGCACCGGCTGGTAACCCAGGCGCCGGTACAGCGCGTTGCTCGTCGGGTTGGCGACATCGGTGTTGAGAAGGATCTCCGTGCAGCCCCCGGCGAGCGCGGCTTCCGTCACCGCCGTCGTCACGGCCGCCGCGTAGCCGTGGCGGCGGTGCGCGGGCGGGGTGTAGACCGTCGTGACGCGCGTGCTGCCCCCGGTGGCGGGCGTGCGCGCGGCCATCGCGACGGGGGTGCCCCCGGGGGTCTCCCACAGAAGGCACGTGCCCTTGGCGAGGATGTCCGCCGTCCAGACCACCGGGTCGGAGGGCGGGCGCTCGTCGATGTCGGCGCTGAAGCCCCGGAACCAGGCGGTCAGGAGGTCCGCGTCGGCGTCCGTGGCCGGGCGGGCGCGGCCGGGGACGCGGTGTGGCACGAGGGTACCGAGGGCGTGGAGACGGTTGCGGCGGCCCGGGCGCAGCGGGGTGCCGGTGAGGGAGGTCCACCGCTTCGCGTACTCCTCGGCCGCCTCCGGGGTCGTGAGGACGCCCCCGGGCCGCAGCCCCGCCCCGTGCAGCGTCTCGGCGAGCGCCGCGCCCGCACTCTCGGGCAGCGGGCCCGCGAGGACCGCGTACGGCGGGGTCCACAGTGCGAGGCCGCGCACGGTGCCGTCGGCTTCCTCGTACGTGGCGAAGTACGGGGTCTCCGTGCCGTAACGGGCCGGATCGCCGCAGACGTTGCGGGCCACGCTCCGCACCACGGTGTGCGCCGCCGACGCGGTACGGAGCAGGGGCGCGGCGCGGTCGAGAAAGGTGGCGGCGTCGGCGGGGATCAGGTGCCAGGCGGGGGCGGTCGCGGTCGTCATGGCGCATCGTCCGTGCGGCCGTGATCCATTCGCAACCGGTTTCTCCACGGTGCCGGTCCCGGCCGCTCCGCCGGACACTACTCTCCGGTACATGCCCGAAGCCCCGACCGCCGCCGCCCTCGCCCCCGTCTACGTCATCGGCGCGGGGCCCGGCGGGCTCGCCGTGGCGGCGGCGCTGCGCGGGCGCGGGGTGCCCGCCGTCGTGGTCGAGAAGGCCGACGCGGTGGGCGCCTCCTGGCGCGGCCACTACGACCGGCTGCACCTGCACACCACCCGCAAGCTCTCCTCGCTCCCCGGGCTGAGGATGCCGCGCCGCTTCGGGCGCTGGGTCGGCCGCGACGATGTCGTCACGTACTTGGAGAAATACGCCGAGTTCCACGAGCTGGATGTCCTCACCGGGGTGGCCGTCGAGCGGATCGAGGCGCTTCCCGAAGGGGGCGGCTGGCGGCTGCGGGCCGGGGGCGGGCGGGTGCTCGAAGGGCGCGCCGTCGTCGTCGCGACGGGCTTCAACCACACGCCGTACGTGCCGGACTGGGCCGGTCGCGACGCGTACGCGGGCGAGCTGCTGCACGCCGGCGCGTACCGCTCTCCCGAACCCTTCCGGGGCAAGGACGTGCTCGTCGTCGGCGTCGGCAACACGGGCGCCGAGATCGCCGTCGACCTCGCCGGGGGCGGCGCCGCGCGCGTCCGGCTCGCGGTGCGGACTCCCCCGTACATCCTGCGCCGTTCGACGCTCGGCTGGCCCGCGCAGCGCACCGGCATCCTGATCCGGCGGCTGCCGGTCGCCCTCGTCGACCTGCTCGCCGACCCGGTGTGCCGCCTCTCCGTGCCCGACCTCACCGACAAGGGCCTGCCCCGGCCCCGCGGCGGCCTCTACACGCGGGCGCGGCAGGGCGCGATCCCCGTACAGGACGTCGGGCTGATCGCCGCTGTACGCGCCGGGACGGTCGAACCGGTCGCCGCCGTCGAGGAGTTCGCGGACGGCGAGGTCGTCCTCGCGGACGGCTCACGGATACAGCCCGACGCGATCGTCGCCGCCACCGGCTACCGGCGCGGCCTCGAACCGCTCGTCGGCCACCTCGACGTCCTCCACCCCAACGGCCGCCCCCGCACCCACGGCCCCCGCACCGCGAAGCACGCCCCCGGCCTCTACTTCACCGGCTACACCAACCCGATCAGCGGCATGCTCCGCGAACTCGCCCTGGACGCGGAGCGCATCGCGACGAGGATCGCCAAGTCCCGGTGACCGCATCGCCGTTGTTCCCGTCAGAAAGCACCCACGGAGGCGCAGCGCCGCCGGCCCTCCGGGCTCCGCCCGGGGTCCCTCGCCTCAGCGCAGCAGGTCCACGACCGGGACGGTGTGCTGCTCGTACGCTGCCGCGTCGACCGTGGCGACAGATCCCGTCAGGTGCCACACGGGCAGGGCACGGACGGCCTGCACCGCTGCCGCCACGCCCCAGGGAGTGCCGTCCCTGACCAGCTCCGCGACCGTGTGCAACGCCGTGTAGTCGACATCGAGCGTGTGCAGGACATTGAGTTGCCCGACGTGCTCACTGAGTCCCGGTCGCTCCCGCTCGGCCTCGGCGAGCACCAGGAGCGGCACCCAGAGCCGGACCTCGGGGTCCGCGTAAGCGGTGTGGATCAGCGCCGAGACCTGCCGGTGCCCACCGAGGCCGAGCAGTGTCGCGGCGTCGAGGACGAAGTGGTGCTTGATCACGCGGCGGAGGACTCCTGCCGCGCGGCGGCGTCGCGGAGCTTCGCGGCCATCGCCGCGGACTCCTCGTCCGTGACCCGGACCCCGAAGTGCTCGGCCATGTACTCGCGGGCCCGTTCGGCGCGCTCGCGGCGCTCCTCGTCCGTGAAGTCGGCCTCCACGTACTCCTCGACGAGCGCTCTGATGGACACGCCCCTCGACTCCGCGAGCACCGCCAGGCGGTCGCGAACCGCGGCCGGCACCCGGATCATCACGTCGTTGCTCATGCGTGAACCCTACCCCCTCCCGTATACGCCCACGTATACGGAAGGGGCGGGAATCGGCTGCCCGGGGAAGATCACCCCCGCCCCCGCCGCCTCACTCCCGCGCCGCTCCCCGCAGCGCCAGCACCATCAGTGCCGCCCCCGCGCACAGCCCGCCCGACGCCAGCCACACCACGTCGTACGAGCCGAAGGTGTCGCGGGCCACGCCGCCCAGCCAGGCGACCAGGGCCGCGCCGAGCTGGTGGGCGGCGAGGACCCAGCCGAAGACGATCGCGCTGTCCTCGCCGTAGTGCTCCCGGCACAGGGCGACGGTCGGCGGGACCGTGGCGACCCAGTCGAGGCCGTAGAAGACGATGAAGAGGAGCATCGGCGGCTCGTCCCAGGCGCGGAGCAGGAGCGGGAGGAAGAGGAGGGACAGGCCGCGCAGCGAGTAGTAGACGGCGAGGAGGCGGCGGGCGGGGAAGCGGTCGCTGAGCCAGCCGGATGCGACCGTGCCGATGACGTCGAAGAGGCCGATCACCGCGAGGAGCGAGGCCGCGCCCGTCACCGGCATGCCGTGGTCGTGCGCGGCCGGCACGAAGTGCGTCTTGACGAGGCCGTTCGTCGAGGCCCCGCAGATCGCGAAGGACCCGGCGAGGAGCCAGAAGGGGCCGGTGCGGGCGGCGCGTCCGAGGATCGTCAGCGCGCGCCGCGCCGCGCCCGTCGCGGGCGGCGGCTTCGGGACGAACTCCCCCGCCCCGTACGGCGCGAGCCCGACGTCCGCCGGGTGGTCGCGCAGCAGCAGCCAGACGAGTGGGACGACGGCGGCCGCCGTGAGCGCCACCGTGATCGAGGCCGGGCGCCAGCCGTGGTGCTCGATCATCCAGGAGAGGAGGGGCAGGAAGACGAGCTGGCCGGAGGCGCCGGCCGCCGTGAGGATGCCCGTGACGAGGCCGCGCCGTGCGAGGAACCAGCGGTTGGTGACCGTCGCGGCGAAGGCGAGCGCCATCGAACCGCTGCCGAGGCCGACCAGCACGCCCCAGTACAGGATCAGTTGCCAGGAGGTCGTCATCGTGACGGTGAGCGCCGAGCCGCCCGCGATGACGAGCAGCGCGAGCGCCACGACGCGGCGGATGCCGAAGCGGTCCATGAGCGCGGCGGCGAACGGCGCGGTCAGCCCGTACAGCGCGAGGTTGACCGAGACGGCGAAGCCGATCGTCCCGCGCGACCACCCGAACTCGCCGTGCAGCGGGTCGATGAGCAGGCCGGGGACCGACATGAAGGCGGCGGCACCGACGATCGTCACGAAGGTGACCACCGCGACCCACCAAGCCCGGTGCACGCGCGGCGACTTGGGGGCCGACCGGAGCGGCGCGGGGTGCTCTGTCTGCGTCATGCGGCCAGCTTCGCGTGCGCGCCCGCCCGGAACCATTGGCCCGAAGGACACGCTTCGCTAGGATCGGGCCATGCCCCGTACGCCCCGCCCGCACCGCGTCGTCGTCCTCGCCCTCGACGGCGTCCTCCCCTTCGAACTCGGCATCCCGCAGCGGATCTTCGGCCGCGCGAAGGACGCGAGCGGCGCCCCGCTCTACGAGGTCGTGACGTGCTCGGCGCGCCCGCCGGGCGAGGTCCGCGCCGAGGCGGACTTCACGATCCTCGTCACGCACGGCCCCGAGGCGCTCGCGAGCGCCGACACCGTGCTGATCCCGGCGAGTTACGAGCTGGGCCCGGTCCACGAGGAGGGCCGTCTCACACCGCTGCTCGCCGCCGCGCTCGGCCGGATACGCCCCGGCACGCGCCTCATGTCGATCTGCACGGGCGGCTTCGTGCTCGCCGCCGCCGGGCTCCTCGACGGCCGCCCCGCCGCCACCCACTGGAGCTCGGCGGCCCGCTTCCAGCGCCTCTTCCCGCGCGTCGCCGTCGACGCGGACGTCCTCTTCGTCGACGACGGCGACGTGCTCACCTCGGCGGGCGTCGCCGCCGGGATCGACCTGTGCCTGCACGTCGTACGGCGCGACCACGGCGCCGCCGTCGCCGCCGACGTCGCCCGGCACACCGTCGTACCGCCCTACCGCGAGGGCGGGCAGGCGCAGTTCATCGAACGGCCCGTGCCCGCCGCGCACGGCGATTCGACGGCCCCGGCCCGCGCCTGGGCGCTGGAGCGGCTGCACGAACCGCTGCCGCTGCACCGGCTCGCGGCCCGGGTCGCCATGTCGGTACGCACCTTCACGCGCCGCTTCCGCGAGGAGACCGGCGAGAGCCCGGGCGCCTGGCTGACCCGGCAGCGCGTCGAGCAGGCCCGCTACCTCCTGGAGACGACCGCGCTCCCGATGGAACGCGTCGCCGGGACCTGCGGCTTCGGCAGCGCGCAGTCACTGCGGCAGCACCTGCGCGCGACCCTCGGCGTCACCCCGACCGCCTACCGCCGCACCTTCCGGGGCGCCCCGCCCCCCGGCGGTCAGGACGGGCCGCGTCCACAGCCTGTGGACAGCGCGCGCGCCGCGAGCAGACAGGCGGCGGGGGCCTGACGGTCCACCTCGCACCAGATGCTCTTCCCGGCCCGCGCCGGGCTCCAGCCCCAGCGGTCCGCGAGGCACTCGACGAGTTCCAGGCCGCGCCCGTTGGTGTCCGCCTCGGCGGCGTGCCGCGGCTGCGGGGCGCGCGTCGACTCGTCGCAGACCTCGACCCGTACCGTACTGACCGCGGGGCGCGGGATGTCCGGCAGGCGCATGCGCAGCAGCGCGGGGCGGCCCGTGTGCACGACGGCGTTCGTGACGAGTTCGGAGACGAGCAGCACGAGGGTCTCGGCGACCGCCTCGTCCGCCCCTATGCCCGAACCGGCGAGCCGGGAGCGCACCCATCTGCGGGCGCGGCCCACCTCGGCGGGATCGGGACCGATTTCGAGCTGCACCTGTCGCACCTGCACCGCTCACACCATCCGAACCGGCGGGCACGGGGTCCGCCGCCGCTGGGCACTGTGGATCACCGACCGTGATCCCGGGACGAGACAGCATGATTGACGCGCTGTCACCCCAACAAGCGCTTCGGGCATATTCCCGCACGAAGGAGTACGCCTGAGGCATACTGTGCGACGCCCCGCGCGAGCAGTCGAACAGGCCGCCGCGCCACTCCGCCCCGCCCGGTCCCCCGGGGAAGCCCACACCACTCGCATTGCACCGAAGGTACCGGAGTGACCACCCGGTCGCGCACGGTGACGCCGCCCGGGGACGCGTCCTCGCAGGACAGAGCGGCCGGGCGCGCAGGTGTTCACCAGGTGACAGGGGTCACGCGGCGGGGGAGGTACGCGGCCGCCGCCCGGTCACGCCGAGAGCGGGCTCACGTCCTCCAGCAGCGCGCTCGTCACGTCCGGGTACACCTCGAAGAGCCGCCGCACGCCCAGCGCGGCGAGCACCCGGTTCACGTGCGAACCCTCCTCGGCGCCCCGCGCCGGCAGCACGATCCGCAACCGGCCGTGACACGAGCGCATGAGACGCCGCGCGGCGATGAGCACGCCGACGCCGCTCGAATCGCAGAAGTGGACCTCGGACAGGTCCAGCACGACGCTGTGCCGCCCGCGCGCCACCGCCTCGTGCACCCGCTGCCGCACGGACGGCGAGGAGACGAGATCCATCTCTCCCGCGACGCGCAGCACGGCCCAGCCGTCCCGCTCCTCGTCGGTGACCTGGAATTCCACGTCCTACGCCTTCCGCTCGACTTCCGCCTCCGCGCTCCGGAAGCTCCCGTTCCGCTTCTGCTCCTCGGTGAACCCGCCGCTACCCCGGGGACCTTCCCCGAAACGGCCGTGTACACCGTCACACTTCCCCCGCGCGCCCCCTGCGCCCCCGTGCCCCTGGTGAAGGACGCACGGAGCGGGGGCCTGGTTCATCGAACTTTCCCCCTTCTGTCGCGTGCGGGGGTGAACCGGGCAATTCGTCCGCCCAATACCACCTCCAGGCTCGCAGAGGGCGCACATTGCCGTAAAGGAGCGCACGGAAGCACGGGGGGACCTTCCCTTCGGGGCGCGGAAGGGGATGATGGGCTGAACAGCGGTGCGGAGCCGGTCCCCGGGAGCCGCACCCGGACAGCCAGGGGGTCTTCGGCCGATGGAGGAGGCACGCCGCCGCGACGCGCGACTGCGGCAGCGGCTCGAACGCGGGGAGGCGGCGGCGCTCGGCGAGCTGTACGACCGCTTCGCGCCGCTCGTGCACGGCCTCGCCCGCCGCGTCCTCGGCGACGACCAGGCCGCCGCGCAGGTCACCCACGACGTCTTCGCGCTGCTGTGGGAGGCGCCCGAGCGGTACGAGCCCGCGCGCGAACCGCTCCGTTCCCACCTCGCGGCGCTGGCCCGCGTCGAGGCCGTCCGGCGGCTGCGGCAGTCCGAGACGGAGGAGCTGCTGGGCGCCGGGGCCGGTACGGAGGAGGGCCGGGCCCGCGCCGAGGCGGCCGAGACCCGTATCCACCGGGCCGCCGCGGCGGCGCGCGCCGACTACATCGCGCGTGCGATGCCGCGCCCGCTGCGCGAGGCCATCGACCAGGCGTACGCGCGCCGCAGGACCTACCGGCAGACCGCCACCGACCTCGGCATCACCGAGGAGGAGGCCCGCCGCCGCCTCCGCCTGGGCCTCCAGCTCCTCTCCACCGCCCACGACCTCCCGGTCCCCGGCCCGGCGGAGCCCTCCCCGTGACCGGGTCCGTGGGCGGGTCCGGG
>NZ_JAAGLR010000655.1 GCF_010548245.1 Streptomyces sp. SID11385
CCGTGCTCGGCCCGCACCCGCTCCTCGCCGAGGCGCTGCACGTCCGCCTCTCCGAGGCCGGTCTCGCGCGCGCCGACCGGGCGCGCCTGTTCACCGTCGCGACCGCCGCGGACGGCATCATCCTCGCCACGGTGGGCGGGGACGAGGCCGTCCAGGCGGCCGGGATCACCGGCATGCTGCTCGCCGCGCGGCTGGCCGTGCCGGTCATGGCCGCCGCGCTCGACCAGGAGGGCGCGATCGCGGCGAAGGCGGCCGAGCTGCGCGAGGCCGGGGCGACCCAGCTCGCGCTGGCCCCGTACCTCGTCGGCCCGGAGCTGGACGAAGGGCTGCTGCGGGGCGCCGCCGAGGAGGCCGAGTGCCCGGCGGCCGAGCCGCTCGGCGCCTACCCGGCGATCGGCAAGCTCGTCGTCGACAAGTACACGGACGCGCTGGGCATCGCCCAGGCCCGCCCGCAGGGCTTCCCGCAGCGCTGATCCGCGGGGCCACCCGTCCGCCGTCCGCCCCGGTGCCGCCCCCACGCGGCACGTGCTCATCCATCAGGGCCCGCTCCTGGCGCCGTACGCGCCGGAGCGGGCCCTGCGGTGTGTGCGGGCGCCCTTGCGAGGGGCGGTCGGCCGAGCCGCGGCCTCAGGCGAAGACGACGCAGGAGGCGGCGGGAACGGCGAGCGAGCCGGTCTCGGCCGGGATGCCGGTCTCGGGGTCGACGGCGAAGCAGGTGACGTCGCCGCTGTGCTCGTTGGCCGTGTACAGGAACCGGCCGCTGGGGTGCACGGCGAGGTCGCGCGGCCAGGTGCCCCCGCACGGCACGGTGGTCACGAGCCGGGCCTCGTCGCCCGCGAGCGCGAAGACGGAGACGACGTCCTCGCCGCGCACGGCGGCCCACAGCCAGCGCCCGTCCGGCGAGACCCGTACCCCGGAGCCGTAGGCGTCGCCCTGCGGCGCGAGCGGCAGGAGCGCACTCTCCATGACCGCCCTGAGCGTGCCCGCCTCGGCATCCCAGCGGCACACCGTAAGAGTGGGTGACAGCTCGTTGAGGAGATACAGGTGTCCCCCGTCCGGGTGGAAGACGAGGTGCCGGGGGCCCGAGCCGGGGCGCAGCGCGAACTCGCGGTGCACGACGGGCGCGCCGTCCACGAGCCTCAGCACGCGCACCGAGTCGGTGCCGAGGTCCACGGTGACGGCCCAGCGGCCCGAGGGGTCGGGGAGCACCTGGTGGGCGTGCGGCTCCTGCTGGCGCTGCGGGTGCGGGCCCGAGCCCTTGTGCGTGAGGACGCCGGAGACGGGCCCGAGGCCGCCGTCGGCGCGGACGGGGAGCGCCGAGACGCTGCCGGAGTTGTAGTTCGCGGTCAGGAGGTGCCCGTCGTACAGGCACACGTGCGTGGGGCCTTCCCCGCGTACGGGGACGGGCGGGCCCAGCGGCGCCGGGGCTCCTGCCGTGAGGTCGAGCGCGACGGCGGCCCCCTCGGCCGTCTCGCTGACCGCGTAGAGCCGTTCACCGGCCGCGTCGAGCGCGAGGAAGGAGGGATCGGGCACCGTCTCGGTGACGCTCCGCACGGTGAGCGCCCCGGTGTCCGCGTCCACCTCGGCAGTCGTGATGCCCTGGCCGCCCCCGGCCGTGAATGATCCGATGTACGCCCGACCGGCCCACGTACCGTCCACTGCTCCACCCCTCCGCACCCGGCGAGCGCCCCCCTCCGGGACGCCCCGGGCGACGGTAGCAGCCGGGCGGGGGCAGGTCGGCGCTGGTGGGGACGGGGAGCGGGACGGGCGGCCGGGTACGGGTACGGGAGGGGCGCGAGCACCGGCGCGGGGGCCCGCACACAATCCCTCCCCAAACCGGCCCTCCGCCTGAGCCGCTGTCAAGGGCATACTGTTTCCCGTACAGCACAGGTGTACGACCACCCTCAGCGGTCACACGACGGGTACGGATGCCGCTCGGGCCTCTACGACGGAAAGGCGGCGATGGCCGTGACTCTTCTCGGCGTGATTCTCGTCGTCCTCGGGGCATGGCTCCTCGCCTCCCTGGCACTCGGCCTCGTCCTCGCCCGGCACACCCACCGGGGCCTGCGCCGCAGGCTCGGCGCCGCCCGCAGGCTCGTCATGGTGAAGGTCCCCGACTCGGCCGACGAGCCGCCCGCGCACGCCGGCCACCAGCCTCCGGCGACCACGGGGCACAGCGCCCGCTGACCCGGGACGAACCCGCTGTCCACACGGGCCTGCCGCGCGTACGGTCACGGCATGACACGCCAGCGCATCGCTCACGTACCGGACGGACTCACCTCTCGTGCGCAGCGGTTTGTCGCCGTTCACGGCCTCCGGCTGGATGTCCGCCCCGTCGAGGGGAACCGGCGGTGGTGGCGTGAGCGCGACGTACCCGCCGAGGCCATCGACCGCATGGCGGCGTTCCAGGCGCGGTGGGGTGGTGTCGTCCTGCCGCCCGCACCGGAGTACGACGGCGGTCCACGGTATTTCGGTCCCGATGGGCCCGAAAAGGACGACAGCGGCTGGTGGTTCGAGGCCGGGACGCAGCGCTCGGCCGTTCCGTACTCCTTCGTGATCGCGCCGGACGGGGCGTTCGGCATCCAGGTAGAACGGAACGGCTGGGCGCCCCTCCACGCCAGCGTCGAAGGTTGGGTCGAGGCGCTGGCCCTCGCCCATCACGCCGCCGCGCACGCCACGCGCATCGACCGCCTCGTCGGCGACGAGGTCGAGAGCCTCTCGCTCGACGGCTGCGCACCCGTGCGCGAGGTACAGGGCCTGGCGGACACCTGGTGGCGGGGGCCCGACCGCCTCGTGGCCCTCTGGACCGGCGAAGCCGTCTCGCTCGGATTCCCGCGCGGACGCGTCGCGCGGGTCTACTCGGGCCTGGACGACTGGGGCTTGCACGGGGGCGTCCGACCCGACGCGGACTGAGCCCCGGAGGGGCCGACCACCCGTACGGCCCCGTTCACTTCGGCAAACGAAGGAGCCCCGCCCCCTCGGAGTGCTCCCGCCCTGCGATCGCCACCCTTCGCGCCCCGCTCGCCCCCACAAGCTCACCCCCGCCGTCGCAAGAGCGAACATCCCGGCCCAGCCGCCCGCCCCCTGACGCCGCCTCAGCACTCCCCCCGCCCAGGTCACCGTTCCCAACCATCAGGTCCTGAACGTGGCCTCTTCGTGACCCCACGGCTACCAAAGCGAGGCCATTGGGTCCAACAGGCGGCGTGAGTGCGGTTTTCCGCACGTCAACGGCCCCTTCTGCGCCGCCGGGAGAGTCGTGGCGGCCTCCCGTACGACACACGGCGGCAACAGAACCGACTTCATCTCTTGACAGGCCGCCAGCCCAGGCAGCAACCTTCCGGCATCACGTGGGAACGCTCCCACGTCGGGCGTGGGAGCGCTCCAGGGGCAAGCCGCACGCATTCGCGCGGGCCGGCCCGCCTGGCGGCCCGCTTCACCACCCGCTCCCACACGCCGCTTTCTCGACCCGGCACCGTTGCCGGAACCTAGGAGTAGTGGAATGCGCATTACCCGCACGGCCCCGGGCCGCGCCAGGAAGAGCGTGGTCCTCGCGACCACGGCCCTGACGGCCTGCGCCCTCGTACTGACCGGTTGCAGTGACGACGACTCCGGCTCCTCGGACAAGGCGTCCGACGGATCGGTCACCCTGACCGTCGCCGACTACGGCCAGTTCGGGTACAAGGAGGCGAAGCTCTTCGACGAGTACCACAAGCTCCACCCGAACATCACGGTCAAGGAAGACACCACCGCCGACGAGCAGGACTACTACCCGAAGCTGCTCCAGCAGCTCAACAGCAACAGTGGTCTCGGCGATGTCGTCGGTGTCGAGGTCGGACGCATCAAGGAGGTCACGGACACCCAGGCGGCCAAGTTCGTCGACCTCGGCAAGTCGATCAACGTGGACGACTGGGTCTCCTGGAAGGAGAAGCAGGCCACGACGAAGGACGGCGCGGTGATCGGCGCCGGCACCGACATCGGCCCGATGTCCCTGTGCTACCGCCGCGACCTCTTCGAGAAGGCGGGCCTGCCCGACGACCGCGAGACCGTGGCCACGGCCGTCGCGGGCGGCTGGGAGGACTACATCAAGCTCGGCCAGGAGTACAAGAAGAAGGCGCCCAAGGGCACGTTCTTCACGGACTCCGCGAGCGCGATGTTCAACGCCGTCGTCTCCTCGAACGCCGAGCAGTACTACGACAAGAGCGGCAAGCCGGTCTACAAGGACAGCCCCAGCGTCAAGCAGGGCTGGAAGCTGGCCGCCGAGGTCGCCGACAAGAAGCTGAGCGGGGGCCTCGCGCAGTTCCAGGACCCGTGGGAGGCGGCCCTGCGCAAGGGCACCGTGGCCACCGTCGTGTGCCCCGCGTGGATGGCCAACCAGATCCAGGTCAACTCCGGCGACGCCTTCAAGGGCAAGTGGGACATCGCCAAGGCCCCCGGTGACACGGCCGCCAACTGGGGCGGTTCCTTCCTCGCGGTGCCCAAGTCGGGCAAGCACGTCAAGGAGGCCACCGCGCTCGTCAAGTGGCTGACGGCCCCCGAGCAGCAGGCGAAGACCTTCAAGGCCGCCGGCATCTTCCCCTCGAACAAGAAGGCGTACGAGCTCGCGGACGTGAAGAGCGCGACGCTCCCCTACTTCAACAACGCGCCGATCGGTGAGATCTACGCGAGCGAGGCGGAGAGCATCCCCGAGGCCGTCCTCGGCGCCAAGGACGCCTCGATCAAGGACGAGCTCTCGAAGCAGATCAACAACATGGAGCAGCGCGGCACCAAGCCCGACGACGCCTGGAAGGCGGCCACCGAGACGATCGACAAGTCGATCGGCTGACGGCCGGCCCGGGGTGGCCCGCTCGCGAGCGGGCCACCCCGGGCGCCCCCTTTCCCCGTCCGTCCGTCCTTGAAGGAAAGGACAACCGTGGCCACCTCCACCCCCACCAGGCCGTCCGCCACTCCCCCGCCCCCGGCGGGGGACGCGGCACGTGCCGAGGCCCGCCGCCGGCTGCGCAGCCGGCTGTGGCGCCTGGACGACAAGGCGTCGCCGTACGCCTACATCGCCCCGTTCTTCCTCGTCTTCGCCGCCTTCGGGCTCTACCCGCTGCTGTACACCGGCTGGATCGCGCTGCACCGCGTCGAGCTGACCGGGCTCGACCAGTCCACCTGGATCGGGCTCGACAACTTCCAGCGCGTCCTCGGCGACAGCGAGTTCTGGGACGCGGTCGCGAACACCTTCATCATCGGTGTCATCTCGACCGTGCCGCAGCTCCTCGTGGCGCTCGGCCTCGCGCACCTGCTCAACTACCGGCTGCGCGCCTCGACGTTCTGGCGGACGGTGATCCTCACCCCGTACGCGACGTCCGTCGCCACCGCCGCGCTCGTCTTCGCGCTCGTCTTCCGCCCCGACGGCGGCCTGCTCAACTACCTGCTGCACTTCATCGGCCTGGGCGACACGAACTGGGCCAACGGCCACTGGACGTCGAAGATCGCCATCTCGGTCATCGTCATCTGGCGCTGGACCGGCTACAACGCGCTCATCTACCTCGCCGCGATGCAGGCGGTGCCGACGGACCTCTACGAGGCCGCCTCGCTCGACGGGGCCTCGCGCTGGCAGCAGTTCCGCAAGGTGACGATCCCCTCGCTGCGCCCGACGATCCTCTTCACCATCGTCATCTCGACGATCGGCTCGATGCAGCTCTTCGGTGAGCCGCTGCTCCTGGAGGGCGGCACGCTCGGCTCCACGGGCGGCAGCGAGCACCAGTACGAGACGCTGAGCATCTATCTCTACAACTACGGCTGGAAGCTCGGCCACCTCGGCCCGGCCGCGGCCGTGGCCTGGTCGATGCTCGCCCTGCTGCTGCTGATCGCGCTGATCCAGTGGCTGATCGGCCGCTTCCTGCGCAAGAGCGCGGGCTGAGAGGGAGCGAACCCATGACCACGACCACACCCACTCCTTCCGTGCCCGCCACCGAGGACCCCGCGGTCCCCGGGCCGAAGACGTCCGGCAGAAGCCGCTTCCGCATCGGCGCGGGCGAGCAGTTGCGCGGCGGACCGTTCACCTACCTCGCCCTCGCGGTGGTCGGCGTGCTCTCCGTCTTCCCGCTGTACTGGACGCTGGTGGCCGCCTCGCACGATCAGCAGCGGGTGCTCGACAGCCCGCCGCCGTTCCTGCCGGGCGGCCGTCTGTGGCACAACCTCCAGGCGGCCTGGGAGCAGGCCAACCTCGGCAAGGCACTCGTGAACACCCTCATCGTCGCGGGCTGCATCACCGCGGCGACGCTGTTCTTCTGCACGCTGGCCGGGTACGCCTTCGCCAAGCTGCGGTTCCGGGGGCGCGGCGTCCTCATGACGGCCGTGATCGCGACCCTGACCATTCCCCCGCAGCTCAGCGTCGTCCCGCTGTTCATGCTCATGTCGGACATCGGCTGGGGCGGCAAGCTCCCCTCGGTCATCTTCCCGACGCTCGTGAGCGCCTTCGGCGTCTTCTTCATGCGGCAGTACCTCATCGAGGCGCTGCCGTACGAGCTGATCGAGGCCGCCAAGGTGGACGGCGCGAACAACCTGCGGATCGTGCGCAGCATCGTGCTGCCGGCGGCGCGGCCCGCGATGATGGTCCTCGGGATGCTTACCTTCGTGCAGGCGTGGAACGATTTCTTCTGGCCGTTCCTCTCGCTCAGCCAGGCCAATCCCACCGTCCAGGTGGCGCTGGGTCAGCTCAGCGCCTCGTACACGCCCGACCAGTCGATCGTGATGGCGGGCGCGCTCATCAGCACCCTGCCGCTGATCGTGGTGTTCATCGTCTTCGGCAAGCAGATCGTGGGCGGCATCATGGCCGGCGCGGTCAAGGGCTGAGACCTTCTTCCCCTCCTTCCCCCTCACCTCATGGGAGCGCTCTCACATGACCGCTGTACGACCCGAGTCCGGCTCTCGGACGGGTGCCGCGACCGGCGCCACGCCCTCGGACTCGCCCTCCGTGTCCGCCACCGGCTTCCCCACCGGTTTCCTGTGGGGCGCCGCCACCGCCTCGTACCAGGTGGAGGGGGCCGCGACGGTGCACGGCCGGACCCCTTCGATCTGGGACACCTTCAGCCACACCCCCGGCAAGGTGCGCAACGGCGACACCGGTGACATCGCGGCGGACCACTACCACCGGTACCGCGAAGACGTCGCGCTGATGAAGGACCTGGGACTCGGCGCCTACCGCTTCTCCATCTCCTGGTCGCGCGTGCAGCCCACGGGACGCGGCCCGGCCGTCGAGCAGGGGCTCGACTTCTACCGGCGTCTCGTGGACGAGCTCCTGGAGGCCGGGATCACGCCGGTGGCGACGCTCTACCACTGGGACCTGCCGCAGGAGCTGGAGGACGCGGGCGGGTGGCCGCTGCGCGACACGGCCGAGCGCTTCGCGGACTACACGGCGCTCGTGGCGGGGGCGCTCGGCGACCGCGTGCCGATGTGGACGACGCTCAACGAGCCGTGGTGCTCCGCGTTCCTCGGCTACGGCTCCGGGGTGCACGCTCCGGGACGTACGGAGCCGGCGGCGACGCTGCGCGCGGCGCACCACCTCAACCTGGCGCACGGCAAGGGCGTGCAGGTGCTGCGCGGGCTGCTCCCGGCGGACGCGCAGACCTCGATCACGCTCAACCTGCACCAGGTGCGCCCGCTCACCACGAGCGCCGAGGACGCGGACGCGGCACGGCGGATCGACGAGGTGGGCAACCGGGTCTTCACCGGCCCGATCCTCGACGGCGCCTACCCGGAGGACCTGCTACGGCGCACGTCCTCGCTCGTGGACTGGGACGAGCTGGTCAAGCCCGGTGACCTGGAGGCCATCGCGACGCCGATCGACGTGCTCGGCGTCAACTACTACACGCCGACGATCGTCTCCGCCTCGGACGGCGCGGGCGACTCGCGCGACGACGGGCACGGGGCGAGCGACCACTCGCCGTGGACCGGTTCCGAGGACGTCGCCTTCCACCTCGCGCCCGGTCAGCGCACGGCGATGAACTGGGCGGTCGACGCCTCGGGCCTGCACGCCCTGCTGACGCAGCTCCACGAGGAGCACCCCGAGCTGCCGCTGATGGTCACCGAGAACGGCGCCGCGTTCGACGACTACGTCTCGCCCGAGGGCCGGGTGGAGGACCCCGAGCGCATCGCGTACCTGCACTCCCACCTGGAGGCGGTGCGGCAGGCGGTCGCCGACGGCGCGGACGTGCGCGGGTACTTCCTGTGGTCGCTGCTCGACAACTTCGAGTGGTCCTACGGGTACGCGAAGCGCTTCGGCACGGTGTACGTGGACTACGCCACCCAGCGGCGCATCCCGAAGGCGAGCGCCCACTGGTACGCGGACGTGATCCGGCGCGGCGGGCTGCCGGACTGAGGCCGGGGGCCGGGACGGGGCGGGCGGGCGCCGTGGGGGTCGCCCGCCCGCTCCCCGAAGGGGCGGGCGCCACGTGGGGGCGCCCGCCCTTCTTCCCCCGGCGCCGCGGCCCGTACGGCCTTCCGTACGGGCCGCAGCCGCGCTCAGCTCGCCGGGCACCCCCGGACCGTGTCCCGCGAGGCGTCGTCGATCAGGGCGCGCTGGGCGGCGCGGACCTTGCCCACGTCGGCCTTCATGACCGTGCGGTCGTAGGTCATGATGCCGTTCAGTTCGCCCTCGACATCGGCGATCTGGGTGTAGACGGAGCCGTTGCTGCCCTTGCAGGCGAGGGCGCGGACCTCGTCGACCTTCTTGAGGTACTCGTCGGTGTAGGCCTCCTTCTCGACGCCGACGTAGCTCTGCTGCACCGGCCAGGCGTGGCCGGGGACGGCGAGGCCGAGTCCGCCGAACTCACCGCTGACGAGGGCGCGTTTGCCGTCGGGCGCGGGCAGGGCGGGGCTCGGGTAGCCGTGGGCGTCGGCGATGTCGCCGTTGCCGCCGTCGACGGCGCCGCAGCAGTTGAGCCCGCTCATGTTGTTGACGAGGCGGCTGGGGTCCCACTTCTTCGCCTGGTCGGCGATGCGGGCCTGGTCGTACTGGCCCCAGCCCTCGTTGAAGGTGACCCACATGATGACCGAGGGGCTGCTCGCGTGCTGGTCGATCATCTGCTTCATCTCGTGCTCGTACTCGGCCTTCTCACTCGCGTTGTCGGGCACCGAGGCCATGGCCGGCATGTCCTGCCACACGAGGAGGCCGAGCTTGTCGGCCCAGTAGAACCAACGGTCGGGTTCGACCTTGATGTGCTTGCGCACGGAGTTGAAGCCGAGGTTCTTGTGCTGGACGAGGTCGTACTTCAGGGCCTCGTCGGTGGGTGCGGTGTGGAGGCCGTCGGGCCAGAAGCCCTGGTCGAGCGTGGCCATCATGAAGACGGGCTTGCCGTTGAGCTCGGTGCGCGGCGTGCCGTTCACGTTCTGGACGGAGATGTCCCGCATCCCGAAGTAGCTGCCGACGCGGTCCTTCCCGGTGCTGACCTCCAGGCGGTAGAGGTGGGGGTCGTCGGGTGACCACAGGTGCGGGTTCTTGACGGGGAGCTGGAGGGTCGTGCCGGAGCGGCCGCTGACGGTGGCGACCTTGCGCTTGCCGTCGTAGGCGGTGGCGGTCACGGGGAGCCCCGCGCGGGTGCCGTTGACGTCGACGGCGAGACGCTGGTTCTTGACGTCGGGCGTCAGCTTGAGCGAGTCGGTGTGCTCGGCCGCGACGGGCTCCATCCAGACGGTCTGCCAGATGCCGGAGCTCGGCGTGTACCAGATGCCGCTGGGGTCGAGGCGCTGCTTGCCGACCGGCGGGTTCTCGCCGTCCTTCGCGTCGGTCGGGTCGTAGACGCCGACGATCAGTTCCTGGGTGCGTCCCGGCTTGAGCGCGTCGGTGACGTCCGCGGAGAAGCGGTCGTAGCCGCCCTTGTGGCTCGTCACCTTCTTGCCGTTGACCCAGATGTCGGCCTGCCAGTCGACGGCGTCGAAGTTGAGCTGGAGCCGCTGGTCGTGGCCGACCTTCCAGTTCGCCGGCACGGTGAAGGTGCGCCGGTACCACATGCGGTCCTCGTGGCGTTCGATGCCGGAGAGCTGCGACTCGATCGGGTAGGGAACGAGGACGCGCTCGGCGAGGTTCCTGCCGAGCGGCGGGGCCTCGCCCGCCTTGGCCCCCGCGAACTGCCAGGTGCCGTTGAGGTTCTGCCAGCGGTCGCGGGTGAGCTGGGGGCGAGGGTACTCGGGCAGCGCGTTCTTCGGGCCGACGTCCTTGGCCCAGCGGGTCTTGAGCTGGTACGTGGACTTGTTGGCGCCGCCCGCCCAGAAGGCGCCGATCGCGTCGGCGTCGTCCTTCGTGCGCAGGCCGCCCTCGCCGTCGTAGCGCACGTCGACGGAGCCGCCCGCGCCGACGACGGGTTCCTTGAGCGCGACGAGGAGTTTCGCCGGGTCGGCGGGGTCCTTGCGGACGGTGCCGAGGGGCCAGTCGGCGCCGCCGATGTTGGCGCTGAGATGCTGGGCGACGGTGCTCGGCGGGGTGGCGAGGGAGTGCGGGAAGCCGAGTTCGAGGGTGCGCCCGGTGCTGGTGACGGTCGCGGAGGTGGCGCCGTCGTAGGACCAGTTCTCGGGGGTGCGGAAGGCGGACTGCGGGACGGGGGTCTGGGTGCCGCCCGGCGGGGTCCAGGAGAAGTGGAGGTTTGAGCCGCCCTCGTGCTCGAAGTACTCCAGCTTGATGTCGTACGCCTTGCCTGCCTCCAGGGTGACGGGCTGGGAGACCTGTTCCTTGCCCCAGTCGTCGACCCAGTGGTCGATGACGAGTTCGTCGCCGATCCAGAGCCGGAAGCCGTTGTCGCCCTTGATCTGGAAGGTGTGCTCGCCGCTCTTCTCGGGGACGAGGCGGCCCGTCCAGCGGACGTTGACGTCGTCGGCCTGTCCGGTGGCCTGTTGCAGGCGGGACTCCAGGCTGGCGAAGTCGAGCGAGGGATCGAAGGCGGTGGCCTTGAGCTGGTCGAAGTCGAAGGCGCCGGGGGCGGACTGGGTGTAGTAGTCGCCCTTGAGGCCGTGCAGCTCCGCGGGGTCCGCGGAGCCTGCCTTGTGGGAGGTGGAGGTGGGGTGGGGGGTGAGGGTGCCTGCCGCTGGGCGAGTGCTCCCGGGGTCCGCCGCGCTCGCGGTGGACGTCGCAGTGAGTCCCGCGAGGCCCAGCAGTGCGGCGGTGCACAGGGCGAGGGGGCGTCCCACGCCCCCTGCCAGGGAGAATCTGCTGCGGTTGCGCACGTGCTCCTCCTTCTTGCCGTGAGGCTTTGCCACGGGGTCCTTTGCGCAAGGTCCCCCGATGTCATGTCGAGGAAGGGTGGCGGCTCGTCGCTCCAGTCTGTACAACGTTGCAAGGAACGGCAGTTGGCATGAGAGCACGCCCTCTCGCCTACTGTCCAGGGTCATGACAGACGCGCCCGGGCGCCGGACGCGAAGTGAAGCGGAGGGGTTTTCGTGCGGGTGAGCCTCAAGGATGTCGCGCAACTGGCGGGCGTGTCGATCAAGACCGTCTCGAACGTGGTCAATCACTACGAGCACGTCACGCCGGCCATGCGGGAGCGGGTCCAGCGGGCCATCGACGAACTGGGGTACCGCCCCAATCTGACCGCCCGCAATCTGCGCAAGGGCCGGACGGGGATCATCGCGCTCGCGGTGCCCGAGCTGGGCAATCCCTATTTCGCCGAGCTGGCGGGGGAGGTGATCGACGCGGCGGCCGAGCACGAGCTGACGGTGCTGCTCGACCACACGCGGGGCGAGCGCGAGCGGGAGGTGCTGGTCAGCCAGGGCTTCCGGGCCCGGGTGATCGACGGACTGATCCTCTCGCCGCTCGAACTGGAACCGGAGGACCTGTCCGCCAGAACGGACGACGTACCGCTCGTGCTGCTCGGGGAGCGGGAGTACGCGCTGCCCTATCCGCACATCGCGATCGACAACGTCGCGGCGGCCCGCAGCGCGGTGCGGCATCTGATCCGGCTGGGCCGGACGCGGATCGCCTTCCTCGGGGCGCGCACCGATTCCCCGAACAGGCCCGCCCAGCTGCGGCTTCAGGGCTGGCGGGAAGAACTGAAGGCGGCCGGGCTCGAAGGCGGGGAGCGGCTGGCGGCACCGACGGGGGGCTGGGACCGGGGCGACGGGGCGGAGGGCATGGCGCGGCTGCTGGACTCGGGGGTGCGTCCTGACGCCGTGTTCGCTTACAACGATCTGGTAGCGGTGGGCGCGATGCGGGTGCTGCACGAGCGGGGCCTGCGGGTCCCGTGGGACGTGGCGGTCGTCGGCTTCGACGACGTACCGGAGTCGCGGTACGGCGCCGTGACGCTCACGACGGTCGCGCCCGACAAGAAGGCGATCGCGCGGCTCGCGGTGTCCTCGCTGGTCAGCTCCTTGGAGCGGGCCGCGGCGCTGCGCGGGAACCCGGACGCGGACGCGCGGCCCGAGCAGCAGCCCTCCGTGATCGCCCCCTTCCGGCTCCTGGAGCGCGAGAGCACACTCGGAAGGCGCTGAGGTGCCGCCGCGGGGGCATCCCCTCCGGCCGCCTTGGCCGGGAGGGGTTTACAGCCACCTTCCAACGATGTAAAAACCAGACGCACAAGCGGAGTTGGCCCGAAGCGGGGCCGACCGCAGTACGACCACGTTCCTTTCCCTTGTGCCCGTGTGCTCGCACGGGTCCGTGCCGCTACGGGAGAACACCATGAAGTCGTCCGCGTACCACCGCACCACCCTCAAGGCCCTCGTGGCCGTCTCCCTGACCGCGAGTCTCGCCCTTGCCACCGGCTGTGCGAAGTCGGAGGACGACGACAGCGGGTCGAAGGACACGAACGCGACCGCGACGGAGAGCAAGGACGCGGGGCAGGTCGTCGAGACCCCGGCGGCCGGCGGCAAGGGCTGCACGCTCGACGCCTACGGGGCGAAGAAGATCGACCTCGCCTCGGCGACGGTGGGCTTCTCGCAGTCCGAGAAGGAGGCCAACCCCTTCCGGATCGCCGAGACGGCCTCGCTCAAGTCCGAGGCCAAGAAGCGCGGCGTCAAGCTCCTCGCCGTCAACGCGCAGTCGCAGTTCTCGAAGCAGATCAGCGACGTGCAGGACCTCATCGCCAAGGGCGCGGACCTGCTCGTCATCGCCCCGCTCAACTCGGACGGCTGGGAGCCGGTGCTCCAGGCCGCCAGCGCCAAGAAGATCCCGATCGTCACGATCGACCGCAAGATCAACGCCGATCCCTGCAAGGACTACGTGAGCTTCATCGGCTCCGACTTCGTCGAGCAGGGCAAGCGCGCCGCCGACAAGATGATCGAGGCGACGGGCGGCAAGGGCGAGGTCGCGATCCTGCTCGGCGCGGCGGGGAACAACGTGACGACCGAGCGCACCAAGGGCTTCAAGGACCGCATCGCCGAGAAGGCCCCGGACCTCAAGGTGGTCTTCGAGCAGACGGGCGACTTCGCCCGCGAGAAGGGCCAGTCGGTCACCGAGCAGCTCATCCAGTCCAAGCCCGGCATCAAGGGCATCTACGCCGAGAACGACGAGATGGGCCTCGGCGCCGTCAACGCCCTCAAGAGCGCGGGCAAGAAGCCCGGCGCCGTCAAGATCGTGACCGTCGACGGGACGCGCAACGCGGTCAAGCAGATCGTGGACGGCTGGATCTCCGGGGTCATCGAGTCCAACCCGCGCTTCGGCCCGCTCGCCTTCCAGACCCTCGACACCTTCACGAAGGGCGAGGAGGTCCAGCAGGACATCGTCATCAAGGACAGCGCCTACGACAAGACCAACGCCGAGGCCGACCTGGGCAAGGCGTTCTGATGCTCTCCGTTTCGGGGCTGACCAAGGTCTTTCCCGGGACGCGTGCCCTCGACGGCGTGGACTTCACCGCCCGCGCCGGCGAGGTGCACGCGCTCATCGGGGAGAACGGGGCCGGCAAGTCCACGCTCATCAAGGTGCTCACCGGGGTCTACCGGGCCGACGAGGGCACGGTCACCTACCAGGGCGAGCCGGTGCGGTTCGCGACACCGCTCCAGGCGCAGGAGGCGGGGATCTCCACGATCTACCAGGAGGTGAACCTCGTCCCGCTCATGAGCGTGGCGCGCAATCTCTTCCTGGGCCGCGAGCCGCGCCGCGCGCTCGGCCTCGTGGACTTCGGCCGGATGCACCGCGAGGCGGCGCAGGCGCTCGCGGCGCTCGGGGTACGGGTCGACGTACGCCGTCCGCTCGGTGAACTGAGCGTCGGTACGCAGCAGATGGTGGCGCTCGCCCGCGCGGTCTCGGTGAACGCGAAGGTCGTCATCATGGACGAGCCGACGTCGTCGCTCGAACCGCGCGAGGTGGAGACGCTCTTCGGCGTCATCCGGATGCTGCGCGAGCGGGGCATCGCGGTGGTGTACGTGAGCCACCGGCTCGACGAGCTGTACGAGGTGTGCGACCAGGTGACGGTGCTGCGCGACGGCAAGGTGGTGCACACCGGGCCGCTCGCGGAGCTGGAGCGCTTGCGGCTGGTGTCGCTCATGCTGGGCAGGCAGCTCGGCGAGGTGCGCGCCGAGGGCGTCACGAAGTTCACCGGCAACCACGCGCGGGAGGGGCAGCCGGTGCTCGCCGTGGACGGCCTGTCGGTGCGCCACCAGCTGGAGAACGTGTCGTTCGCGGTCCGTCCCGGGGAGGTCGTCGGGCTCGGCGGGCTGCTCGGTTCGGGCCGCAGTGAGACCGTACGGGCCGTGGCCGGCGCGCTGCCGCCCGACGCGGGCGCGGTCGCGGTGGAGGGCACCGCGGTGCGTACCGGCTCGACGCCCGCGGCGATCCGCGCCGGCATCAGCCTGCTGCCGGAGGACCGCAAGGCCGAGGGCATCGTGCCGGGGCTGTCGGTGCGCGAGAACATCGCGCTCGCCGCGCTTCCCGGGCTCTCGCGCTTCGGTCTCGTCGACGAGAAGCGCGTCGACAAGATCGTGGACACCTTCGTGCAGCGGCTGCGCATCAAGACCTCGGGCGTCGGCCAGAAGGTCGGCGAGCTGTCCGGGGGCAATCAGCAGAAGGTGCTGCTCGCGCGCTGGCTGGCGATGCAGCCGAAGGTGCTGCTCCTCGACGAGCCGACGCGGGGCATCGACGTCGGCGCGAAGGCGGAGGTGCAGCGGCTCGTCGACGAACTGGCCGGGGAGGGTCTCGGTGTCGTGCTCATATCCTCCGATCCGGAGGAACTCGTGGAGGGCTCGGACCGCGTGGTGGTGCTGAAGGACGGCGCGGTGGTCGCCGAACTGTCGGGGGACGAGGTGAGCGAGGACCACCTCATGGCGGCGATCGCCACCGCGCCCTCGGCGGACGAACAGGCGGGCAAGGCGGAGATCGCCTCCGTGGTGCCGCCGAGCGGCGCGCTCCTCGGCGGGAGCGACGGGAGCGGCGGGCGCGACGAGGCCGCGAAGGGGGACGGGGATGACTGAGCTGACGCTGCGCGCCACGCTCGCCGACCGGCAGCGGCTGCGCCACCTGCTCCAGGAGTACGGGGTCTACGCGGGCGTCGTCGTGCTCCTCCTCGTCAACATCGCCTTCACCCCGCACTTCCTGTCCACCGAGAACTTCCGCACCCAGGCCGTGCAGGTCGCGCCGATCGTCATCGTGGCGCTCGGCATGGCGCTCGCGATCGGCACCGAGGGCGTGGACCTGTCGGTGGGCGCGGTGATGGCGCTCGCGACGTCGTTGCTCTCGTTGTACCTCGGGTACGGGCTCGTGGTGGCGCTGCTCATGGCGGCGCTCGGCGGGGTGCTTGCGGGGCTCGCGAGCGGGGCGCTCGTCGCCTTCGTCGGGGTGCAGCCGATCGTGGCGACACTCGCGTTGATGGTGGGCGGTCGCGGCCTCGCGCTCGTCCTGCTCCCCCAGCTCAAGGACGTGCGCAACAGCGGGATGAACACGCTCGGCACGGGCTCCGTGCTGGGAATCCCGTATCTCGTCATCATCGCGGCGGTGCTCGCCGTGGTGGTCGCCTTCGTGGTGCGGCGCACCACGTTCGGGCGGCAGTTGCTCGCGATCGGCGACAGCCGGGCGGCGGCGAAGCTCGCGGGGCTCCCGGTGCGGCGCGTGCTCGTCATCGTGTACGTCGTCTCGGGGCTGCTCGCGGCGGTGGCGGGGATTCTCGCGACGGCGCGGCTCCAGGCGAGCGACCCGACCTCGCTCGGCACCCTCATGGAACTCTCCGCGATCACCGCCGTCGTGGTGGGCGGCACCCCGCTGTCGGGGGGCCGGGTACGGATCGGCGGCACGGTCGCGGGCGCGGTGCTCATCCAGTTGCTGACGGCCACGCTCATCAAGCACGACCTGCCGCCCTCGTGGACGCAGATCGCGCAGGCGGTCGTCATCGTCCTCGCGGTCTACGCGGCGCGGGAGAGGGGGAAGCGGTGAACGGCACGATCGCCGAGGTCCCGGCCGGGGAGAAGCAGGTGTACCCCGAGGAGCGGGGTCCTGGTCGCGGGGAGCGGCTGAGCGCGCTCGCGCAGCAGCACGGGGCGCTGCTCACGCTCGTCCTGGCGGTCCTCGTCGCGAGCCTGTGCTTCGACACGTTCCTGACCGGGGACAACCTGGAGGGCATGGCGCTGTCCTCGTCGTTCCTCGCCGTGGTGGCGCTCGGCATGACCTTCGTCATCGTCACGGGCGGCATCGACCTCTCGGTCGGCTCGCTCTTCGCGCTCGGCGGGGTACTCGCGGCGTGGGGCTCGCGGTACGGGACGGCGGTGGCGCTGCTGCTGCCGCTCGCGGTGTGCGGGCTCCTCGGCGTGGTGAACGGGCTGCTCATCTCGCGGGCGCGGCTCGCCCCGTTCATCGTGACGCTGGCGTCGATGCTCGGCGCGCGCGGGCTGCTGCTCGCGGTGACGGACGAGGGCGCGAACACGTATCTCGTGGACAAGTCGACGTGGTTCACGCACCTGGGGCAGAGCAAGCTGCTCGGCATCGGGGTGCCGGTGTGGATCACGGTGGCGCTGTTCCTGCTCGGCGGGGTCGCGCTGCGGCGCAGCCGCTTCGGGCAGTACGTGTACGCGGTGGGCGGCAACGAGGACGCGGCGGCGCTCATGGGTGTCCCCGTGGCCCGTACGAAGACGTACGTCTACACGTTGTCGGGGCTGTGCGCGGGTCTCGCGGGCGCCCTGAACGCGGCCTGGCTGGCCTCGGGCGTGACGATCCTCGGCAACGGCATGGAACTGGACGCCATTTCGGCCGTGGTGATCGGCGGGACGCTGCTGAGCGGCGGCTCCGGCTTCCTGAGCGGTTCGCTCGTGGGGGTGCTGCTGCTGAAGGTGATCCAGAACATCATCAACCAGATCGGCTCGCTGGACTCCTCGTACCAGCAGGTGGTGTCCGGAGCGTTCCTGGCGGTCGTGGTGATCGCCCAGACATGGCTGGCGAAACGGAGGCGACGGGCGGGGTGAGGGGGGCGGGGGCTCGCGTGCGACGCCTGTCTCGCGGCGCCGTCGCGGGGCTCCGCTCCTCGGTCGCCGGAGGGGCTGGGACGCGCCTCACTCCCCCAGGGCCTCCTCGACCAGCGCCGCCCACTGCCGCACCACGCGTTGTCTGCGCGCGCCGTCGTCCGTGAGGAGGTTGGCGAGGCCGAGGCCGCGGCACATGTCGAGGAGGCCCTGGACCGTTTCGCGGGTGCCGGGGCGGGATTCGTCGGCGTCGAGGAGGGTGAGGGCGATGCGGTGGGTCTCGCGGCCCACGCGGGCTTCGAGGGCCACGACCTCCTCGCGCAGGGTGTCCTCCTGCGAGGCGACGACCCAGAGTTGGAGTGCCGCGCGGAAGAGCGGGCCCGTGTAGAGGTCGGCGAGGGCGGAGACGACGGCGTGGCGGTCGGGCGGGGGGCCGGGGAAGAGGGCGCGCAGGGCCGCGGAGCGTTCCTCGGCCATGTAGGCGACGGCCGCGGTGAAGAGGTCCTCGCGGGTGGGGAAGTGGTGCTGGGCGGCGCCGCGCGAGACGCCCGCGCGCTCGGCGACGACGGCGACGGTGGAACGGGTCCAGCCGTGTTCGGCGACGCAGGTGACGGCGGCTTCGAGGAGGCGTTCGCGCGTGGCGCGGCTGCGGTCCTGGCGGGGTGGTCCGCCGCGTGCCGTGCGTGTCACCGTGCCCATGGGGGCTCCCGTCGTTCGAGGAAGGCCGTCATTCCCTCGCGTGCCTCGGCGGAGGCGAAGAGCCCGGCCGAGAGGGCGAGCATGTCCTCGCCGCGCGCGGCGAAGTCCGCGAGCACTGTAGCGGTGGCGAGCCGCTTGCTCTCGGCGAGGCCCTGCGGGGAGCAGGCGCGCAGCGCGTCGAGTACGGGGGCGAGCGCGGCGTCGACGTCCTCCACGGCTTCGGTGACGAGCCCGATGCGGGCGGCTTCGGCGGGTCCGAAGCGTTCCCCGGTGAGGTAGTAGCGGCGGGCGGCGGTGTGGTCGAGGCGGCCGGCGAGGGGGAGGGAGATGACGGCGGGCGCGAGGCCGAGGCGCGCCTCGGTGAAGGCGAAGTCGGCGCGGGGCCCGGCGAAGCCGAGGTCGCAGGCGCCGAGGAGGCCGAGTCCCCCGGCCCGTACGTGCCCGGTGACGGCGGCGGCGACGGGCTTGGGCAGGGCGACGACGGTACGCAGCAGAGCGAGGATCGCGGCGGGCTCGGGGGGTTCCTTGAGGTCGGCGCCCGCGCTGAACGTCGTTCCCGTGTGGCCGAGGACGACGGCGCGGACGCCGGGGTCGGCGCCCGCGTCGGTGAGAGCCGTCGTGAGGGCGGCGACGAGGGGTGCGGAGAGGGCGTTGCGGCGCTCGGGGGCGTCGAGCAGGAGGGTGCGGACGCCCCGCTCGTCGGGGCGGATACGGAGGGTCACGACGACTCCCGTTCGTTCAGTAGGACTTGGGCAGGCCGAGGGTCTGGTGGGAGACGTAGTTGAGGATCATCTCGCGGCTCACGGGCGCGATGCGGGCGACGCGGCTGGCGGTGAGGAGCGAGGCGAGCTGGAATTCCTCGGTGAGGCCGTTGCCGCCGAGGGTGTGCACGGACTGGTCGACGGCGTGCGCGCAGGCTTCGGCTGCGGCGTACTTGGCCATGTTGGCGGCCTCGCCCGCGCCGATGTCGTCGCCCGCGTCGTAGAGCGCGGCGGCGCGGCGGGTCATGAGGCGAGCGAGTTCGAGTTCGATGTGGGCCTGGGCGAGGGGGTGGGCGATCGCCTGGTGGGCGCCGATGGGCGTCTTCCAGACGGTGCGTTCCCTGGCGTACGCGACGGCGCGTCCGAGCGCGTAGCGGCCCATGCCGATCGCGAAGGCGGCGGTCATGACGCGCTCGGGGTTGAGCCCGGCGAAGAGCTGGAGGAGCCCCGCGTCCTCGTCGCCGACGAGCGCGTCGGCGGGGAGTCTGACGTCGTCGAGGGCCAGCTCGAACTGCTTCTCGGCGGCTTTGAGTTCCATCGCGAGGGGCGTGCGCGTGAAGCCGGGCGCGTCGGTCGGGACGATGAAGAGGCAGGGCTTGAGGCGTCCGCTGCGGGCGTCGGCGGTGCGCCCGACGACGAGGACGGCGTCGGCGAGGTCGACGCCCGAGATGAACACCTTGCGCCCGCTGAGCAGCCAGTCCTCGCCGTCGCGGCGCGCGGTGGTGGTGATGCGGTGGGAGTTGGAGCCCGCGTCGGGCTCGGTGATGCCGAAGGCCATCACGCGGCTGCCGTCGGCGAGCCCGGGCAGCCAGGCGCGTTTCTGCTCCTCGGTGCCGAAGCGGGCGATGACGGTGGCACAGATCGCCGGGGAGACGACCATCATGAGCAGCGGCGACCCGGCGGCACCGAGTTCTTCGAGGACGAGGGCGAGTTCGCCGATTCCGCCGCCCCCTCCCCCGTACTCCTCGGGGATGCTCACGCCGAGGTAGCCGAGCTTGCCGGCCGCGCGCCACAGCTCGGCCGGGGCTTTCCCGGCGGCGAGCGTGCGGGTGAGGTAGTCGCGGCCGTAGGAGCGGGCGAAGGCGGCGACGGCGGCGCGCAGGTCCTGGTGCTCCTGGCTCTCCACGATGTCGGAAGCGCTCATGGTGCGGGGTCCTCCTTCGGGGGACGGGGGGTGTGGTGCCGGGGTTCCGCGTCCTCGATGACCGCGAGGAGCGCGCCGACCTCGACCTGCCGGCCGGGTTCGACCGGCAGGCGGACGAGGACTCCGGCGCGCGGGGCGCTCACGCGGTGCTCCATCTTCATCGCCTCCAGCCACAACAGCGGTGCCCCTTCGGCGACTTCGGCGCCTTCGCGGAGCCCTTCGGCGAGGCGGACGACGGTGCCGGGGAGCGGGGCGAGGAGGGAGCCGGGCGCGGTGGTGGCGGCGGCTTCGGGGAAGCGGGGCAGGGCGGTGAAGGCGTACGAGGTGCCACCGGCGGTGTCGACGTACACCTCGGCTTCGTCCTCCTCACCGTGGACGGCGACGTGGTACGTGCGGCGGACACCCTCGCTGGTGAGGTGGACGGTGCCGGGGACGGCCTCCGGCTCGACGGTGACGCCGGGGTGGTCCTCGGGGCGGATGCCGTCGCGGGTGGTGCGGTAGCGGACTTCGTGGACGGTCCCGGCGGGTTCGGCGCGGTAGGCGCGCAGGGCGGGGGCCGAGGGGAGGTTGCGCCAGCCGCCCGGGCCGCCACCGCGGCCGCCGCCGGGGCCGCCG
>NZ_JAAGLR010000691.1 GCF_010548245.1 Streptomyces sp. SID11385
CGCGCCGCCGTCAGCCACAGCGGCGAGCGCGGGGCGGGTACGTCGCCGAGCCGCCCCGAGAGCGGCGCGACCGCCCGGTACGCGGCCTCGGCCGCCTCCTCGTCGTCGAAGAGCGCGCCGACCACGGCGAGCGGCACCGCCCAGCCGTCCTCGCCCGGCTGCGCGTCGATCATCCGCAACTCCAGGTGCCCGCGTGCCCGCACGGGCGGGAAGAGCGTCGAGACGTGGTAGTCGAGGTCGGCCACGACGGGCGCCCGCCCGGCCCCCGCGGCCCGTGCGCCCTCGCGCGTCCACGCGCGCAGCGTGAGTCCCTCGGGCACGGGCCAGGGGCCCTCGTCGGCCCGTACGCACATGACCGGCGTGTCCAGGACGTGCCTGCTCCACGCCGTGCGCGCGTCGGTGTCGAGGGCGGGCGCCGCCGTGCGGCCCGGCTCGATCGCCGCCCACAGCGCCTGCCGCGTCGAGCGCCAGCCCGTGACGCGCCCGGCGAGGAAGGGGGAGTTGGCGAAGGCCGCGACGAGGACGGGCCCGAGCAGGTGGGCCAGGCGCCAGCGGCGCTCGAAGCCCAGCGGGCCCGGCCCCGGGAGCCCCGCGTCCACGCACACCTGCACCGAGGCGGAGGAGCACATCATCGCGCGCCCCGAGGAGCCGGTGCGGTCCAGCACCCGCTCCATCGCCTCGTAGCGGGGTTCGCGCAGCCGCCGCAGCGGGGTGCGCCAGGGGTCGGTCGCCGTGCCGGTGAGCGCGAGCCCGAGCGGGGCGAGAGCCGCGCGTACGGCGGCGAGATCGTCGCGCATCGCCTCCCAGCAGGCGCCGAGCGAAGGGGCGGGCAGCGAGCTGAGTTCGAGCTGCCCCCCGGGTTCCACGGTGAGCGGAGCGGAGAGGGACAGGGCCCGTACGGTGGCGAGCGCCTCCTCGTACTCCGCCGCGCTCAGCACATGACCGGGCCGCCCGGGGGCGTGCACCAGCCACTCCACCTCGACCCCGACCGCGCGGGGCGGCCCGGTCTTGAAACAGACGCCGCGTACCAGGGCCTCCAGCTCGGCCCCGCTCACGGCCACCTCGTCCGGCATAGCGCCCTCCGGCCTCGGGAGTTCCCGTACAAGTCCCTGTGCGAAGCCTCAAGCCAAGACCAGCCCTCGGCATCCCACAAGGGCACAGGGCGGCCCGCACCGCCGCCGAACGGGTGAAGCGGTGCTTTTCAGCCCTTCGCGGGGCGGGACGCGAGCGCGGCGGAAGCGCACGGGGAAAGGGGGCGGCCGGAAGAGCGGGGGAGGGGCGTGGAGCGGGCCGGGGCGGTGGCGTGCCCCGGCCCGCCGCGGCTCAGTGCCAGCCGTACCGTTCGCGCAGCCGCCCGACGACCGTGTTGAAGCGCATCCGGTCGAGCGCGCACGCCTCGCGCCGCATCCCCTCCTCGTGCAGCCGCAGGACGCGGTGCAGGGCGACCCACGAGTCACGGCCCGTGCGGTCCCAGGGGCCGCTGCCGAGGAAGACCCAGTCGCGGTCGCCCGTGTGCGGCTTGCTGGAGAGCTGCACGGCGAGCAGTGTGCCCGCCTCCTCGCGTGCCACGACGAGTACGGGGCGGTCCTTGCCGCGCCCGTCGTTCTCCCGGTAGGGCACCCAGGTCCACACGATCTCGCCCGGGTCCGGGTCCCCGTCGTGCGCGGGCGCGTACGAGGTGTGCACCCGGCCCACCTCCGCGCCGGCCGCCTCGGTCGTCGCGTGCGCGCCGAAACGGCCCGGTATCGCGCTCTCGTCCGCCGGTCTCGGCGCCTGATCATCCGTGAAAGCAGTCACGGGGACACCGTAGTTGTCGCCCGCCCGCGTTCCCGCACCGCGTCCGGTGCCGGGTGCGGCACGAGACGGAGCGGGGCGGTGCGCGGAAGGCGCCGCCAACTCGGCTGATTCGCAAGGCCGGAGGGAATGCTTCCGGGAGGAGGGGGGAGAAGGGCGGGTTGCCGACCGCCGGTCCGGAGCGCGGCGGAACCCATGGCCCACGATCACATGGCATGACTAGGATGATCGATGCTCAACCAGATCTGACCGGTTGTGAGCATTCGGCAGCGAGCCGGTGGTTCCGCGCGCCCGCCCCCCACCACGCGAACCCGGTGCCGCCGTGTGCCTCGGCCTCCCCGCCCGCCGGGGACCCTCCCGGACCACACCGACTGGAGACGCACCCGATGCCCCTGCTCGATCCCGCCGCCTGGCAGCCCCGCCCGCTCTCGGGCGCCGAGCACCCCGTCACCGAGCCCGCCACCGGTGCCACGCTGGGCCACTACCACCTCGCCACCACCGAGGACGTGGCCGACGCCGCCCGCGTCGCCGACGCCGCGCGCCACACCTGGGCCGCCCGCCCCTACGCCGGGCGCGCGGCCGTACTGCGGCGCGCGGGCGAGCTGTTCACCGAGCACGCGGCCGAACTGCGCGACTGGATCGTGCGGGAGACCGGATCGGTCCCGGGCAAGGCCGAGTTCGAACTCCACGTCGCCGCCGAGGAGTGCTTCGAGGCCGCGGCCCTCGCCTCGCGCCCGCTCGGCCGGGTGCTCCCCTCGGAGGCGCCCCGGCTCTCGTACACCCGCCGCGTCCCCGTCGGTGTCGTCGGCGTCATCGCGCCCTTCAACGTGCCGCTCATCCTCGCGATCCGCTCCGTCGCGCCCGCGCTCGCCCTCGGCAACGCGGTGCTCCTCAAGCCCGATCCGCGCACCGCCGTCAGCGGCGGCCTCGCGCTCGCCGCCGTCCTGGCCGCCGCCGGGCTCCCCGAGGGCCTCCTGCACGTCCTGCCGGGAGACGCCTCCATGGGCCAGGCCCTCGTGGCCGACCCCCGCGTCCCCGTCCTCTCCTTCACCGGGTCCACGACCGCCGGCCGCGCGGTCGGCGAGGCCGCCGGGCGCCACCTGACCCGCGCGCACCTCGAACTCGGCGGCAACTCCGCGCTGATCGTGCGCGAGGACGCCGACATCGACGCCGTCATATCCACCGCCGCCTGGGGCTCCTTCTTCCACCAGGGACAGGTCTGCATGACCACCGGGCGGCACCTCGTGCACGCCTCGCTCTACGACGAGTACGTGGCACGGCTCGCCGCCAAGGCCGACTCGCTCGGCGTCGGCGACCCCTACCGCGAGCAGGTCCACCTCGGCCCCGTCATCGACCAGGGCCAGCTCGGCAAGATCCACCGCCTCGTCGAGGCGAGCACCGCGCGCGGCGCCAGACTCGTCGCGGGCGGCACCCACGAGGGCCTCTTCTACCGGCCCACCGTCCTCGCCGACGTCGACGAGGACACCCCGGTCTACACCGAGGAGGTCTTCGGGCCCGTCGCGCCCGTACGGTCCTTCGCCGACGACGACGAGGCCGTCAAGCTCGCCGCGGCCAGCCCCTACGGCCTGGCGCTCGGCATCGTCACGCGCGACACCGCGCGCGGCCTCGAACTCGCCGAGCGCATCCCGACCGGGATCGTTCACATCAACGACCAGACGGTCAACGACGAGGCGGTGGCCCCCTTCGGCGGCCTCGGCGCCTCCGGCACCGGCGCCCGCTTCGGCGGCGAGGCCAACCTCGACGCCTTCACCGAGACACGGTGGACAACGGTCCGCGCGGACGTGGCGGGCTACCCGTTCTGACGCCTTCGCGGGGCGCACCTGCCGCTTTTCGCCGGACCCGCGCTCCCGGCCGCACGAAAAACCGCCCCCTCGCCCGAATGGGTGAAGGGGGCGGTCCAGGGCCGCGGGAGGCCGGTACGGAAGGGGGGTGCTCCGGCCCTCGCGCGGACCCCGGTCCTGGTGTCGTCGCCGGAGTGGCTCAGGCGGTCCCGCCCGGCTGCGGGGACTCCCCGCCCGTCGACTTCTCGGCGTCGGCGATCGACTTGCGGACCTCGTCCATGTCGAGCGCTCGCGCCTGCCCGATGACGTCCTGGAGCGCGGCCTCGGGGAGCGCCCCCGGCTGGGCGAAGACGGCGACCTGGTCGCGGACGATCATCAGCGTCGGAATGGACTGGATACCGAAGGCGGCGGCCAGTTCGGGCTGCGCCTCGGTGTCGATCTTGCCGTAGACGAGGTCCTGGTTCTCCTCGGACGACTTCTCGTAGACCGGCGCGAAGGAGCGGCAGGGACCGCACCAGGACGCCCAGAAATCGATCAGGACGAACTCGTTGTCCGTCACGGTCTGGTCGAAATTCTCCTTGGTCAGCTCCACAGTGGGCATGCTTTTCCTACTTCCTGGTCTGTCCTGGCACATCGATACGGCCCGGAAACGAACCCGTCAGGACAACGGTGCCGCGTCAGGGCGTATTCCGTCCCCGCTACCCCCGTGGCGAGGACGCACACACTTCGACAGACTGGAGTCATGACGGACACCGGAACCGAGGCCCAGCAGCAGACCTACGACGTCGTGGTGGTGGGCGCGGGCCCCGTCGGCGAGAACGTCGCCGACCGCACCCGCGCCGCGGGCCTGAGCACTGTGATCGTGGAGAGCGAACTCGTCGGCGGCGAGTGCTCCTACTGGGCCTGCATGCCCAGTAAAGCCCTCCTGCGCCCTGTACTCGCCCAAGCCGACGCCCGTCGGCTGCCCGGGCTCGCGCAGCAGGTCGCGCGGCCCCTCGACGCGAGCCCCGTGCTCACCCGCAGGGACTCCTTCACCTCGCACTGGAAGGACGGCGGGCAGGTCGAGTGGCTGGACTCGGTCGACGTGCCCCTCGTCCGCGGCCACGGACGCCTCGACGGGCCGCGGACCGTCGCCGTCACGACCCCAGAGGGCACCGTCACGCGGATCACGGCGCGACAGGCCGTCGTCCTCGCGACCGGCAGCGGCGCCAAGCTCCCCGACCTTCCCGGCCTCGCCGAGGCCAAGCCGTGGACGAGCCGCGAGGCCACGAGCGCCCAGCGGGTGCCCGGCAGGCTCGCGATCGTCGGCGGCGGCGTCGTCGCCGTCGAGATGGCCACCGCCTGGCGCGGACTCGGCGCGCACGTCACCCTGCTCGTCCGGGGCGAAGGCCTCCTCGACCGCCTGGAGCCCTTCGCCGGGGAACTCCTCGCCAAGCAGCTCGCCGAGCACGGCGTCGACATCCGCCCCCAAACCTCCGTCGCCGAGGTATCCCGCCCCGGCGGCACCGGGCCCGTCACGCTGACCCTCGGCGACGGCTCGACCCTGGAGGCCGACGAGGTCCTCTTCGCCACAGGCCGCGCCCCGCGCAGCGAGGACCTGGGCCTGGAGACGGTGGACCTGGAGCCCGGCTCCTGGCTCGAGTCGGACGACAGCTGCCTCGTCCCCGGCACCGACTGGCTCTACTCCGTCGGTGACCTCAACCACCGTGCGCTCCTGACCCACCAGGGCAAGTACCAGGCGCGCATCGCGGGCGCGGCGATCGCCGCGCGCGCCAAGGGCGAGACCGTCGACACCTCGCCGTGGTCCCCCGCGCAGAGCACCGCCGACCACGCGGCCGTCCCGCAGGTCGTCTTCACCGATCCCGAGGTCGCGGCGGTCGGCCTGACCCTCGCGGAGGCCGAGGCGGCGGGCCACCGCGTCCGCGCCGTGGATCAGGAGATCGGCTCCGTCGCGGGCGCGGCCCTCTACGCCGACGGCTACACGGGCCGCGCCCGGCTGGTCGTCGACGAGGACCACGGCTTCCTGCGCGGCGCCACCTTCGTCGGCCCCGGCGTGAGCGAACTCCTCCACTCCGCCACCATCGCGATCGCGGGCGAGGTCCCCCTCACCCGCCTGTGGCACGCGGTCCCCTCCTACCCGACGATCAGCGAGGTGTGGCTGCGCCTCCTGGAGGCCTACCGCGACGGAAGCTGACGGCGGGGGGCGGGGCGGTCCTGGGCGGTCCGGGACCGGGCGCGAGGCCCGGCAAGGGCTCGCACCCGGTCCCGGCTACGCCGCTCCCGCCCCGTACCGTCGTACGAAGCGCCGCTGCCACGGGGTCTCGACCGCACGCGGGTGGTAGCCGGCCCGTACGTACGCGACCGCCTCCGCCGACGGGACGCCGTCCAGGACGGCGAGGCACGCGAGCGCCGTGCCCGTCCGCCCGACCCCGCCGCCGCACGCGAACTCGACCCGCTCCCCGGCCGCCCGGGACAGCGCCTCGCGCAGCACCGCCGCGAACGCCCCGCGATCCGTCGGCAGCCGGAAGTCCGGCCACCGGACCCAGCGCGCCTCACGTTCCGTCACGCCCGGGTCCCTGCCCAGCAGGTACACGCCGAACTCCGCGCCCGCGCCCGCCGGTTCCCCGTACCGCAACCCCCGCCCCCGCACCAGCGCCCCCGAGGGCAGCCGCAGCACCCCCGGCCCCTCCGCGTCCCACGTCCTCGCCATGCCCGTACGGTACGGGCCATGCAGAGCCCGCCGCACGGCCCCGCCACCCTCGCCCTCGCCGCCCTCCTGGACCGCTCGCTCACGCGCATCGCCGAAGCCGCCGCCGATGCCCGGGGGTTCGACCGCGAGACGGTACGGCTGTACGCCGACCTCGGGGACAACTGCACCGTCCCCCTCGTACGGGCCTTCGCCGCGCCCGGCCCCGAGGAGCGCGAGTCACGGGCGCGGGCGCTGCTCGCGTGGATGGGGGACTGGAGCGAGGAGCGCCGCGCGCTGCTGATCGCCCTGGCAGGGGACACGGTCGAGCCGCTGCTCGCACCTGCCCGACCCGACGGCCCGAACCGCGACTACCTGGGGCGGGTCATCGCGCCCCCCTACCCCCTCACCCGGGAGGCCGTCGCGGAACTCGCCGCCGACTACGACCTCCGTGGCGCCACCATCGAGTCGTTCCACGTCGAGCGCGCCGGTGGGTCACTGAGGGCAGCGCTGACCGTCGCCCTGCCGCGCACGTACGCCGACGGATCGGCGTCGCTGCACGTGTGGCTCGACGGGATCACCGAGGTGGCCTTCACCCTCCCCGCGGCTTCCGGTGGCCTCACCTTCGCCCCGGACCCGGAGGGCTTCACCGTGTCCTTCGGGACCTCTCTCCTCCGGGCGGCGGCCGGAGAATGCCGCCCCGACGACCGTTCCTGGCACCTGTCCGCCGCGGGCCGCCGCGCCGACGCGCTGCGCCCGCAGAACGCCGACCTCCCGGCGCGCGTACCCGCACCGCCCTCCGGCGACCTGCTGCCCGACGCCTCGGCCGCCGCCGAACGGTTGCGGCACGCGATGCTGGAACTGCGCTCAGTGCGGTACGTGCACGAGGCGGACCGTGTGCCCGTACGTGCGCTGTGCCGCGTCTTCGCCGGGGCGGGCACGGCCCTCCTCGGGGCCGGGACGACGGCCGGCGGAAGCGGTTTCGGGGATCTTCTGCGGCTCTGGCTGGAGCGCCGCGACACAGAGGCCGGGACACGCCCCGACCCGCCCGCGCACTCCGCACCCCCCGCGCGCGCCGCGCTCGTCCTGGCGCGCTGGACCGCCCACGAGGCGCCCGGCGGGCGAGGGGAGGCGGTTCTGCTGCTCGCCCTGCCGCCCCGCCCCGGCGAAGGCGACTGGCGGCTGCGGACGGTCGCGTGCGCCGCCCCCGAGGTCCTCGACGTGCGAACGGCCGCCTTCGCGGGCGCCGGGCCGCTGACCCGCACCGGGCGAGAGACCGGCCGCTTCGGGCTCGGACTGCACGAGGCGGCGCTGCGGCTCCTCGCCCCCCAAGGGATGAGCGCGGCCGTCGAGTGAGGCGGGGGCTTCAGGGCTCAGCTCGCGCGTACCTCCGCCCGGGCCGGGGGCGCCGGGGCCTCCAGGGGGCACGGCGCCTCGCGGTTCAGCGCGTCGCGGTGGACCAGCTCGGGGGTCTCCCCGCCGGGACCGGGGTCGCCCGTGCTGAAGGTACCGCCGCACGGGCACGTAGCCGAAGCCATGAGTCTTCCCTTCGCAGAATCTGGGCGATCCTATGCCCCGGCCCGGCCCGCGTCATGCACCTTCCGCCGGACGGGCGAGAGCCCGGCGAAAGCCCCGGCGCGCCGGGTGGCACGGGCGTACCGTACGCGCCCGCCGCCTTCAGTAGCCCGCGCCGCCCGAAGGGACGTACCGCGCCTCGGCCACCCGGGCCCGCGCCGCCGCCTCGAAGGCCGGTCGCGGGCAGCCCGTCCCCGCCCGCTCCTCCAGAAGATCGAGCTGCGCCACCATCAGCCGCGCGTACCGCTCCCGTTCCACGCC
>NZ_JAAGLR010000718.1 GCF_010548245.1 Streptomyces sp. SID11385
TGCGCGAGGGCGGCGCGGCGGGGATGCGGGCCTTGCGGGAGACGTGGGAGGCGGCGGGCGCTCCGGACACGTACGCGCTGCGCGCGACGGCGGAGGGAGAGCTGACGGTGGGCGCACCGGGGAGCCCGCTCGGCTGGAAGGTCCCGCCGACGACGGGCTGATCCCGGGCCCGCGGTGACCGCCCCGCCCCGCGCGGTCTCGCGCGCCCCCGCGCGTCCGTGCGCCGGGTGTGGTGCGGCCTGCTCCGGGTAGCGCGCGGGGGAAGGCATGGAGCGGGGGCCAGGTGGACAGCATGACGGCATGACTCATGGCGTTATGACAATCATGTCGGAGAAGGTGGCGCGGGCGGTTCCCGGTGCGGAGGGCCTGCCGGGGCGGGCCGCGCAGGGCACCGGGTCCGGACGGTGAGGGCGCCCGCCTTGCCGCCGTCCCCCCTGCTCCTGACGCCGAGGCTGGAGCCGCGCCTCGGGGCGCTGCTGCGCGCGCCCGAGGTCCTGTACCCGCTCGTCGAAGGGCTCGGCAGCCCGCTCAACGTCGTACTGCCGCAGCAGGCCGTCGAGAACGTACGGCGCTTCGAGGCGGCGCGCGATCGTCACCACCTGCGCGGCACGGTGTACTTCGCCCACAAGGCGAACCGTTCCAGCGCCCTGGTGCGCGCGCTCGCCACGAGCCGCGCCGGGCTCGACGTGGCCTCGCTGGAGGAGTTGCGGCACGGGCTCGGCAGCGGTTTCACGCCGGACCGGATCGGCGCCACGGGCCCGAAGGAGCCCGAGTTCCTGTGGCTCGCGGCGCGCTGCGGCGTGACGGTGACGGTCGAGGACCAGGGCGAGCTGGAACGGCTGGCCGCCCTCGTCGCACGGTACGAACTGCCCCGCGCGAAGGTGCAGTTACGCCTGTCGGGCTTCCCCTCGCAGGGGGTCCGGCAGCTCAGCCGCCCGAGCCGGTTCGGGACGCCGTACGCGGGGCTGCCCGCGCTGCTGGACGCGGTGGAGCGGGTGCGCGAGCGGGTCGAGGTCGTCGGGGTCGCGTACCACATCGACACGACGGGCCTGCCCGAGAAGGCGCTCGCGCTCGACGGCTGCCTGCGCGCCCTCGACCTGTGCCTGGAGCGGGGGCTGCGCCCCGCGACGGTGGACATCGGCGGCGGATTCGGCGTGAGCCACCTCGCCGACGCGCGCGAGTGGGAGGCGTACACGACCGAGCTGACGCTCGCGGCGCTCGGCCGCCGGCCGCCGCTGACCTGGCGCGGGCACGGCTACGGGCTCGCCAACGAGGGCGGCACGCTGCGCGGTTCGCTCGACCTCTACCCCGGCCACCGCCCGCTCGCCGGGGCGGACTACCTCGACGCGCTCCTGCGCCAGGACTCCCCCGCCTTCGGCAGGCCGCTGGGCGAGCTGCTGCTCGACGGCCTGTACGACCTCGCGGTGGAGCCGGGCCGCGCGCTCATGGACCAGTGCGGGGCGACGCTCGCCCGCGTCCTGGACGTGCGCACGGGTGCGGACGGGATCGCGCAGGTGCGCCTCGCGATGAACGCGGACGACTGCGCCCTGGAGGAGCACGGCATCCTCGTGGACCCGATGCTCCTGCCGCGGCCCGGCGGCGCCCCGGTGCCCGCACCCGGCCCGGGCGCGGCGACCGGCGTGTACCTGCACGGGAACCTGTGCCTGGAGTCCGACCTGATCACACGCAGGCTCGTCCAGCTCCCCAGGCTCCCGGCGCCCGGTGAACTCCTCGCCTTCGCCAACACCGCCGGGTACGCGATGGACTTCAGCGCCCAGTACGCCGAACGCCGCCCGCCCGCGCGGAAGGTGGCGCTGGAGCAGACGCCGGGCGGCGACTGGCGCTGGACCCTGGACGAGCAGTGGTGGCCCACGACGGCGCAGGAGCCCGGTACGGCGGCTCCGCTCCGCACGACCACCCCCACGAGCACTCCGGCCGCCCACCCGGGCGGCACACCGGGCGCGACGGCGGCACGGGCGCAGGGCGCCCCACCGCTGCCCGGCACGACCAAGGGACGGGTATGAAGTACGACAGCATCCTCGACACCATCGGGCAGACCCCGCTCGTCCGGATCGACCCGGCGGTGCACGGACTGCGCTCCACCGAGCTGTACGCGAAGCTGGAGTTCTTCAACCCCTTCGGCTCCGTGAAGGACCGCGCGGCCTGGGGCATGGCACGTCCAGCGATCGCCGCGGCGGCCGAGCGGGGCGCCGAGGTCGTCGAACTGTCCAGCGGGAACACCGCGAAGGCGCTCGCCGTCATCGCCTCGATGCACGGGCTCGGTTTCCGCAGCGTCACCAACCGCATGAAGATCCCCGAGGTCAAGGAGTTGTTGCTGCTGCTCGGGGCCGAGATCGAGGAGCTGCCCGGGCAGAGCGAGTGCCTGGACCCCACCGACACGGAGGACCCGCTCACCCGCTTCCACCGTGAACTGAGCGCCCCCGGCGGCTCGTTCCTCCACACCGACCAGTACTTCAACCCGGCGAACGCGCGGGCGCACGAGGAGGGCACGGGTCCCGAGATCATCGCGGACCTCGGCGGCCGGGCGCCCGACTGGTTCGTCGCGGGGGTCGGCACGGCGGGCTCGTCCTCCGGCGTCGCGCGGGCGCTGCGGGCCGCCGAGGGGGAGGTGCGGGTGCTCGGGCTCGTCGCGGAGAAGTCGGACTTCGTGCCGGGGATCAGGAACCTCGACGAGGTGCAGGAGGTGGGCCTCTTCGACCCGGCGACGTACGACCTCATCGAGGCGGTCGGCTCGCTCGACGCGATCGACGGGATGGTCGAGCTGATCCGGCGCTGCGGCATCCTCGCCGGTCCCACGGGCGGCGCGGCCTACCACGGCGCGGTGCGGCGGCTGCGCGAGGTCGAGGCGAGCGAGCCGGAGCGGCGGCGCACGGCGGTCTTCGTGGTGTGCGACCGCGTCGAGAGCTACTTGAGCTACGTAAGGGCCCGGCGCCCCGAACTCCTCGGCGCCACCGCGTCCTTGGCGACGCGCACGGCGGCTTCGGTCGGCGAGGAGGAGCGGGCCGGGGTGCACCGGATGCCGGTCGCCGAGGCCCAGAAGTGGCTGGCGCACGAGCAGCCGCTCGTCGTGGACCTGCGCGGGCCGCACGCCTACGCGGCGCAGCACATCGAGGGCTCGGTGAACATCGCGGACGAGCTGTTCGCCGAACTCCTGCGCGGCGGGCTGCCGTTCAGCAAGAGCCGCCCGGTGCTCCTCGCCTGTCCCGTCGGCGAGAAGTCGGTGGGGTACGCGGCGGTGCTGACCCGGATGGGGCACCCGGACGTGCGCAGCCTCGACGGCGGGGTCATCGCGTGGCGCGACGCGGGCGCGCCGCTGGTGCGGGAGTGAGGGGGCGATCATGACCGAGGACAACGACCGCTGGGAGGAACTGGCCGCCTGGCAGCGGGAGATACGTGCCGAGTTCCCGATCCTCGCGGCGGAGCCGCACCTGGCGTACCTCGACAGCGCGGCGACCGCGCAGAAGCCGCGCGCGGTGCTCGACGCCGTCACGGCGTACCTCACCACGAGCAACGCCAACGCGGCGCGCGGCACGTACCCGTGGGCCAATCGCACGACGCGGATGATCGAGGACGTGCGGGCCCGGGTGAAGACCTTCCTCGGCGATCCGGAACCGGCGCGCTCGCGCGTGCACTTCACGAGCGGGACGAGCGAGGGGCTGCGGACGGTCGCGCGGGACTGGCTGCCCGGGCACCTGAGGGACGGGGACGAGATCGTGGTGCCGTTCGCGGACCACGAGGCGAACGCCTCGCCGTGGCTGGAGGTGCGCGAACTGCTCGCGGCGCGCGGGGTGCGGATCACGGTGCGCGAGATGCCGGTGCAGAGCGGTTCGGGCGACTACGACCTGACGGCGCTCGCCGCGCTGCTCACCCCGCGCACGCGGTTCCTCGCGCTGACCCATGTGCACCACGTCTACGGCGCGGACATGAACGTGCACCGGATACGCGCGCTCGTCGGCGACGACGTGGTGCTGTGTCTCGACGCGGCGCAGAGCGTGGGGCACCTGCCGATCTCGCTCGCGGCGCTCGACGTGGACTTCCTCGTCTTCTCGGGGCACAAGGCGCTCGCGCTGCCCGGGACGGGCGCGGTGTGGTCGCGCGGCCTGCGCGGCGCCCCGCTGGAGCCGGGCGGCTGGGACGGGACGCCGAACACGGTGGGGATCGCGAGTCTCGGCGCGGCGCTCACCTGGTTGGAGGGCGCCGGTCTCGACCGGATCGAGCGCTGGACGCGGGGCCTGGCGGCCCGGCTCACCGACGGGCTGAGCGCGCTGCCCGCGTACGAGGTGCTCGGCTGCCCGCTGAGCCTCGCGCGCGGGACGCGCGTGCAGCAACGGCAGAGCATCGTCACGTTCCGCCATCGGGGCATCGAGTCGGTCGATCTGGGATTCATCCTGTTCAGTGAAGGGTTCATGGTGAGGGCTGACGGCCTGTGCCAGGCGCGTGGCGGGGAAAAGCGCAGCTCAGTGCGGGTCAGCCTGCATGTGTACAACACTCTTGAGGAGATCGACCGGCTCCTGGTGACGCTGCGCGGCTTGACGTCGAGCTGATGGGAACCATTTTCACCTGTAGATTCGGGGGCCTCAACAGGAACAGACGGTAAGGGTGGTGCGGCATGGGGCTCTCTCTGCCCACGGCCGAGCGGTGGGTGGACCGCTGGGAACGGCAGCAGCAGCGGTACGCGGTGGACCGCGAGGAACGTTTCACGGTCGTCACGGACGTCGTGGAGCATGTGACGGAGGGCCAGGCGCGCCCGTACGTGCTCGATCTGGGGTGCGGTCCGGGGTCGCTGCCCGCCAGGCTCAGCGCGCGTCTGCCGCATGCCCGGATCGTCGCGGTGGACATGGACCCCCTCCTGCTCGAACTGGCCCGCACCCGCCACCCCCGCGCGGCGCGATACGTGCAGGCGGTCATCGGCGAGGAGGGGTGGACGGGGCGGCTCGGGCTGAGCGGCCCGGTGGACGCGGTGGTGTCCACGACGGCGCTGCACTACCTGCCGAAGGAGGACCTGCGGCGCGCGTACGCGGACCTGACGCGGGTGCTGCGGCCCGGTGGGGTGCTGGTCAACGCCGACCACCTCGGCTGCGGCTCGGCCGCGCTCGCCGGGATCGCCGCGCACGTGGGCGCGCGGCGGGCCCGGCGGGCGGGGGCCCTGGACAGCGAGGACTGGGAGAGCTGGTGGGCGGCGGCGGCGGACGATCCCGAGCTGGGCGAGCTGTGCGCGCGCCGGGAGCCGAGCCGGTTCGGCGGGACGAGCGGGCTGAGCCTGGGCACGCACGTCGCGCTGCTGCGCGCGGCGGGGTTCGCGCACGCGGGTCCCGTGTGGCAGGTGGGGACGAGCCATGTCCTGGTGGCGGTGCTCCCGGAAAGGCCGGGAAATAGCGTGCCGCACACGGGCGCGGAGGCCAAGGAATTCTGCACTCTGCACAATGCAGAATGACGGAGCCTCACTGATTTACACAGAGTCGCCTCGCGCAGGGTGCGGGCCTTCAAGATCAAGGGCGCGTTTTCTGCGCCGCACGGGAATCGGGTAGCGGCGGAATACGGGAATCCGTTACCCGGCTTCCTGTTCGCCCGGCACGTCATGCCTGGTCAGCCGAGTACGAGCCGTCCGCTTTCCCGGCTCTCCGCATCGTTCACGCCACTCGGCAATTGCCGTGCAAATGTGGCGGGAATTGAGCGGAATGAGGAGGTCGGAAGGCGGAATAATCACAGATGGCGAGGGAATCGCGGCTGCCGACGCGGAGGACTGCCTGCTGTGCACGAAGAGTTCGTGTGTCATCTCACCGCTTATGGCATGAGCGCGGGGGCCAGGGTCGGCGTCCCGCTCGGCACCTACCGCGCCCCTTCACTGCCGCTCGCCGTGAACTGGCTGCGGGAACGCGCGGAATGGCTTTCGCGGGTGCTCGACCCGAGCCCCGAGGCGCCCTGGCTGCCGCCGGGCACGCTCGTGGAGGCCGCCGAGCGGGCGTGGGCGGTGCCCGAGACGCTCCGCGCGTGGAGCAACGACATCAACGGCCACCTCCTGCTCGCGGAGAAGCTTCTCGCGGGGGACCTCGTGGAGGTGCGCTGGTACGACGAGACGACCGAGTACGAACTGCTCGCCGAGTCCGTCGACGCCGCCCGGATGCGGCGCGTGGACGTGTCCGCCCCGCAGGCCGCGGGGCACCCCGTCGTGGACGACGACGGCACTCTCGCCCTGCCCGTCGTGCGCACCGAGCTCACCGAGTCCGCCACGCTGCGCTTCGCGGCCGTCGAGATCGAGGCCCGCAGCCGGGGCGCGAACTCGTACTTCGGCTTACGGGTGCCGGCCCCCGCCACGCCGGAGCAGCCCCGCCCCCGCCCCCGCGCCGCCCGGCTGCGGGAACGGCTGGGGAGACGGCGCGGCTGAGCGCGGCGGGACGGCCGGCACACGGGCACCACAACGAGCCGGCACGTAGGCCGAGGTCGGCCGTGCCCACCACGCGCGGCGGCCCCGCTCAGGGGAGCACGCAGATCCGCCCCGTCGAGCGCCCCTCGGCCACCTTCCGGACCGCCGAGGCCGCACCCTCCAGCGGGACGCGCTCCGAGACGAGGGGCTTGACGACACCCTCGGCCGCGAGCCGGGTCAACTCCCGGTGGCACTCGGCGATCGTCTGCGGCGCGTATTTCGCGTACAGCCCCCAGTGCAGGCCGAGGATCGCGTAGTTCTTCACCATGGCGTGGTTGAGAGCCGGCGCCGGGATGGTGCCGCTCGTGAAGCCGACGACGACGATGCGGCCCTCGAAGGCGACGCACTTCGCGGACTTCGCGTACGAGTCGCCGCCGACCGGGTCGTAGACGACGTCGGCGCCCCGGCCGCCCGTGAACTCCTTGACCGCGGCGATGACGTCGTCCGCGCGCCGGTCCAGTACGAGGTCGCAGCCGAGTCCGCGGGCCACCTCGGCCTTCTCCCGACCGCCGACGACGCCGATGACGCGCGCGCCCGCCGCCTTGCCGAGCTGGACGGCCGCGCTGCCGACGCCGCCCGCCGCCGCGTGCACGAGCAGCGTCTCGCCCGGCTGGAGGCGGGCCCGGCGGTGGAGCCCGAACCAGCCCGTCTGGTAGCCGATGTGCAGCGCCGCCGCCTCGGCGTCGTCGAGGGCGTCGGGTGCGGGCAGGCTCGCCGCCTCCTCCAGGAGCGCGTATTCGGCGAAGCCGCCGTGCGGCAGGACGGGCGTGCCGATGAGGCGGCGCCCGTCCGCGGTGCGCCCGCACAGCTCGACGCCCGGTGTGAAGGGCAGCGGCGGCCTGATCTGGTACTGACCCCGGCACAGCAGCGCGTCGGGGAAGTTGACGTTCGCCGCGAGCACCTGGACGAGGAGCTGCCCCGGGCCCGGCTCGGGCCGTTCCGTCTCGGCGAGCCTCATCACCTGCTCGGGTTCGCCGGTCTGTGCCACCTGCCATGCCCGCATGGCTCGCTCCCGCCTGTTCGCGCCTTGGCCGTCCGCCCGGCGCGGCGCCTGCGCGCCCGCGCCTCCGGACCACCCGTGGAGCGGCATACTAAGCGGTCGGTAAAGGTGGGCGGAAGCCCCGCGCCCCCCGCCGCGGCGGCACGGGTCAGTCCGTCCGCTTCCGCTTCGGCCGCGCCCGTACGTGCATCCGCTCCCCCTGCGGCCCGAAGAGGACGAGGAGTTCGACCGGCTTCTCGTCGAGCAGCCCGAACCAGTGCGGGACGCGGGTGTCGAACTCGGCGGCCTCGCCCGGTTCGAGAACGAGGTCGTGCTCGCCGAGGACGAGACGGAGCCTGCCGTGCAGCACGTACATCCACTCGTAGCCCTCGTGGGTGCGCGTCTCGGGATCGAGCGAGCCGCCCTCGATGACCATCCGGTACGCCTGGACGCCGCCGGGGTGGCGGCTGAGCGGGTACATGCGGCGGTGGTGGCGGACGATCGGCTCGGCGCGCACGCGCGGGTCCGCGACGGGGCGGGTGCCGACGAGTTCGTCCAGCGCCACCCGGTGCGCGCGGGCGAGCGGGAGGAGGAGTTCGAGGGTCGGGCGGCGCCGTCCGGCTTCGAGCCGGGAGAGCGTCGAGACGGAGATGCCCGTGCCGGCGGAGAGCGCGGCGAGGGTCATGCCGCGCTCCTTGCGCAGCCCCCGCAACCGCTCCCCGACCCCGGCGAGGATCTGTTCGGACGCCTCGTCACCGGCCCCGGCGAGGGCTTCGGCGGCCTCGCTCCCGGCGGGGTCCCCGGGCCCCGGTCCCCCCGGCCCGGCGCTCACGCGTCTCCGCGTACGAGCGCGAGCAGCCGGTCCAGGACCGGGCCCTGACGCACCCCGTCGTGCTCGAACTCGTCGGTGACCCACGTGCGCAGGCCCTTGATGGCGTGGGCGGTGCGCAGCGAGTGCGCGGTGTCGACGTACATGTCGTCGTGGTAGACGGCGGCGGCGACGGGGACCTCGTTGCGGGCGAGCTGTCCCGCGTCGTAGAGCGGGGTCCAGTCGGTGCGCTGGGCGAGGAGTTCGGCGGTCTCGCGCAGCGGCGCGAGCGAGGGGTCGCACGTGAAGGACCAGGGGTGCACGGACTCGCCCGTGAAGAGGACGGGGGCGTCGTCCGCGAGCGCGCGTGCGGCGTCGAACTGCGGGAACTCGGTGCGGACGCGCTCGGCGGCCCAGCCGGTGGGGCGGTGGTCCTGTGCGTAGACCGACTCGTGCAGGACCGCGTAGAGCGGGTGGGCCGCGTAGGAGAGGGCGGCCTGGGCGGCTTCCTGGAAGGCGTCGGAGAGCTGGAGCCCGGTGGGGGTGCGGGCGAAGGCGTTCTCCAGGAGGTAGTGCAGCGTGTGGCTGCCCGAGCCGGTGCCGAGCGCGATGCCGAGCGACTGGAACGCCTCGACGGTGAGCCGGTAGCCGCCGTTGAGCACGGGACGGTGCTCGGCGAGGTGCTCGGCGATCCGGCGCACGCGGTCGACGTCCTGCGGGTAGCGGGCGTAGTGCGCGGCGACCTTGCGCGCGATGCGCGGGTAGGCGGCGCGGTAGACGTCGTCGGCGTGGGCGTCGAGCGAGGGCAGTCCCCCCGTGACGAGCGCGGCGCTCAGGCCCTCGGGTGCGCTGGAGAGGTAGTGCGTGACGCAGAAGCCGCCGAAGCTCTGGCCGAGGACGGTCCAGGGGGTGCCGCCGGTGAGGTTCTGCCGGATCAGTTCGGCGTCCTTGACGATGGAGTCGGCGCGGAAGAGGGCGAGGTAGTCGGCCTGTTCGCGCGGGCCGCCGCGCAGCGGGAGGGTCTGACGGTTGGCCGGTGTGGAGCGGCCGGTGCCGCGCTGGTCCATGAGGAGGACGCGGTAGTCCTTGAGGGCGCGTTCCAGCCACGCCTCGCGGCCCACGAAACGGCGGGCCGCGTTGCCCGGACCGCCCTCCAGGTAGAGGAGCCAGGGCCGCTCGCCGCCGCCGTGCCCGGTCGAGACCACTTCCCGGCCGAAGACCTCGATCTGCTCCCCGTCGGGCCGCTCGTGGTCGAGCGGGACGGTGAACATGCGGTCGGTGAGGACGACGCCGGGCTGGCGGTACGTGGAGGCCATGGTGCTCCTGCCGGGGTGGGTGGTGCCTGGTCGCTCCCAGTTCAGCACACGGCCTCGGGGGCCTGCGTCCCGGCTCGGTCCGTCCGGCCCCGGGGGCGGGAGGCGCCGCGGGGCCGGGGAGTGCCGCGGCGACGGCGGCGCGTTGCGCCGGATGGACGCCGGGATGCGCCCCGTCCGCCGCGCGGAGATGCTGGCCGGGAGACGAGAGGAGCCGCTGGGATGAGTACCCTTCAGCCCGCGCCGGGCGGACGGG
>NZ_JAAGLR010000749.1 GCF_010548245.1 Streptomyces sp. SID11385
CCGCGGCCCGCGTCGGCTCCGTGGCCCGCACCGGGCCCGCCGCCCGCGCCGGTCGCCCGTACCCGTACGCCCGTCCCCGTCGCCCGTCCCCGTACGCCCGTCCCCGTACGTCCCCGAGAGTGAGCACATGCCGGCCCCCGAGCTGACCTCCCTGCGCTCCCCCCGCGTCGTCGCCGCGCGACGGCTCGCGAAGCGGAGCTTCCGCGGCAAAGAGCGCCGCTTCCTCGCCGAGGGCCCGCAGGCCGTGCGGGAGGCCGCGGGGCACCTCGTCGAGGTGTACGCGACCGAGGACGCCGCGCGCCGCCACCCCGAACTCCTCGCCGACGCGCGCGCCCGGGGCGTCCCGGTGATCAGCGCGAGCGAGGAGGTCCTCGCCGCGATGGCCGACACCGTCACCCCGCAGGGCGTCATCGGCCTGTGCCGCTTCCTCGACACCGATTTCGCCGAGGTCCTCGCCGCGCGTCCCCGCCTCGTCGCCGTCCTCGCGCACGTCCGCGACCCCGGCAACGCCGGTACGGTGCTGCGCTGCGCGGACGCCGCGGGCGCGGACGCCGTAGTCCTCACCGACGCCTCGGTGGACGTGTACAACCCCAAGTGCGTGCGCGCCTCGGTCGGTTCGCTCTTCCACCTGCCCGTCGTCACCGGCGTGCCCGTCGAGGAGGCCGTCGCGGGGCTGCGCGGGATCGGGGTGCGGGTCCTGGCCGCGGACGGGGCGGGCGCCGACGACCTGGACGACGAACTCGACCGCGGCACGATGGGCGGCCCGACCGCGTGGGTCTTCGGCAACGAGGCCTGGGGCCTCCCCGAGGAGACCCGCGCCCTCGCCGACGCGGTCGTCCGCGTCCCGCTGCACGGCAAGGCCGAGTCCCTCAACCTCGCCACGGCCGCCGCGGTCTGCCTCTACGCCTCGGCCCGCGCCCAGCGCGGCCGCACGGCGTAGCGGACCCGCGTACGCGGCCCGCCCCGCCCCGATAAGGTGGCTCCTTCTAGCCCCTTCGGGGACCCGCGAACCGGTCGGGAAGGTGCGGTACGGGGATGGCGGACGGCGGCACGAAGGGCGGGGCCCGCGAGGTCCTGGCGGGGGAGTGGCGCGGGCGGGTACGGGGCCCCGCGGCCGGGGACGAACCCGCGGCGAGCGGTGTTCCCGCGCCCCGTGCCCCGGACCCCCTGCGCCCCGACGACCTGCCGGACGGGCTCGTCGTCGCGGACGCGCGCGGGCTCGTGACGTGCTTCAACACCGCCGCGACGCGGATCACGGGGAGGCCGGCCGGGGCCGTGCTCGGCAGGCCCCTGGAGGACGTGCTGCCGCTCGAAGACCTCGACGGGCGGCGGTGGTGGCGGCTCACCGACCCCTACGGGGGGCTCGCGATCAGGACCCGGCAGCCGGAGAGGAACCTCCTGCTTCCCGGCGGCCGTGAAGTCCTCGTCTCGGCCCAGTACGTGCGCAACCGCCCGCGCGGGCCGCTGGAGCGGCTCGTCGTCTCGCTGCGCGACACCGGGGCCAGGCGCCGTACCGAGCGCAGCCACGCCGAGCTGATCGCGACCGTCGCGCACGAACTGCGCTCGCCGCTCACCTCCGTCAAGGGCTTCACCGCGACGCTCCTGGCCAAGTGGGAGAGGTTCAACGACGACCAGAAGCGGCTCATGCTGGAGACCGTCGACGCGGACGCCCACCGCGTCACGCGGCTGATCACGGAACTCCTCGACATCTCCCGCATCGACGCCGGCCGCATGGAGCTGCGCCGCCAGCCCGTGGACATCGCGGGCGCGGCGGCCCGGCACGTGCAGGCGCACATCGCCGCGGGGCGCTCCTGCGACCGCTTCCTCATCACCGTGCGCCGCCCGTTGCCCGCGCTGTGGGCCGATCCCGACAAAGTCGACCAGGTCCTGAGCAACCTCCTGGAAAACGCGGTGCGCCACGGCGGAGGAACTGTCACGATCGACATCGCGCCCACGGCGGGCGGCGAGGGACCGGAAGGGACCGTGATCACGGTGAGCGACGAGGGGCAGGGCATCCCCGAGGAGTCGATGAACCGCGTCTTCACGCGCTTCTGGCGCGGCTCCAAGCGCGGCGGCACCGGTCTCGGCCTCTACATCGTGAAGGGCATCGTCGAGGTGCACGGCGGCTGGATCACGGTCGGCCGGGCCCCGCGCGGCGGTGCCTGCTTCCGGTTCATGCTGCCCGTGGCGCTGCCGGCTCACCTCCAGTAGCGCGACGGGCCCCCCGCCCGAGGCCGCCCCGCCCCGTCCCCCTTGTGGCGTACGCCCCCGTACCCCCTTGTGACGTACGGCTCCGGGGCCGCCCACCCGCGCCGCCCCCCACCCGCCCCCCGGTAGACTCGGTCTTTGGCACGTCCGCGTCCCCTTTTCGTGGACGGATCGTCCACAGACCGAGACGGGACCCTCAGCCACCCACGTCGGAAGCACGGGAAGAAATGTCGGCACCCAACAAGTCGTACGACCCAGTAGAGGTCGAGGCGCTGAAGCCGGACGAGATCGCGCGGATGCGGGACGAGGCGTTCGCCGCCTTCGCCGCCGCCGCCGACCTCGACCAGCTCGCCCAGGCCAAGACCGCCCACACCGGCGGCACCTCGCCGCTTGCCCTCGCCAACCGCGAGATCGGCGCCCTGCCCCCGCAGGCGAAGGCCGAGGCGGGCAAGCGGGTCGGCCAGGCCCGCGGCGCCGTGAACAAGGCGCTCGCGGCCCGCCAGGCCGAGCTGGAGGCCGAGCGGGACGCGCGTGTCCTCGTCGAGGAGACCGTCGACGTCACGCTCCCGTACGACCGCGTCCCCGCCGGAGCGCGCCACCCGCTGACCACGATGATGGAGCGCGTCGCGGACGTCTTCGTCGCGATGGGCTACGAGGTCGCCGAGGGCCCCGAGGCGGAGGCCGAGTGGTTCAACTTCGACGCGCTCAACTTCACCCCGGACCACCCCGCCCGGCAGATGCAGGACACCTTCTTCGTCCAGGGCCCGAAGGGCACCGAGGGCGACGAGTCCGGCGTCGTGCTGCGCACCCACACCTCGCCCGTCCAGGCCCGCTCGCTCCTGGAGCGCGGCGCGCCCGTCTACGTCGTGTGCCCGGGCCGCGTGTACCGGACCGACGAGCTGGACGCCACGCACACCCCGGTCTTCCACCAGATCGAGCTGCTCGCCGTGGACGAGGGCCTGACGATGGCCGACCTCAAGGGCACGCTCGACCACATGGTGCGCGCGCTCTTCGGCCCCGACATGACGACGCGCCTTCGCCCCAACTACTTCCCCTTCACCGAGCCGTCCGCCGAGATGGACATGCTCTGCTACGTGTGCAAGGGCGAGTCGGTCGGGAACCCGGACCGCCCCTGCCGCACGTGCTCCAGCGAGGGCTGGATCGAGCTGGGCGGCTGCGGCATGGTCAACCCGAAGGTCCTCACGGCCTGCGGCGTCGACCCGGAGAAGTACAGCGGATTCGCGTTCGGCTTCGGTATCGAGCGAATGCTGATGTTCCGCCACAACGTCGAGGACATGCGAGACATGGTCGAGGGTGACGTCCGTTTCACCCGGCCGTTCGGGATGGAGATCTGATGCGGGTCCCGCTTTCCTGGCTGCGGGAGTACGTCGACCTCCCCGCCACCGAGACCGGCCGTGACGTGCAGGCCAAGCTGGTCTCCGCAGGGCTTGAGGTCGAGACCGTCGAGCAGCTCGGCGCCGGGCTCAAGGGCCCCCTGGTCGTCGGCCAGGTCCGCGCCATCGAGGAGCTGGAGGGCTTCAAGAAGCCCATCCGCTTCTGCCACGTCGACGTCGGCGACGCCAACGGCACGGGCGAGCTTCAGGAGATCGTCTGCGGCGCCCGCAACTTCACCGTCGGCGACAAGGTCGTCGTCGTCCTGCCCGGCGCCGTCCTGCCCGGCGACTTCGCGATCGCCGCGCGCAAGACGTACGGCAAGACCTCCCACGGCATGATCTGCTCCGCCGACGAGCTCGGCATGGGGGATGACGGTACGCACGGAATCATCGTGCTGCCGCCGCAGTACGAGGTCGGCACCGACGCGATCGAGCTGCTCGAACTCGTCGACGAGGTCCTCGACATCGCCGTCACGCCCGACCGCGGTTACTGCCTCTCGATGCGCGGCATCGCCCGCGAGACCGCCATCGCGTACGGGCTCCCGCTGCGCGACCCGGCGCTCATCGACGTACCCGGGCCCAACGCCCACGGCTACCCCGTCGAGATCGCCGACCCCTTCGGCTGCGACCGCTTCACGGCCCGTACCGTCGCGGGGCTCGACCCCGAGGCGCGTACCCCGATCTGGATGGCCCGCCGCATCCAGAAGGCCGGGATGCGGCCCGTCTCGCTCACCGTCGACATCACCAACTACGTGATGCTGGAGCTGGGCCAGCCGCTGCACGCCTACGACCGCTCGCAGGTCCGCGGCCCGATCGGCGTGCGCCGCGCCCAGGCCGGCGAGAAACTCAAGACGCTCGACGGGCAGACGCGCACGCTCGACCCCGAGGACCTCGTCATCACCGACGAGCGCGGGCCCATCGGGCTCGCCGGGGTCATGGGCGGCGCCGAGACCGAGATCGCCGACCACGGCGCCGAACTGGGCACCACCGAGGTCGTCGTCGAGGCCGCGCACTTCGACCAGATCACCATCGCCCGCGCCTCGCGCCGCCACAAGCTCGCCTCCGAGGCGTCCCGGCGCTTCGAGCGCGGCGTCGACCCGCAGGCCGCCTCGGCCGCCGCGCAGCGCACCGTCGACCTGCTCGTCCTGCTCGCGGGCGGCACGGCCGACGCGGGCGTCACGGAGGTCATCGCGCCCTCCGCGCCGCGCACCGTCACGATGCCGGCCGGGCACCCCGACCGCGTCGCGGGCGTCGCGTACGGACGCGAGACCGTCGTCCGCCGCCTGCAGGAGGTCGGCTGCGACGTGTACGGCCAGGACGAGCTGATCGTCACGATCCCCTCGTGGCGGCCCGACCTCACCGCGCCCAACGACCTCGCCGAAGAGGTCATCCGCCTGGAGGGCTACGAGAACCTGCCCTCCACGCTGCCCAAGCCCCCCGCCGGGCGCGGCCTCACCGAGCGCCAGCGCTTCCACCGCCGCGTGGGCCGCGCGCTCGCCGGGCGCGGGTACGTCGAGGCGCTCACCTACCCGTTCCTCGGGACCGACGCCTTCGACGCGCTCGGCCTCGCGGACGACGACCCGGCCCGCCGCGTCGTGCGCCTCGTCAACCCGCTCTCGGACGAGGAGCCCGCGCTGCGCACGACGCTGCTGCCCGGTCTGCTCGCGGCCCTGCGCCGCAACGAGGGGCGCGGCAGCCACGACCTCGCGCTCTTCGAGTCGGGGCTCGTCTTCCACCCGCGCGCCGACGCCGTCGTGCCCGAGCGTCTTCCCGTGGCCCACCGCCCCGAGGAGACGCAGCTCGACGAGCTGAACGCGGCCCTTCCCGAGCAGCCCCGGCACCTCGCCGTGGTCCTCGCCGGCTCCCGCGAGCAGTCCGGCTGGTGGGGCAAGGGCCACCCGGCGGACTGGGCCGACGCCATCGAGGCCGCGCGCACGGCCGCCGCCGAGGCGGGCGCGGACCTCGTGGTCCGCAAGGGCGCGTACGGGCCCTGGCACCCGGGCCGGTGCGCCGAGCTGGTCGCCTTCGTGGACGGCGCCGAGCGCGTCATCGGCCACGCGGGCGAACTGCACCCGCGCGTCATCAAGGCGCTCGGCCTCCCGGCCCGCACCTGCGCGACCGAGCTCGACCTGGACGCCCTGGAGCGGGCGGGAGCCGGCGCCGTGCAGGCCCCGCGCATCTCGAACTACCCCGTGGCCACGCAGGACGTCGCGCTCGTCGTCCCCGCGGACGTCCCGGCCGCCGAGGTCGAGTCCGCGCTGCGCGAGGGCGCGGGCGAACTCCTGGAGTCGCTGCGGCTGTTCGACGTCTACACGGGCGACCAGCTCGCCGAGGGCCACAAGTCCCTCGCGTACGCGCTGCGCTTCCGCGCCGCCGACCGCACCCTGACCGTCGAGGAGGCCACGGCCGCGCGCGACGCGGCGGTGGCGCTCGCGGCGGAGCACACGGGGGCGGTGCTGCGCGGGGTGTGACCCCGCCTCGGGGAGCCCGGCTCCTCGTACCGGCGTGAGCGGCCGGGTCCTGTCGTGACGACGGGGCCCGGCCGCTTCGCGTGGCGGGCCCGGCCCCCGTGCGGAGGCGCGTGCGCGGGGGTGACGCGTGCGCGGTACGGGGAGTGCCACTCGTTCCGGTGAACCTCGCACAGGCTTTCCGGTGAACACGCGCACACGCACGCGCGGAGCAGGCGCGGTCCGCGACCGCGGTCACAGCCGCCAGGAACGACGTCGCGCGGAACCCCGAAACCCCTCCGGCCAGGGGGGAGAGGCCGGAGGGGCCGGGCGGCTGGGGCGCCGCCCGCCGGGCCGGAGTTGAAGCGGCTGCGGCAGGCGGGACGGCGCCGGTGGGGACGCCGTACTTGTCGAGGGGGGAGCCCGGCGTCCGCGAGACACAGTCAAGCGCCCTCGCGCGCCCCGCGAAAGCGCGCGCGATGCCCCGGTGCGTGCGCTCCTTTCACACCCCGTGTGAATCCCGCTCCGTTACGCTGTGCCACAACGGGTGTTCGTTCGCTCACCCGCAGCGATGACAGCGCCCCAGCCCCCGGAGCCAGCATGGAGCCCAACTCCCTCCTCGACGCGATCCTCGACGAGGCCGCGATCTCGCACGCCGGTCTCGCCGCCCACGTCAACCGGGCGGGCGCGGCCCGCGGACTGACCCTGCGCTACGAGCACACCGCCGTCTCGCGCTGGCTGCGCGGCCAGCGACCGCGCGGCCAGGTCCCCGACCTGATCTGCGAAGTCCTCTCGCGCCGCCTCGCCCGCCCCGTCACCCTCGACGACATCGGCCTCGGCATCCCCGGCGAGCCCGCCGCGGCGCGTCCGGGCTCGCTGTCCGGCTTCGTCGAGCGCGCCACCGCCCTGTGGCGCTCCGACCAGCAGCAGCGCCCCCACGTCCTCGGCGCCCCCGCCGTCACGGGCACCCCCGCGATCGTCCCCGTGTGGGAGTGGGAGAACCCGCCGGAGGACACCGACGTCTCGCGCGGCGGCCCCCGCCGCGTCTCGGGCGCCGACATCGAGATGCTGCGCGCGGCCCGCGCCCACTACGAGCAGCTCTACCGCAAGGCGGGCGGCGTCGTCATCCGCCCCCGCGTCGTCTCCTTTCTCAACGCCGAGGCCGCGCCGCTCCTGCGCGGCAGCTACGGCGACGACACGGGGCGCGCCCTGCACCGCGCGACCGGCGCGCTCGTCGCGGTCGCCGGGATCTGCGCGTACGACGCGGACGCGCACGGCCTCGCCCAGCGCTGCTTCCACCAGGCGCTCCGCCTCGCCAAGGCGAGCGGGGACCGGGCCTTCGGCGCGTACGTCATCGCCCTCCTCGTCAACCAGTCGCTCCACCTCGCGGCCCACCGGCAGGCCGTCGCCTTCGCCGAGGCGGCGCTGCGCGCGGCCGGGCGCGCGGTGTCGCCCGCGCTCGCCTCGGACCTGCACGCGATGCAGGCGAAGGCGTACGCGCACCTCGGGGACGCGGGCAGCGCGCTCGACTGCATCCGTCGCGCGGAGACCGCCGCCGAGCGCATCCGCCGCGGCCATGAACCCGACGAGACGGGATACGTGCAGCCGGGACTCGTCAACGTGCAGGTCGCCGAGGCCCTGTTGAGCCTCGGCGATCTGCGCGGGGCGCGCGAGCACGCGCGGGCGGCCGTGGCCAGCCCGGCGCACGACAGGGGCCGCGTCCACCGCCTCGCGATGCTCAGTCACATCGCGCTGCGACAGGGCGAGACGGACGGGGCCGTCGAGGCGGCGGTCGAGATGGCCGAGTGCGCCACGGGCATGGAGTCCAGGCGGCTGCGGGAGCGCCTTCGCGCCGTGCGCGAGCACCTGGTGCGTACCGGGGGCAGCGGTACGGGGCAGGCGGCCGAGCTGATCGACCGGGCGCTGCGGGTGCCGGTGTGAGCCTCGTCGGCCGGCGACGGGCGGTGGTGCGCCGGGGCGCGCCTGCCCCGGGTCCCGCCCGCGCCGCCCGCTGTGCTCCGGTGAGCGGCCAAGGCGCCCGCCCCGTGTGCGGCGGGGACTGCGATAGTGCCACCTCCTCATGAAAGGTGGCAGAAACGTGCGTTGGACGAAACAGAGCGAACAATTTGTGTATGGAAATCGCTGGTTTCGCGTGCACCTCGCCGATGTGGAGTTGCCGGACGGACGCCATCTCGACCACTTCCTGATCCGGCAGCGCCCGGTCGCTGCGGCGACCGTCGTCAACGAGTCGGCGGAAGTCCTCCTGTTGTGGCGGCACCGCTTCATCACCGATACGTGGGGCTGGGAGTTGCCCGCGGGCGTGGTCGAGGACGGGGAGGACCCGGAGCGGGCCGCGGCGCGCGAACTGGAGGAGGAGTCGGGCTGGCGTCCCGGCCCCCTCCAGCACCTGCTGAGCACCGAGCCCTCGAACGGGCTCAGCGACGCGGTCCACCACGTGTACTGGGGCGAGAGCGCGGAGTGGACGGGCGAGCCCGTCGACGGCTTCGAGTCCTCGCGCCGCGAGTGGGTCCCGCTCAAGCTCGTGCCCGACCTCGTGAGCCAGGGCCAGGTCCCCGCGGCCACGATGGCGGCGGCGCTGCTCCTGCTGCACCGGATGCGGGAGGAGTGAGGGGGCGGGTGGCGCGGGTGGAGCGGGGGCGGTACGTACGGCGGCGCACCCGGCCCGTACCGGCTGACCGGCCCCGTGCCGTCCGCCCCGCTCCGTACCGCCCCCGTCCTCACACGGCCCGCGGCGGCTCCCCGTCCAGATCCGCGACGTCCAGGACGAAGCGGTAGCGCACGTCGCCGCGCTCCAGGCGCTCCAGCGCCTCGTTCACCCGGGCGGAGGGCAGCACCTCGACATCCGCGGTGATGCCGTGCGTGCCGCAGAACTCCAGCATCCTGGCCGTCTCGGCGCGGCCCCCCGTGGCCGACGAGCTGAGCTTCTTGGCGCCGAGCAGGAGGCCCATGAGCTGGACGGGCGCCTCGCCGAAGAAGCCGAGGACGCTGAGCGTGCCGTCCACGGCGACCATCGAGAGCATCCGGTTGAGGTCGTGCGGCGCCGAGATCGTGTCGAGCACCAGGTCGAAACGCCCGCGCGCCGCCTCCACCGCCGCCTCGTCGGTTGTCACGAGCAGCGATTCCGCGCCGAGCTTCGCGGCGTCTGCGGCCTTGTCCGGCGTCCGGCTCAGGACGGTGACCTCGGCGCCGAGCGCGACGGCGAGCTTCACGCCCAGGTGGCCGAGACCGCCGAGACCGGCCACGGCGACCTTGCTCCCCGGGCCGGTCCCGGCGGCGTTCAGCGGCTCCCACATCGTGATCCCCGCGCACATCAACGGCGCGGCGGCGGCCGGTTCGAGGCCGGCGGGCAGGGGGAAGGCGAACTTCTCGCGCAGGACGTACTCACGGCTGTACCCGCCGAGCGTCGGCAGGCCGTCCACGCGATCGGCCCCGCCGTACGTGACGGTCGGGAACTCGGCGCAGTAGTTCTCGCGCCCGGCCAGGCACATCGGGCAGGTCCCGCAGGAGTCGACGAGGGTGCCGATCGCGACCTTGTCGCCGGGTGCGAAGCCCGTGACGTCCGCGCCGGTCTCCGTGACCGTGCCGACGAACTCGTGCCCGGGTACGAGCGGGCCCGTGCGCCGCCCGGCGACATCGTTGATCTGGTGCAGGTCGCTGTGGCAGACCCCGCAGTACTCGACGCGCACGGCGAGATCGTCGGCGCGCAGCTCGCGCCGCTCGACCGTCGCGCGCTCCAGGGCGGGTGCGCCGGGGACGTGCTGCCAGGCAGGGGTGGAACGCATGGGGCAACTCCAAGACAGACTGTTCGGTCTGTTTCAGCGTAGGCGCTGCGGTGGGAAAAGCAAACCAACTGTTCTGTTTGCTACCGTGATCCCATGCCCGAGCTGCCCAGTACGCCGCGCGGCGCCGCGACCAGGCGCCGCATCCTCGACGCGGCGACCGAGGAATTCGCCCTGCGCGGCATCGCCGGGGCCAGGATCGAGCGGATCATCTCCGCAGCGCGCACCAACAAGGCGCAGTTGTACGGGTACTTCGGCAACAAGGACGGTCTCTTCGACGCCGTCGTCGCCGACCGCACGAGCGACATCGTGGAGATGATCCCCTTCGACGCCGACGACCTGCCCGGGTGGGCGGTCGGCCTCTACGAGCAGAATCTGCGCCGCCCCAACCTCGTCCGCCTCATCGCCTGGACCCGACTGGAGCGGCGGCCCGGAGGGCTGTGGATCGACGACCCGCAGCGGGGGCCCAAGCTCGCGGCGATGAGGGCGGCGCAGGAGGCGGGGCGGTTGCGGGAGGGGGACCCCTTCGAGCTGCTGAGTCTCGTCATCGCGATGGCGTGCGCGTGGTCGCCGGTGAGTCACGTGTACGCGGCGACGGCGGAGGAGCCGGCCGAGGACCACGAGCGGCGCAAGGCGTTGCTTCGCGAGGCAGTGCGGTGCGTGGTGGCGCCGTGACGCGTGGTGTCCTGGGGCTCTGCCCCGCACCCCGCTCCCCAAGCGCCGGAGGGGATGGATTATTTAAACCACTTACGTGCGATATCCGTCCAATGGGGTATTTCGCCGTTCGATCCCCTCTCTCGGTTGCCGAAAGGCTCCGGAGCGCGCCGCATGGAAGGAGTGGCGCGCGCCTCTCGTGGAGGGGACCCCGGCCCCTTCGCCGCGCGCTCTCGCAGGAAGAGGGCACTCATGACTTCAGACGAGGGCTTCCTCAGCGTTGACCAGCTCGTGGGCCTGACCGCGTACGACCGGGACGGGGCCAAGGTCGGCAGCGTCGAGCAGGTCTACCGCGACGACCGCACCGGCCGCCCGGAGTGGGTGACGGTGAAGACCGGTCTGTTCGGGATGAAGGAGAGCTTCGTCCCGCTGGAAGGTGCGCGCTCGGATGCCGAGGGTCTGCACCTGGAACACGACAAGAACGCGATCAAGGACGCCCCCCGTCTCGACGCCGGGCAGCACCTGGACGCGGCCGGTGAGGAGGAGCTGTACGCCCACTACGGGATGACGGCGACCGGTGGCGGCATGTCCGGCGGGGGCGAGGGCAAGCAGGGGGCCGCCGCACCCGGCGGGATGGACACGGAGGACGAGTCGCTCGCCGGTACCGGCCAGCAGGCCAAGGCGGGCACCCCCTCCGCCGACCAGGCGGGCATGAGCGGGGCCGGTTCCGGTCTCGGCCCGGCCAACCCGAACGAGGCGACGGGCGAGAGCACCGAGCGTGAACTCGCGGGTGCCGGTGCCCGTACCTCCTGGGACGGGGAACCCGGCGAGGAGATGATCCGCTCCGAGGAGCGCCTGCGGGTCGGTACGCAGGAGGAGGAATCCGGCCGGGCCCGGCTGCACAAGGTCGTGGTGACGGAGAACGTCACGACGACGATCCCGGTCAGCCACGAAGAGGCCAGGCTCGTACGCGAACCGATCCGCGAGGGCGACGCCGTGGACGCCTCCATCGGCGAGGAGAACGCCGAGGTCACCCTGCACGCGGAACGGCCGGTCATCCGCAAGGAGGCGGTCCCCGTCGAACGGGTCCGCCTGGAGGCGGAGCGCGTCACCGAGGAACAGGAGGTCAGCGACTCCGTACGCAAGGAGCGCGTCGACTACGACGACGGCTCGGCGGGACCCGGGCGGAGCACCGAACGGGGCGCGCCCCCCGAGGAATACTGACCCTCCACCACCATCGAGGCCCCGCATGACGGCCGAGAAGCCCGTCGCGCGGGCGAGGCCCCCGGCGCCCCCTCAGGGGCACCGGGGGCCTCTCGCGCGTTCAGTCCGTGACCGTGCGCGCCTCCACCTTCGGGAGGGCGGCCTCGTCCGAGGGGATCAGCGCGTACGCCACGAGGTCCACCCGGCCCTCGTGCACGTGCCCCGCGTTGCGCAGCACGCCCTCCCGTACGAAACCGGCCCGCTCCGCGACGGCCCGCGAGGCGAGGTTCTCCGTCGCCGCCCGCAGTTCGAGACGTTCGAAGCCGCACTCGCCGAGCAGCCACCCCGCGACCGCCCGCGTCGCCGCGACGGCGACGCCCTGCCGCCGGGCCCACGGCGCCACCCAGTAGCCGACCTCGCTGACGAGCGCGCGCCAGTCGGTCGCCTTGAGCCCGATCGTGCCGAGCAGCCGGCCGCTCCCCCCGTCCGTGACCGCCCAGTGGATGCCGTCCCCCGAGGTCCGCAGGTGGTGGCTGAAGTCGGTGCACCAGCCACGGGCCGCCTCCAGGTCGTACGGGCGCGGCAGCGGCAGCCAGCGCTGTATCTCCTCGTCGGAGCAGGCCAGCCGGACGTCCTCGACGTCCCCCGCGTCGAAGGCCCGCAGCCGGAGATTGCCCGATACCAGCTCCGTCTCGGGGAAGACGTCGTCCGTCCACGTACCGCCCATGTCCCGCTCCCCACCTCGTCACCAGTGGGTGTTTCCCCTGGTGGGAGGGGATGCTAGCAAGGCGGAAAGGGCTTGCGGGGAGAATAAGAGGCGGGGGCGCGGCCCTCGGCCCGGCGCCCCCGCGCGGCCCTCGGTCCGATCGCCCCCGCCGGGTCCGGCTCGGTCTACTGGTACGCGTAGAAGCCGGAGCCCGACTTCCGGCCCAGGCGGCCCGCCTCGACCATCCGGCGCAGCAGCGGCGGCGCCGCGTACAGCGGCTCCGCGTACTCCTCGTACATGCCCTCGGAGATCGAGACGATCGTGTCGAGGCCGATGAGGTCCGCGAGCTTGAGCGGGCCCATCGGGTGGGCGCAGCCCAGCTCCATGCCGCTGTCGATGTCCTCGCGGCTCGCGATGCCCTGCTCGAACATGCGGATCGACGAGAGCAGGTACGGCACGAGGAGCGCGTTGACGACGAAGCCCGAGCGGTCCTGCGCGCGGATCGCGTGCTTGCCGAGCACCTTCTCGGCCCACACGTGGGCGCGGCTGATGGTGCCCTCGGAGGTGGTGAGCGCCGGGATCAGCTCCACGAGCTTCTGCACCGGGGCCGGGTTGAAGAAGTGGATGCCGATGACGTGGTCGGGGCGCGAGGTGGCCACCGCGAGCTTCACGATCGGGATCGAGGAGGTGTTCGAGGCGAGGATCGCGTCCTTGCGGGTCACGACCTGGTCGAGGACCTGGAAGATCTCCGTCTTGACCTGCTCGTTCTCGACGACGGCCTCGATCACGAGGTCGCGGTCGGCGAACTCGCCGAGGTCGGTGGTGAAGCTGAGCCTGGACTGCGTCGCGGCCAGTTCGTCGGCCGTGAGCTTGCCGCGCTCGGCGGCCTTGGCGAGCGAGTTGCCGAGCCGGGTGCGGCCGTACTCCAGTGCGTCGCCGGTGGTCTCCGCGACCTTCACGTCGAGACCGGCACGTGCGCAGACCTCCGCGATTCCCGCGCCCATCTGTCCGCAGCCGACCACTCCGACGCGTGCTACGTCGGCCTTGAAGTCCGTCACCTCGTGCCTCTCGCCGTCCGGGGATGAAGTCTCGGGCGGCCCGAGGCGCGCCCAGGCGTGAACGTTACCGCGCGGTCAATGTGTGGCGGTTCCCCAGGGGAGGGCATGAGATGGGGGTGCGCGTGTGAGGTACGTGACAACCGAGCCTGTGGAGGTACCGGATGGACGACAGGGGAACGCTCAGCCGCAGAGGCTTCACCGCCCTCGCCGCAGGGGTCGTGGCGGCTCTCGGCACCACGGGCGCGGCCCGCACGGGGGCGCCCGGGCACGGCGGGGGCCACCCGCCGCGCGGACAGCGCATGCGGGGCGAGTGGGTGGCGAGCATCACGAACCGCGACTGGCCCTCGGCGCCGGGACTGCCCGCCGCCGTCCAGCAGGCCGAGCTGCGCGGCCACCTCGACACGGCCGTCGCGCGCCGCCTCAACACCGTCATCCTCCAGGTCCGCCCCTCGGCGGACGCGCTGTGGCCCTCCCCGTACGAGCCGTGGTCGGCGTACCTCTCCGGGGAACAGGGCAGGGACCCGGGCTACGACCCGCTCGGCTTCGCGGTGCGCGAGGCCCACCGGCGGGGCCTGGAGCTGCACGCCTGGTTCAACCCTTACCGCATCGCCGTCCACGACGACCCGACCCGCCTCGTCCCCACCCACCCGGCCAGGATCAACCCGGACTGGGTCGTCACCTATCAGGGGCAGATGTACTACAACCCCGGGCTGCCCGAGGTGCGGCGGTACGTCGAGGACGCGATGCTCGACGCGGTCGCGCACTACGACATCGACGCCGTGCACTGGGACGACTACTTCTACCCCTACCCGGTGGCCGGGCAGCCCTTCGACGACGACCGCGCCTTCGCCCTGTACGGCGGCGACTTCCCCGACCGGGCCGCCTGGCGCCGCCACAACACCGACCAGCTCGTGCGCGAGACGAGCGCCCGCCTGCGCCGCCTCAAGCCGCACGTCCGCTTCGGCATCAGCCCCTTCGGCGTGTGGCGCAACGCGAGCACCGACCCGCGCGGCTCCGGCACCTCCGCCGCCGTGCAGAGCTACGACGACCTGTACGCCGACACCCTGCGCTGGGTGCGCGAGGGCTGGATCGACCACATCGTGCCGCAGCTCTACTGGAACATCGGCTTCCCCGCCGCCGACTACGCGACCCTCGCCCACTGGTGGGCGAAGGCCGTGCGCGGCACCGGGGTGGACCTCTACATCGGCGAGGCCCTCTACAAGGTGGGCGACGCCGCGCAGCCTGCCGCCTGGGCGGACCCCGCCGAGCTGTCGAAGCACCTCGACCTCACCGCGCGCCTCCCCGAGGTGCACGGCCACGCCTTCTTCGCGGCGAAGGAGGTCGCGAACGACCCGCTCGGCGCGATGAGCCGCGTGGTGCGGGACCACTACCGGGAGCGGGCGCCGCTGCGGGGGTGAGGACGGCGGGGCCAGGAGTGAGACGGCGAGGGCGGGGGGTGAGGACGGCGGGGCGGCGGGGGTACGGGCTCAGCCCCGCCCCCGCCCCCGCCCCCGCGTCGCCCACTGCGTCCCCGCGATGCACAGCACCACCCCCACCGCCGCGAGCGGGGCGGCGGCCGGAAGCGACTCGCCCAGCAGCGTCACCGACCACAGCAGGGTCAACAGCGGTTGAGCGAGCTGGAGTTGGCTCGCCCGCGCGACCCCCGTCTCGGCCATGCCCCGGTACCACACGAAGAGCCCGACGAAGGTGGACCCCACCGAGACCCACGCGAGACCGGCGATCCCGTGCCCGCTCCACCGCACGGGAGGCTCCAGGCACAGGGCCACCACCGCGCCCACCGCCGTCAGCGGCAGGCACGCCACGAGCGCCCACGCGCTGACCTGCCACCCCGGCATGACCGCCGCGAGCCGCCCGCCCTCCGCGTAACTCGCCGCGCACACCAGGAGCGCCCCGAAGAGCAGCACGTCCCCGCGCGTGAACCCGCCTCCTCCCTGCCCCAGCGTGAACGCCAGGACGATCGCCGCGCCCGCCCCCGCCGCCGGCCAGAAGGCGCGCGGCGGCCACACGCCCGAGCGGGCGGCGGCCACGAGCGCCGTCGTGAGCGGCAACAGGCCCACTACGACCGCCGAGTGGGCCGTCGTGGACGTCTGGAGCGCGAGGGTCGTCAGGAGCGGGAAGCCGAGCAGCCCGCCCCCGGCCACGACCGCGATCCCGGCCCAGTGCGCCCGTCCCGGCACCCTGGCGCGCGCCGCGCGCAGGAAGACGCCCGCGACGGCCGTGGCGAGCACGCACCGCAGGCACACGAGCGACCACGGGCCGAAGCTTTCGAGGCCCCAGACGGTCGAGGGGAAGGTGAGCGAGAAACAGAGCACCCCGAGCGCGGCGAGGAGGAGACCCGAGCGGGTCCGGGGACCGGCGGCCGGCGCACCGACCGCTATCGTGGGATGCGCGATAGCGCTATTGTCACGTCTCATGCAAGAGCGTAGCAGCGTAGGGGAGTTGGTGGCGCTCCTCCGTGCCGAGTTCGACCGCTACCCACCTGGTGGAAAGCTGCCGTCGAGCCGGGAACTCGTCGCGCGGCACCGCGTCGGACCCGTCACCGTCTCGCGGGCCCTCGCGCTCCTCGCGGCCGAGGGCCTCGTGGTGACCCGTCCGGGCGCGGGCGCCTACCGCGCGGACCGCCCCGCGCCCGCCGCCGAGGGCGACACCTCCTGGCAGCACCTAGCCCTCAGCGCCGCGTCCCCCGAGGGTCTGCCGCGCGCCGTGGACGCGAGCGGCGTCCTCGCCACGCTCGCCGAACCGCCCGCCGGGGTCATCGAGTTCAACGGCGGCTACCTCCA
>NZ_JAAGLR010000782.1 GCF_010548245.1 Streptomyces sp. SID11385
TCTACTGGCTCACGCACCGCGACGGCCCGGCCCGCACCCTCGCGGACACGCCGGGGGTGCGGGTGCGGATGCCGGTGCTGTACGGGGGCGGGGCCTCGGTCGCGTACGTGAGCGACGCGGGCGGCGCCGACGGCATCGAGATCGCCCCACTGCCCCGCGCGGGCACCCCGGGCCCGGTGCGGCGCTGGGCGCACGGGCGGCTCGGGCTCGTCGAGGAACTGGTCGCCTCGCCGAAGGGCGACCGGCTCGCGGTCGCGACGCACGACGGGCGGTTGCTGCTGGTGGTGCCGCCCGCGAGCACTCCCGGCGGGGTGGCGGAGGCGGTTGGGGAGGCGGTTGGGGAGGCCGCTGCGGAGCCGACTGCGGAGGCCGCTGCGGAGAGCGGGGCGGATGCCGAGGCCGTTGAGACCGGTGAGAGCGCTCAGGCCGGTGGGGCCGGTGAGGCCGCCGCCTCCGAGGCTCACGAGCCGCCCGAGGCCCGTGTCGTCGAGGTCGTGCGGTCGTTCAACGGGCCCGTGCGGGATCTCGCCTTCTCGCCCGACGGGGCGTGGCTCGCGTGGTCGCACCCGGGGGTCGGGCGGAGTCTGCGGCAGATCAAGCTCGCGCGGATCGGCGAGGGGGACGGGCCGTTCTCGCTCATCGACGTGACGGACGGCCGGTTCGAGGACGAGAACCCCGTCTTCACGCGCGACGGCCGCTACCTCGCCTTCCTCTCCTGGCGCGGCTTCGACCCCGTCTACGACGTGCACACCGGCGACCTCTCCTTCCCGCTCGGCTGCCGCCCCCACCTCGTCACGCTCTCCTCGGCGACCCCCTCGCCCTTCGCGCTCAGCGCGGACGGCCGCCCGGCGGCCGGCGGACTGGACCCGGACGACCGCGCCCCGGGGTACGAGGGCGTCGTCATCGTCGAGGCGGAGGGGCTCGCGAGCCGCGTCACGCCCTTCCCCGTCCCCGCCTCGAAGTACTCCTCGCTCTGCCCCGTCGCGGGCGGCGGCGTCGTGTGGCTGCGCTGGCCCATCTCCGGCGCGCTCGGCCAGACCTTCGCCAACCCCGCCGACACCTCCACCCGCCCCACGCTCGAACACTTCGACCCCGCCCGCGCCCGCCGCACCCAGCTCGTCGACCACCTGGACGCCTTCGCCGTCAGCGGCGACGGCAGCCGCCTCGTCGTCGTGGACGACGGCGAGCTGCGCGCCGTCCCCGCCAACGACCTGCCCGACGACGCGGGCACCTCGTACATCGACCTGCGCCGCGTCCTCCACGAGGTCGACCCGCCCGCCGAGTGGCGGCAGGCGTACGACGAGGCCGGGCGCGTCATCCGCGCCTACTTCTGGGACCCCGGCCTCAGCAACATCGACTGGGACGGCGTGCTCGACCAGTACCGCCCGCTCCTGGACCGCGTCGCCTCGCCCGACGAGTTCGCCGACCTGCTCCGCGAGGCGTACGGCGAACTCGGCACCTCGCACGCGTACGTCACCGCCGCCCGCCGCAGCGAGGGCCCGCCCCACTACCAGCGCGCGCAGGGCCTCCTCGGCGCCGACTTCGCCCGCCGCGACGGGGCCTGGGAGCTGCGGCGCATCCTGCCCGGCGAGTCCTCCGACCCGCGCGCCCGCTCCCCGCTCGCCGGTACCGGCATCCGCGAGGGCGCCGTCCTCACGCACGTCGACGGGCGCCCCGTCGACCCCGTCACCGGCCCCGCGCCGCTCCTGTCGGGCGCGGCCGGCACCAGCGTCGAGCTGACCTTCGCCGCCGCCGGTGGCGGCCCGCCGCGCCGCGTCGCCGTCCTCCCGCTCGTCGACGAGCGCGCGCTGCGCTACCACGACTGGGTCGCCAAACGGCGCGCGGTGGTGCGGGAGTTGAGCGACGGGCAGTGCGGCTACCTGCACATCCCCGACCTCGGCGGCTCGGGCTGGGCGCAGTTCAACCGCGATCTGCGCCTGGAGATGTCGATGCCCGCGCTCATCGTCGACGTGCGCGGCAACGCGGGCGGCAACATCAGCGAACTCGTCCTGGAGAAGCTGACGCGCCGCATCATCGGCTGGGACCTCACGCGCGACGCCATGCCCGTCTCGTACGCGTCGAACGCCCCGCGCGGCCCGCTCGTCGCGCTCGCCGACGAGGCCACGTCCTCGGACGGCGACATGATCACGGCCGCGATCAAACTCCTCGGCCTGGGGCCCGTCGTGGGGCAGCGGACCTGGGGCGGCGTCGTCGGGATGACCGGCCGCCACCGGCTCATCGACGGCACGGTGGTGACGGTCCCGATGAACGCGGCGTGGTTCGACGCGTACGGCTGGGGCGTCGAGAACCACGGCGTCGACCCCGACGTCCCGGCCCTGCGCACCCCCCTCGACTGGGCCGAGGGCCGCCACGCCCAGCTCGACGACGCGGTCTCGCTCGCCCTGGAACTCCTGCGCTCCCAGCCCCCGGCGGAACCCCCGACGGTGGCGACCGTCCCGGACCGGGCCCGCCCGGAACTGCCGGGCCGGGAGGCGTCGGCGAGGCGAGGGGCCTCGGCGGGGCGGGAGGCGGCGGGGCCGGAGTCGGCGGAACGGGGACAGGGGGCGGCGCCGGAGCCGGCTTAGGGGGCGGGCTGGGCCTCGGTGCCCGCACGGGCCTCGGTGCCCGCACGCACGAGAGTGCCCGCACGCACGTGAGGAGGGCGGCGGCGGCCGTTTCCGGCCCGCCACCGCCCTCCGGTCAGCACCCGCGCGCTCACGCGCCGCGCGGGTCCGTGTCACTTGTCGTCGTCGTGGCCCATCTTCCCCCGCAGGTCGTCGGCCTTGTCCTGGCCTGTGTCGCGGGCCTGGTCCGAGGCGTCGGACGACTTCTCGGACGCCTGGTCCTTCGCGTCCTTCGCCTTCTGCTTGAGCTGATCGGCCTTGTCCTGGAACTGGTCCTTGATGCCCATGTAGCTCTCACTCCTCAAGAGGCGTGGGGGAAGAGAAGGGGGCGCCCCTGACGAACGCCCCGTCCCAGCCTGGCACGGGCGGACCGGCCTCGCATGTCGATCAGGCGCCGCCGCCCCTGCTCCGCTCGTCGGCCGCCCCACCGGCCCCCACCAGGCCCTTCGGCACCTGCGCGAGCCGCTCCCCGTACCGGGCCACCTCGTGCGCGCCGACCGTCCCGATGAGCATCGGCAGCGCGCCCCGTACCGACTGCATGTGCCGCAGCCACCACTGTCCGTACACGTGCGCCGAGCGCCGCTCGATGCCGTGCAGGATGCGGTCCACGGCCGGGCTCAGCGGGTACGTCTTGTTGGCGGGCCACGGCAGCCGGGCGCGCAGTTCGCGCATGACGTCGTCCTGGTCCGCGCCGCGCACCATGTCGGTGTCGGTCCAGCTCAGATAGGCCACGCCGACCTTCACGCCGAGGTGCCCGACCTCGGCGCGCAGGCAGTGCGCGTACGCCTCGACGCCGGACTTCGACGCGCAGTACGCGCTCATCATCGGGGCCGGGGTGACGGCGGCGAGCGAGGCGACCTGGAGCAGGTAGCCCCGGCTCTCGGCGAGCAGCGGCAGGAAGGCGCGCGCGGTCGCCGCCGCGCCGAGGAGGTTCACCTCGATCACGCGCCGCCAGGAGTCGGGGTCGGAGTCCATGAACGGGCCCCCGGTCGCGACCCCGGCGTTGGCGACGACGATGTCGACCTTCCCGAAACGTTCCTTCACCTCGGCGGCGACCCGCGTCATCGCGGCCTGGTCGGTCACGTCCGCGTACCAGTGGTCGCTGTCCGCGTACAGCCGTGTGGACAGGTCCTTGAGCGCCTCGGGCTCCAGCCCCACGAGCGCGACGCGGACCCCGTGCGCGGAGAGCTTGCGGGCGAGCAGTTCGCCGACCCCGCGCGCGGCCCCGGTGACGACGGCGACCTGTCCCTCCAGGGGGCCGGGGCGGCGACGGCGCTCGGAGCGCGAGGTGAGGGTGCGGCCGGTACCGGGCGGCTGAGTGCTCATGCGGACTCCTCGGCGGGCTTGGCGGGGCGCTTGGTGGCGGGAGGCTTGGCGCCGGGGGGCTTGGTGGCGGTCTTCGCGGTGCGGGAGGGGGTGGTCGGGGCGGGCGGGGTTTCGGCGGGGGGCTCCTCGGCGGGCGCGCCGACGTCCGCCCGTACCGCGTCCGCCCGTACCGCCTTCGCGCCCACGGTGTCCGCCCGTGCCGCGTCCGCGTTCGCCACGTACGTCGTCACCAGGTCCCGTATCGCCGCCGTCACCGCCGCCGGGCCCTCGATCGGCGTCATGTGGCCGAGGCCCGGCAGGGTCGTGAGGCCGAGGGAGTGCGGCAGCGCCTCGTCCATGAGGCGGGCGTGCACGGGCGGCGTGAGCTTGTCGGCGGAGCCGACGACGACGGCCGTGGGCGCCTCGATGGCGCGCAGCCCCGCCTCCTCGTCGAAGAGGTCGAGGACGCGCGACCAGCCGTGGCGCACCGGGGTCGGGCAGGCGTGCACGATCCGGGCGCAGGCGTCGACCTGCTCCGGGCTCGCCCCCGGCCCCATCACGCCGTACTTGAGCACCTTCTTGCCGAGCGGCGTGACGGGCCCGAGCGGCGCGCGCGCCCCGAGCACCGCGCCGGTGAGCCGCCTGCGCAGGGGGCTCTTCGGCAGCGGGAGGACGGTCGCCTCGCCCACGAGCCGGGCCGGACCGGTGGAGCAGAGCAGCACGGCGGCGGCGTGCTCGCGGAAGGCGGGGCGCGCGGCGGCGGCCATGAAGGTCATGCCGCCCATGGAGTGCCCGGCGAGGACGGCGGGTTCACCGGGCGCGAGGGTCGCTTCCAAGACCGCTTCGAGGTCGTCGGCGAGCGCCTTCGGGCTGTAGCCGAGGGGGCCGGGCGGCGCGGGGCTGCGGCCGTGGCCGCGCTGGTCGTAGGCGATGACGCGGTGGTCGGGGGCGAGCGCGCGGATCTGCGCGGCCCAGAAGGCGATCGAGCACGTCCAGCCGTGCGCGAGCACGACGGCGGGCGCGTCCTCGGGCCCGAAGACCTCGACGTGCACGAGCGAGCCGTCCGCCGAGACGACGCGCGGTTCGCGTACGGGCGCGGGCGGCACGTACGTACCGCGCACGGCGTGGCCGGGGTGGGCGAGCAGCGGGCTCACGCGGCCGCCACCTCCTTCGTGTCCGGGGTCGGTTCCGGCGCCGTGACCGCGCGCGGGGGCCGCAGCACGTCGTACTCCAAGAGGTCCACGCGCCGGGTCGCGGCGCGGAACTCGGCCGTCGTACCGGGCCAGATGGTCGTGTTGCGCCCGGAGGCGTCGAGGTACCAGCTCGTGCACCCGCCGGTGTTCCACACCGTGCGCTCCATACGGGTCTGGACGCGCTCGTTCCAGGCGTCGACCGAGGCGGGGCGGGGGTCGAGCGCGCTCCCCGGGCCGAGCACGTCGAGCTGGCGGAGGTAGTCGGCGAGGTAGTTCAGCTGGGCCTCGATCATGAGGATCATCGAGGAGTTGCCGAGCCCGGTGTTGGGGCCGATGACGGTCATGAAGTTCGGGAAGCCGCTCGCGGTCGCGCCGCGCAGCGCGGCCATGCCGTCCTTCCAGCTCTCGGCGAGCGTGTGCCCTTCGGCGCCGACGACGCGTTCGGCGATGGGCATGTCCGTCACGTGGAAGCCCGTGCCGAAGACGATCGCGTCGGCCTCGGCGGTCGTACCGTCGGCGGCGACCAGAGTGTTGCCCCTGATCTCGCTGAGCCCGGAGGCGACGAGGTCCACATTCGGCCGCGCGAGGGCGGGGTAGTAGGTGCTGGAGAGCAGGATGCGCTTGCACCCGATGCGGTACGAGGGCGTCAGTTTCGCGCGCGTCGCGGGGTCCTTGACGGACCGGTGCATGTTCGCCTTCGCGAGCCGTTCCACGAGCCCGAGTTCGTCGGGCCGCTTCGTGAACGCCTGCACCTGGAGTTCGCGGATGCCCCACAGCGCGGCGCGACGGGCGGCCGTCGTGAAGGGCAGCGCGCGGTGCAAGCGCCGCTCCAGGCCGCTGACCTCGCGGTCCATCCGGGGCATGACCCAGGGGGGTGTGCGCTGGAAGAGCGTGAGCCGCTCGACCTCGGGCTGGATCGCGGGCACGATCTGGATCGCCGAGGCGCCCGTGCCGATCATCGCGACGCGCTTGCCGCGCAGTTCGTAGTCGTGGTCCCAGCGCGCCGAGTGGAAGACCTTCCCGGGGAAGGTGTCGAGCCCCGGGATGTCCGGGATCTTCGGGTCGGAGAGCGGCCCTGTCGCCGAGACGACGATGTCGGCGGTGTACGGGCCCGAGGCCGTGTCCAGCTCCCAGCGCATCCGCTCGCCGTCCCAGCGCATGCGCCGCACCTCGCTGTCGAAGCGCAGGTGCGGGCGGAGGCCGAAGGTGTCGGCGACGCGCTCCAGGTAGGCGCGGATGTGCGGCTGCCCCGAAAAGGTGCGCGGCCACTCGGGGTTGGGCGCGAAGGAGAAGGAGTACAGGTGCGAGGGCACGTCACAGGCGCAGCCCGGATACGTGTTGTCGCGCCAGGTCCCGCCGACGGAGCCGGAACGCTCCAGGACGACGAAGTCGGTCACCCCCTCGCGCCGCAGCCGCACGGCAGCGCCGAGCCCCCCGAACCCCGAACCGACCACGGCCACCCGCACATGGGTGCCGCTGCTTGTCTCCGCCATCGACTTCGCCATCGAGCCGCCTCCCGCACTCTCCCGACGATGCTGCCAGCAATCACTGGCACGATCGGAGCGTAGAACAGACCCGTACTCATGGGTAGGGGTCGGACGGGACTTGTTACCGGCGGTAGGGGGCTGGGGGCCGGGGTGCGCGGGTGGACGGGCGCCGGGCAGTTCCCGCGGAATGGCGGGGCGGCCAGTAACAGCGACGGGCGCCGGGAACGCGGGAGGGGCCGGAAGCCGTGAGGCCCGGGAACGCCGGAGGCCCGTACGCGGCGAAGGCCGGCCCGGAACGCCGAGGGGCGGACAGGCACCCGCGCCCGCCCGCCCCTGCCGCGCCGTTCAACGCGAGGTGAACCGCCGTCAGCCGACGATCTCGGCCCGCTCGATGACGACATCGTTCTTCGGCACGTCCCGCATCCCGTTCTTGATCCCGGTCGGCACCACCTTGATCTCGTCAACCACGTCCCGCCCCTCGACGACCTGGCCGAAGACCGCGTACCCCCAGCCCTGCGGGTTCTTGCCGCTGTGGTTGAGGAAGTCGTTGTCCGCGACGTTGACGAAGAACTGCGCCGTCGCGGAGTGCGGGTCGTTCGTCCGGGCCATCGCCACGGTGTACGTGTCGTTCTTCAGCCCGTTGTCCGCCTCGTTCGGCACGGCGGCCCGCGTCGGACGCTGCACCATCTTCGCGTCGAAACCGCCGCCCTGCACCATGAAGTTGTCGATGACGCGGTGGAAGATCGTCCCGTCGTAGTGCCCGTCCTCGACGTACTGGACGAAGTTCGCCACCGTCTGCGGCGCCTTCTCCGCATCGAGCGCCAGCACGATGTCCCCGCGATTAGTGGTCAGCTTCACCTGTGTCATGCGGCTCTCCTTCGGTCCAACCGGAACAATCCCCGCATTGTGCCAGCGCCGGGGCGGGGCCCCCTCCCCCCTCCCCCACCCCGCCCCACCCCCACCACCCCTCCGCCCCGCATAAGGTGCGCCACGTGGACGACCACCCGACAACCAACCCCACCCCGCCCCCCGCCCCGGCACACGGGCCGCGCCCCGCAGCGGCGGCCGCCCCCA